>CANIXX010000120.1 GCA_947471115.1 Opitutaceae bacterium | reverse complement strand
CGGTGCTTTAGCCCGCTTGGGTAATTGCAGGAGGAAACCCGATGCAATCCTGCGGGCTAAAGCACCGCGCTACCTCAGAGCCCATTCCAACAAGATCACGGTTAATACCTACTTGAATCAGCTCGCTTTCGAGGCCTTTAAGCGGGCGCACCGATTACAAAAATCGGCAAAGTCGGCTTTAGCCAATAGCAACGAGCGGGTTCGGATATTAAAAAGGGTAATGGAACTGTAAGCTTAAGGTAAAATAGCCCCCGGGGTGTTGCACTTGGGGCCCAGTCTGTCAGTCTCCTTATCAACCCCATAAACCCCATGAATTCCACCTCGCGCTTAGCGTGCTGGCTGGTGATGGAGGCTCTCATACTCGCCAAAGCAATGGGCGAGACCACCCCAACCGCAAAAAACAAATCCGCGGGCAACGACTTCGCCCCGCTCCCAGGTATATTTAACAGCGAACTTCCGCGCATGACGCTTCCAGCCGATCTGCGCGTTACCCTCCGCCCCCGTTTTGGCGATCTGCAGAGCCGCGACCACCTGCGCCTGGTCTGGGGCCTACGTTACGGCCTCTCGCCTCAATGGGAGTTGTCCTCTGATATCGACTCCTACATCGCCCACGGCCTCAAAAACCGCTCGGTCCTGAGCACCAACGGAATCTCGCAGGTCAGTTTCGGCGCCAAATACCGGTTCAACGACTTCCTTGAACCGTTCTGGGACACCGCCGCCGGCATCAAATACAGTGTGCCCATCGACCACGCCCCTGAGGAGCTCACCGACGGCCTGCGCCACATCACGCCCTTCATGACGATGGAGCACGTGTTTAAGCGCCACCCCTCGGTCACCGGCTTCGTCAGCTTTGGCCTGGACATTAACTCCCGAGCCCTACCCCGCACCAACACCGACCAGCACTACGGGGCAGACACGTGGTTCGTGACCCCCGGCCTCACCTGGAAACGCGGGCCCATCAAATACTCCCTTGAGGTCAACTTCCGCAGTTCCGCCGGCCTAGATTCAAGTGACACCTATAACATCACCGTTCGCCCCGGCATGGCATGGACGTTGCCGCCCAATCTGACCTTCAACAGCCGCAACCGCTGGGTTCTTGGCCTAGGCCTGAGTGCCGGCGTGAGCGACCAAGGCAGCAATTTCGGTGTAAACACCCGTATCCAGACCGACTTCGACTTCCGCCGGATTTTCTACACCCCCAAGCCCATCACCGCCCGGCGATAACCTCAAAGGGTTATTCGCCGCTTGCCGTAGGCAGGCCCCAATCGATTGACCCCAAAGACCACAAAATGGCGCAAAAACGAAGCCCCCGATCCATTTAACCGCGAAGGCTCACGAAGGCATGCGAAGAAGAACGTAATCATTTTTTGATAAAGTGATTACATTTACTTCGCGTGCCGCTTTTTCGACTTTTCCGTTAAAAAATCCGGCGCATTGCCCCCCTCCGGCTGCCGCTTTCGCTGACCAGCGCCACAACTCAAGCTGTCGAAAAGCTAAAGGATCAATGCCCCAATAGTGCATCAAGTTCGTGGGGATCGAGCGCCTCGCGAACCACCAGAATCGCCAGGGTTTTCGCCACATAAACCCGTGTTTCGAGCGGGAGCGATTCGGCGATTTCGCCATAGGTTTGGGCGTCGGCTGCCTTGAGGCTGCGGCGCACGTAGCCCTCGCCGGCGTTATAGGCGGCCAAAGCGAGCGACCACGATTCGAATTTCCCGTAGAGATGGCGCAAATGCACCGCCGCAGCGCGGGCATTTTTTAAAGGATCGTCGCGTTCGTCGTTGGGCTGCAGCCGAAGCCCCCGCTCCCGGGCGGTGTAGGGCATGAGTTGGAACAAACCGCGCGCACCGCTCGCGTTCAACGCCAGCGGATCAAAGTTTGACTCTGCCTCGGCAAGCCAAACGAGTTCCTCAGGCAATCCCTCTGCGGCAAAAATTTTCTTAAGCGCACTTAAATGGATTTGGGCGCGGCGAGGGCGTGGACTGTCGAGCAACAGCGCTACCCACGCTTTATAAAGCGGAATATCAACATCGGAGGGCCGAATCCCCGGGTCGGGCGCGCGTGGGAGCGGCGGACGTATAAACACGATTTCGACCATGCGCGCGGAGCGTGGCGAAGCCGTTTCTACGACTGGATCCACAGCAAAGTTAACCCGCGCATCCTTATTATATATAGAATGTTCAGAAATTAAGCGCACGAGGTGGGGTGCCGATCGAAACGAGGGGAAGATCATCGGGGCCATGCTTTGTTCGCCGCCTGCTTCAGCGCCGGATTGCAGCACGGTCGGGCTGAGCTCAAAAACCCCGCTTTCTCGCGCAGAAACCCCGCCCAACCGCGCCCCCGCTCCCGGCATTGGCGTAAAGGTGGATGCGAGCGCGCAGGCAGCCACTAGGCCTACAAGGGGTAAAAGAAGTACCCGGGAACTCATCCTTTTGCAGACAGATAAATCGACGGGTGGTAACGGCACCGAGATTTCCTCGGGGCGCTTTACCGTTTGACCCTCCATGTGGGGCGCTTAATCCCAAACCTTCTGCACGATGAATCGGGTCCATATTAAAACCTACGGCTGTCAAATGAACGAGCGCGACAGCGAGGCGGTTGCCGCGATGCTGCGCTCCCGAGGCTATCGCATCGTCAATTCGGAGGACGACTGCGACATCCTCCTACTTAACACCTGCTCGGTGCGCGACGCCGCCGAACAAAAAGCGATCGGCAAGGCCGGCTTCGTCGCCCACCGAAAGAAAAAAGACCCCGATTTCGTGCTCGGGATCCTCGGCTGCATGGCGCAAAACCGCGGTGCCTCACTGCTCGACCAGTTGCCCGACGTGGACCTGATTGTAGGCACCCAAAAATTCCATCAAGTCCCCGACTACCTCGACAACTTGCGCGCCGCCCGAGACGCCGGTCTGCCCATTGGCGAAACCATCGTGGATATAGCCGAGGAGGCCGGCTCGCAGAACACCATTAAAGACCACCTCGCACCCGAGGCTGGTGCCCTCGGCACAGACGGAGAACTGCTCGCACCCCAGGTCAACGCCTTCGTTTCGATCCAGCAGGGCTGCAACATGGATTGCGCCTTCTGCATCGTCCCAAAAACCCGTGGCGACGAACGCTCGCGCCCCATGGACGACATCGTGGCCGAATGCCGCAGCCTCGCCGCGCGCGGGGTCAAGGAAGTGACCCTACTTGGCCAAATCGTCACCAGCTACGGACGCCGCGATTACACCCATACCGACGGAATTTCGCCGTTCGTGCAGTTATTGGAGCGAGTCAACGCGATCGACGGCATTGAGCGTATCCGCTTCACCTCGCCGCACCCGCGCGGCTTCAAGGACGACCTCGTCCAGGCTTACGGTCGCCTCGAAAAACTGTGCGAATACGTGCACCTGCCGATGCAAAGCGGCAGCGATCGCATCTTGAAGGCGATGAACCGCCCGTATTCGCGTGAGCGTTACCGCGAGATCGTCGAGTCGTTGCGCGCGGTGCGCCCCGACATGTATTTCTCGACCGACATCATCGTGGGTTTCCCCGGTGAGACCGACGAAGAATTTGAGCAAACCCGGGAGCTTTTCGAGGCGTGCAACTACGACATGGCGTACATTTTCAAGTATTCCATCCGCAGCGGCACGCCAGCGGCCGACATGGGCGACCAAATCCCCGACTCGGTTAAGGAGCATCGTAACGCCGTGTTGTTGGACATCCTCAAAAAGAACTCCGAGCGCCGCAACGCCGCGCTATTGGGCACGATCGAGGAAGTGCTGGTCGAAGGACCGGACAAAACCGGCCAGCGTTTCACGGGCCGCACGCGCGGCAACCGCGTCTGCATTTTCGATGCTCAAGCGCGCCTCATCGGCCAACGGGTGCCACTCAAAATCGAACGCTCCAGCGTTAGCACACTCTACGGAGAACTGCAGTTGGCGGGTGTTTGATTCCGCCTTCGAATCCCCGCTTTCCTCTTCTTTTTTAATCGTTCTTTCTTCCGCACGCTTCACGTCCCAAACCCCTGGCAAAAGATAACGATTAAGAGAACGAGAACGCATTTCAAAACAACCCACCCATGAACCTCACCCTTTCCACCCTTCTTGTCGGCCTGATATTGCTCGGGCTCGGGTTCCTGCTGCTCGTGAGCAACTCGGCAATCACATCGATGTTCAAAGCCCTGCCGCGCTCCCAGGCGGCCGCCATCGTTTTCTTTGGCGCGGGCGCAGCGTGGTTTATTTACAACGTATCCAGTATGTCCGCAGCCGATGTGATCGGCTTCTCCTCTCCCACCCCGTTCGTCGTCTTATTCGCCGCGCTCGCCGTGCTCTCGTTTATCTACCTGCCGGAATTCCTCGCCGTGCGCGGCCTGAGCGTCGTCACACTGGTCGGCTCTTGGCCCCTGCTGATGTCGGCCTATGGCCGTTACGATTTACCCCAACGCCTCTGCATGGTTTCGGCTCTGTACGTCGCCATCAGCGCAGCCATCTATTTGGGCGCCTCGCCGTTTCGGCTGAGGGATTTTTTCGAGTGGCTATACCGCACCCCGACACGGGCGAGAGTGCTCGGGGCCACCCTTTCGGCCTACGGACTGCTACTGGCTGGCATCGCGTTCACCTACTGATCTAGAGCGGTTAACCCCTTAACGCCTCCCACCATGACGCCTGTTCTCCTCGTTCTCGCCGGTCCGGCCGGCTCTGGAAAAACCACACTGTGTGAACGTATGGTCACCGAGGTATCGGGTTTTGAGCGGATCGTCACCACCACCACGCGGGCCCCGCGCCCCGGTGAGGTCAACGGCGTGCATTACCACTTTTTTACCCCGGAGGAATTCGACGCCAAGGTCGCTGCTGGAGCGTTTTTGGAGTGGGCCTGGGTGCACAAGACCGGCAACCGCTACGGCACCTTATCCAGCTCGGTACTCGACCCGCTGGCGGCCGGCCGCAGCCTGATCATCAACGTGGACGTGCAGGGCGTGGAGAGCTTCTGCAAGGCCGCGCAAGCCTCCCCGCTGCTCGCCAAACACATGGGCACCGTTTTCATCAATGTCCCCATTCCCGAGCTGCGCGTACGCCTGACCGGACGCGGTGAAAGTGAAACCGAAATCGCCCACCGCATGGAAACGGCCGCTAACGAACTCAAGGAAATCGGTAAATTCGATTTCGTGGTCGAGAGCCAAAACCGGGAAGCTGATTTTGCTGCGCTGCTGGCGATTTGGCACCAAGTGCAGGCACGGGCCGAAGGCGCAGTCTAAGCCAATTCGCAGCCAAAAATGAGTTACGGAAACCCTGAGCTCACGCTCAATGCTACACGCTGCGTGTAAATACTTCCTGTGGCATTGAGCGTGAGCTCAAGGTTTTTGCCCTGAGGCAGCCGCATCCGATATTCGTCCGCTTACGCGTTCTCGGCCTGAAACGCTCCCGCAAGCCACGTCCCCTTACGGCTGATGCAGCGAGTGCAGCTGGCTGCTGTTGATCTTGTTCCCTGGGCCGAGCAGGACCACACGCGGCTGATGGCCGGCGATTTGGTCCTCGGGCAGTCGGCAGTAGGCGATGATGATCGCCAAATCCCCCGGTGCCACCAAACGCGCAGCGGCGCCATTGACTTGGATTTCACCGGCGGCGCCGTAAATCACGTAGGTGGTGAAACGCGCGCCATTGTTGATGTCGAGTACGTCGACCTGCTCGTATTCGAGCAGTCCGGCGGCGCGGCAAAGCTCTCGGTCAATCGTCACTGAACCCTCATAATCGGGATCGGCGGCGGTGATGGTGACGCGGTGAAGCTTGGTCTTGAGAAAGGTGCGATACACGGGCGAAAGAGAAAACGTGTAGGCGGAAAACTGCCTGGGGCAAGATCAGGTTCGTGACAACGCGATCTCGTCGGTTTGCCGAAACGTGCGCAGGTGCGCGAACGCCCAGTCGCGATCCAGTAGGTTGAGCCGGATCACGATGTTCGGCTCCGGCGTCCAGGATAAATATAAACCATTACGAGGCGTCCCCTTGGCCCGTCATGAGTTTTGACTGCACGGTGCGTCGGTCGAGATTCAAGCGACGAGCCGTAGCCTGAAGATTTGCCGATTCGATTCCGAAGACGTGCCGAGTGTAGTGCCTCAGCAGCACCACCAACTCGTCCGGTGTGTCGTCGAGCTGGCACCGCAGCGTCGGCGTCTCGATCAAATCCTAACACAACCGGTAATAAAAATCCTCGCGGAACCGGCCAGCCCGCATCTCGGCGGCGAGATCGCGATTGGTGGCAGCGATGATTTTTCCGCGAAACGGGCGCGTCACCGCACGGGCAAACACCCGGTCATCCTCTCGTTTAAAAACCACCGGCATAATTAACATATTCGGCTAACCCATGCACATTTTTTGTCCATATTCGATTTACGAAGAGCGGAGCCTTAAACACGCATAAAACTCCAGATGAGGCGGTTGCAATTCCATGCCCACCCCTGGCATCGGCGCAGCTAAGGGAGCCACGTTCGTTTAAATTCTAACCTCCCATGAAACTCACCGCTTCACTTTATCGCCTCCGGGCCTTGTGTTTTACGCTGACCGCTCCCGTGGTCGCCCTCTTGATTGCGCCCGGCGCACTGCTCGCCGGCGGCACCCTTACCCCCGTGGGCTCACCCCACCAGCCGATTCAAATCCGCAGTCACCAGATCAACGTAACCCTTAACAACGGTTTCGCCCAGACAGAGGTATTGCAGACGTTCTTTAACCCCAATTCCTCCGACTTGGAGGCCGTTTACGCCTTCCCAGTGCCAAAAAGCGCCAGCCGTTCGGCGGGCACCATCGTCACCGGCGAGAAAACTCTGAAGGGCGAAGTGTTGCCCAAGGCCGAGGCTGAAAAAACCTACGGCGAAGAAAAGGCGGCCGGTAACGACGCCGGCCTCGCGTCCAAGGAGGCTTTTCAGACCTACCACTTCAAAGTCCGTCCCGTACGGGCCAATGCCGAGGTGCAGTTGCGTTTCACCTACTACCAGCCAATCGAAATCGATTCCGGCGTGGGGCGCTACGTGTACCCGCTCGAGGAGGGCAGCACCAACGAGGCGGCCAAATCCTTCTGGCAGCCCGCGCAAAACCAGGTGCAAGGCCAGCTCCTGTTTAACGTCGAACTTAAATCGGCTTGGCCGGTGGACGACGTACGCATACCGGGCTTTGAGAATTCAGCCAAGGTCACCAAACTCGACGCGGGTCATTACCAGGTCAGCCTCGACGGCGCTGGAGCCAAACTCGATCGCGACTTCGTTTTCTACTACCGCCTGGCCGACAAACTTCCCGGCCGCGTGGAAGTTATCCCGTATCGCAGCACCAAGGATAAACCCGGCACGTTTATGATGGTTGTCACCCCCGGCATTGATCTGAAGGCCATCCAGGGTGCCAATTACACCTACGTGCTCGACGTCTCCGGCTCCATGCAGGGCAAGATCGGCACGCTCGCCCGTGGCGTTGCCCTAGCTATCGGCCAGATGAAGCCCACCGACCGTTTCCGCATCATCACGTTTAGCTCCAAAGCCCGCCTCGCCTTGGACTGGACCTCCGCCACGCCCGAAAACGTGACACTCGCCGCCGACATGCTCGCCAAACTGCACACCGAAGGCGGCACCAACATCTACGCCGGCCTCCAAATCGCGCTCAAGGACCTCGATGCCGATCGCGCCAGCAGCGTGGTCCTCGTGACCGACGGCACGACCAACGAAGGCGTTACCGACCCGCGCGCCTTTTACGCACTCCTCAAGAAAAACGACATCCGCTTCTTCGGTTTTCTCATGGGTAACAACGCCAACTGGCCGCTGCTCCGGGTCATGGCTGATGCCACCGGCGGCTTCTATACCGGTGTGAGCAACGACGATGACATCGGCGGCCAAATCATTCTCGCTAAAGCCAAAATCGCCTTCGAATCCCTTCACGACGCCTCCTTCAAGTTCAGCAGGGCCCGCGTCTTCGATACCACCGGCGACCTGCCCATAAGATTTATCGCGGCCAGCAACTCGTGATTTTTGGCCGTTACGAGGGCGAAGGCCGGGCCACGGTATCGCTCAACGCAAAACTCACCGGCGAGGACAAAACCTACACCACGACCTTTGATTTCCCGGCCGCGGACACCGACAATCCCGAGATCGAACGCCTCTGGGCACTGTCCCAGATCGAGCAGATCGAAACCAAACAGGACATCGGCCTGACTCCCGTCGGCGAGGCCACGGATGCGATCACCCAGCTCGGCGTGAATTACCAGCTGGTGACCGACCACACCGCCATGATCGTGCTCGACGACGCGATCTTCGCCAAACGTGGCATCGAACGCCGCAACCAGGCTCGCACCACCACCGAAATCACGGCTCAATCCGCTCGCGCCGTTCAACCGGTTAAAACCACCAGGTCGACGCGCAGAAACCCACCTACAATGCCCCTGCGCCCCACGTGAATCACTACAGCGGTGGTGGCGGTGCTTTCGACGGCGGCGATCTACTGAGCCTGACCGTTATCGTTGTGTTGATAAGCTCTGCGCGGTACAGCCGCCGCTTCACTGCCGGATCTTAAGTCTCCGAGAGCAACGCCCCCATGCGCCGCGTTCCCTGGATCACGCTCGCCGCCGCCGCGTTCGCCATCAGTGCTGGGGTCTGGGCATGGCACCCGCAGTTGGGAACCTACCGAGGGCTTTCTGGTTTGGACTCCACGTTATTTGGGTTGGTTTGCGCGCGAGTCATCGCCGAAGTCAGGCGGGCACACCACGGGTTTTCTATAGCCGTGGGCGGACTGGCGCTGGCTGGATTCCTCCTCAAATGCGGAGCCGAGCTGATTACAGGGACGACGGTCTTCGCCGACAACTCCGCGGCCGATTACGTGCCAGTCCCGCTGGCTTACCTGATCGGATTGTCTGTGGGCCTGGCATGCGCCGCAGTCGAACGCCTCGACCGAACCAGCCCACACGGAGGTAGGCTCTCCCTCGGAAAATAAAAAAGGCCGCGCTGTGCAGCGCGGCCTTTTCGCTTAGCGGATCGAGGAGCTCTCGTTCCAATCTTAAGGTTTAGCTCAGGGTGACGCCCTTGACCTTGGCGGCGCGCAGGAGCGCGTCGGCCATGTCGGAGGGGGTTTCGGCAACCTCGATACCGCACTCTTTAAACACGGCGATCTTAGCCGCAGCGGTGTCTTCAACACCACCGACGATGGCGCCGGCGTGGCCCATACGACGGCCAGCGGGGGCGGTTGCACCGGCGATGAAACCAGCCACCGGCTTTTTACAGTTGGCTTTGATCCAACGAGCAGCCTCGACCTCGGCGTTACCGCCGATTTCGCCGATCAGGATGATGGCGTGAGTGTCCGGGTCTGCGTTGAACAGCTTGATGATGTCGAGGTGGCTGGTGCCGTTGACCGGGTCGCCGCCGATGCCCACCGCAGTGGATTGGCCGATGCCCTTGGAGGTGAGCTGGAATACCGCCTCGTAGGTGAGCGTGCCGGAGCGGGAAACCACGCCGACGTGGCCCTTCTTGTGGATGTAGCCGGGAGCGATGCCGATGCGGCAACCACCGGTAGAATCCGGGCCAGTGCCGGGCGTCACGACGCCAGGGCAGTTCGGGCCGACCAAGCGGGTCTTGCTGCCGGTGATGGCGCGCTTCACGCGGATCATGTCCTTGATCGGAATGCCCTCAGTGATGGCGACCACGAGGTCGAGGCCGGCGTCAACGCCTTCCAAAATGGCATCGCCAGCGAAAGGCGGCGGCACGTAGACCACGGCGACCGTGGCACCCGTGGCGGCGACGGCATCGGCCACAGAGTTAAAAATCGGCACTTTGTGGGTGCCGTGTTCAAAGAACAGGCCGCCCTTGCCGGGGGTGACGCCGGCGACGATCTGGGTGCCGTAGTCGAGGGAGAGCTTGGCGTGGCGGCCACCGAAGTCGCCGGTGATGCCTTGCACGAGAATCTTGGTCGAGGGAGTGATGAGAATAGACATGGGAGTCAGTGCAGAGGGTTAGGCGACGAGTTT
>CANIXX010000119.1 GCA_947471115.1 Opitutaceae bacterium | reverse complement strand
GGGGCGGTGCTGCTATTGAAAGCCTGGCCTCCATCACCGTGGTCGCGATGGACAAGACAGGCACGCTGACCACTGGTGAACTGGCCGTGGTCGGCTACGAGAGTTTTCCTGCGGGCCGGGAGGTTGAAATCATGGAGTTGGCCTTCGCGCTAGAGTCGAATTCGCAGCACCCGTTGGCGCGCGCCATTGTGCGTGACGCCAAGGCGCGTGGCGTGCGCGAGCTGGGCATGGAAGAGTTTCAGTCGATCACCGGTCAAGGGGTGCGCGGCAGTTTTGCCGGCAGTCAGGTGCTGCTTGGGCGGCGTGAGCTGTTGGAAAAAGGCCCGCTGGCTGAGTGGTTGAAAAAACTCCCGCCCGCGCCCGCCGATTTGGCTGAGGTGTGGGTTGTGGGTAAGGACGTGATTGGCCGCGTGCTGTTGCGCGATCAGATCCGCGCCGAGTCGAAGGCGGTTTTAATCCAACTGAAAGCCGCTGGCATTCATACGGTGATGTTGACCGGTGACCGCCGGCAGGCGGCGGAGGCAGTGGCCCATGAGCTCGGTCTTGATGAGGTTCGCGCAGGACTCACCCCAGAGCAAAAGGTGGACGCAATCCAGTCGCTGCGCGCCGGCGGGCGCAAAGTTGCGATGGTTGGGGATGGGGTGAACGACGCCCCCTCTTTGGCCGCCGCTGATGTGAGCGTGGCGATGGGCGCACGCGGTAGTGATGCCGCCCTGGAGCAAGCCGAGGTCATTTTGATGCACGACCGCATCGAGAACTTTTTGGCCGCGCTTAAGCTGAGCAAGCGGGCCACGCGAATCATTAAACAGAATCTGGCCATTTCACTCGGTGTGGTGGTGATCATGGCGATCGCCTCGACGCTTGGATTGGTGCCGTTGGCGGTGGGTGTTGCCGCACATGAGGGGAGCACGGTGGTGGTGTGCCTGAATTCGCTCCGGCTTCTGTTTGGGGAAAATAAGTAGGAGAGGTGTAGCCGTGCGGGTGTTTGAGCTAGAGATCAGGACGCAACTATTGAAATGGGCAGGAGTGCAATGTGCCGCAGGGGGGGGGGGCGCTGCCTAGGCCAAGTGCAGTAGATCGCTGGACTGCGCGAGCCGATCTTTGGTCTTTTCAGTGATTTCACCGAGCTGTCTGAACGTGAGCCCCAAGTAATCATTGGATGAGAGGAACGGGAGTGGTACACTATCGTCGCAGTGCACAGCATCGCGGATCCACCTAGCGAAGAATAAAACTGCGGCGAGTTTGGGGTAGCTGACTGATTTTTCGGGCTGGTATTGCCACCGGATAGGGTCGAAAAGCTCCGCTGGGTAGTTCCATTTTTTGAGCAAGGCCGAACCCACTTCCGCATGATTGAATCCGAGCATGGTAAACTCGCCCTCAGTGGTGTCGTAGGGGAATCCGGTGGAGGTGAAGCGTAATTCCAGTTGCTTCTGTTGTATCCATCCATCGATCACCACCATTCCTACTCCGTGGAACAGTCCCAGAGAGTAGCAGGTTCGAGTATCTAGCCCTACACTTTCCGCGACGAGCTCAGCAGCGATGGCCACAGTTACCGTGTCGATCCAGAGTTGAACCCCTTTTAATCCGTAGCTCGGCAGGTTTTTCCCCTCTAATTCCAATCCGATGGCAGTAATGACCAAGCGGTGAACTTGCTCGAAGCCGAGGCGACCGACCGCTTCTTCAATGCTGGTGCATTCGCCCATCCCGCGTTGATTGACGTTGTTGCTCACTTTGAGTACTCGAGCCGCTAGTGCGCGTTCCATGCGGATGAGTTTGATGATCGCGTCGAGGTTAGATCCGTATGAGGAGAGCAGCGCGAGTAGCTCTGGGAGTATCCGTGGGCCGGAGGGTAACGTTCGAAGATCTTCGACCACGGCTTGGGGTGAGGTAAATGCCTGCCGATCAATGCTAACGTGCTTCGGCTGCGAATCACTTTCCGGCTCATTCACGTTGGAGGAATTCAACATATTTAAATCGATGGTTAATTAGTCGGAGCCTGACTACTAAAAACCAATAATTTAGTGCTTTTTGTGCCTCGTTTTCTGCAGCAGGGAAATACCGTGCGTTTGACTACGCGCCGATCCACACCAAATCCCCGGCACGTACCTCTTCGTAGAGTGCGATGATATCCAGATTGTTCATGAGTACACAGCCTGCGCTTTGCGGGGTGCCGAGTCGGTCTTCGTGGTTGGTACCATGAATGTAAACGTAGCGCTCGTAAGTGTCGACGTCGCCGCCTTGGTTCACGCTGGGCTCGAGCCCGCGCAGCCAGAGAATCCGGCTGGTGATTAAGTTGGGGTGGGTCGAGGAATCGGGAAGTTCGTTAAAATGATAGCCGGTGGGCACGCGGCTTTTAAACACGATGCCGGGTGGTTGACCGGCACCGATGCGTTCGGCGATGGCGTGCAGGCCGCAAGGGGTGCCGAGGGAGTCTTTGACGTTGGAAGGCGGGCGCTTCGACGTGGAGATAATGTAACTGTGGGCCAATTCGCCGTGGCGGAAGAACTGCATCGTCTGGTGTTCTATGCTCACGACGAGGCAGCGGTCTGCGGGCTTGATGCCGAGGCGGGTGCATGTTTCTGTGGCCGATTCCAAAAAGGATTTCATCGTGAATACGAGTAACAACTACGTCATCGGTATCGTCGGCGCCACGGGGGCCGTCGGTCAAGAGCTCGTGCGCTTGCTGCACGAGCGTAATTTCCCAATGGGCTCGCTGCGGCTGTTCGCCTCGGCTCGCTCGGCGGGCAAAGTGGTCGAGCGCTTCGGCAAGAAATGGACCATCGAAGAGGCCAAACTAGGTGCTTTCGCCGGTGTTGACCTGGCGTTCTT
Source organism: Opitutaceae bacterium (assembly GCA_947471115.1). Taxonomy (GTDB): domain Bacteria; phylum Verrucomicrobiota; class Verrucomicrobiia; order Opitutales; family Opitutaceae; genus Rariglobus. Next base: position 7,158 of record CANIXX010000119.1, on the reverse strand, counting down.
CGCCGCCGGTGGTTCCGTCACCCGCGCGCTCGCGGCCGATGCCGTGAAGTCGGGCTGCGTGGTCATCGACAAGAGTTCGGCCCTGCGCATGGAGCCTAACGTGCCGTTGGTGATCCCCGAGATCAACCCCGAGAAGCTGCGCAACCACGGTGGCATCATCGCCAACCCCAATTGTTCGACGGCAGTCATGCTCATGGGACTGTGGCCTCTGCACCAGGCGTTCGGTGTTAAGCGCATCATTGTCTCCACCTACCAATCGGTCTCCGGCACCGGTGCCGAAGCCGTGCGTGAACTCGCCGACCAAATCCAAGCCCACTCGGCCGGCCAGCCGCTCAAGCACGCGGTTTACCCGTACCAGATCGCCTTTAACTGTATCCCCCATATCGATTCATTCGGTTCCAACGGTTACACCGGAGAGGAGACCAAGATGGCCGACGAGTCGCGCAAGATCATGGGGCTTCCCAACCTAAAGGTTTCCGCCACCACGGTGCGCGTACCGGTGGTGCGCGCGCATTCGGTCTCGGTTAGCGCAGAGTTTGAGCGCCCAGTCGATTTGGCCACGGCCCGTGCCGCCATCGCCGCGTTCCCCGGGGCCGAGTTGGTCGATGATACTGCCAATAAAAAATATCCCACTCCGCTCGATTTCGCCGAGAAGGTGAAGTGCGGAGTAGGGCGCCTGCGCATCGACACGGCTTGGGACAACGGCCTCTCCTTCTGGGTGAGCGGTGACAACCTCTGGAAGGGCGCCGCACTGAATGCCGTGCAGAATGCCGAGTTGATGATCCGCGAGGGTCTGCTCCAGCCCAGGGCCATGAAGGCCTGATTTTGGCCGCTGTCGGGGTACGCGCGGGGAGGTCTCTCAACGTTCCCCGTGCACCCGTTTTGATGGGCGCAGTGACAAACCTGTTCGTATCCACGAATAAATCCTTGTCAGCCGCCCTTTCAGCCCGCTTATCTCTGAACTTTGGTTCGGACGCTTAGCTCAGTTGGTTAGAGCACCTCGCTTACACCGAGGGTGTCGGGGGTTCAAGTCCCTCAGCGTCCACCAGAAAACTCCCCTCACTTTATCACCGCAATGCGACACACGATCTCTGTCCTCGTTGAGAACAAGTTCGGCGTTCTAGCCCGCGTGTCCGGCATGTTTTCCGGCCGCGGCTTCAACATCGACTCGCTCAACGTCGCGCCCACCCACGACGCCTCACTGTCGCGAATCACCGCCGTTCTCATGGGCGATGACGCCGCCCTCGACCTCTGCATCAAGCAGCTGCGCAAGTTGGTCAACGTCGTCGAAGTCATTGATTTCACCGAGGGCCAGGCCGTCGTTCGCGAGCTCGTTTTGATCAAGGTCAAAGCCGACTCCCGCACGCGCTCGGAGATCATGCAGATCAGTGACATTTTCCGCACCAAGATCGTCAACGTGGCGCAAGAGTCGGTCATCATCGAAATGACCGGCGACGACGGCAAGGTCGGTGCCTTCCTCAAGTTGGTAGAACCTTTCGGCATCCTTGAACTGGCCCGCACCGGCGTGCTGGCCCAGATGCGTTAAGACCGCTGCGCGGAAAGTCCAAAACCTAAGCAGCCAAATCCCACGCTGCATAAGCCGCCGATTCCCCCGCTTCCCCCTTTTCCGTTAACCACCTACAACTCGTTTTCCCACACCATGCCCGCTAAAGTATACACCGACAAAGACGCCGATCTCGGCCTCTTCAAAGACAAGACCATTGCTGTGCTCGGCTACGGCTCCCAAGGCCACGCGCACGCCCTGAACCTGAAGGACTCCGGCGTTAAGGTCATCATCGGCCTTTACGAGGGTTCCAAGTCCAAGCCCGTTGCTGAAAAGCATGGCTTCCAGGTCGTCACGACCGCCGAGGCTGTTAAACAGGCCGACATCATCTTGGTCGGTCTTCCTGACATGAAGCAGGCTGACGTCTACACCAAGGACATCGCTCCCAACCTGAAGAAGGGCAAAACCCTGATCTTCTCGCACGGTCTCGCGATCCACTTCGGTTTGATCACGGTCCCCGCCGACATCGACGTGATCCTGGTCGCCCCCAAGGGCCCCGGCCACATGGTCCGCCGTCTCTATGTTGAAGGCAAAGGTATGCCCGCCCTCATCGGCGTGTTCCAAGACAAGTCCAAGAAGGCCAAGAAGAACGCCCTCGCTTGGGCCAAGGGCATCGGTTCGACCCGCGCTGGCGTCCTCGAGACCACCTTTAAGGAAGAGACCGAGACCGATCTCTTCGGTGAACAGGCCGTTCTCTGCGGTGGCGCTTCCGCCCTCGTTCAGGCCGGTTTTGAAACCCTCGTCGAGGCTGGTTACCAGCCCGAGATGGCCTACTTCGAGTGCTTGCACGAGCTGAAGCTCATCTGCGACCTCATGTACGAAAAGGGCATCTCCGGCATGCGCTTCTCCATTTCCGAGACCGCCAAGTACGGCGACATCACCCGTGGTCCCCGCGTGATCAACGCGAACACGAAGAAGGAAATGAAGAAGATCCTCACCGAGATCCAAAACGGTAAGTTCGTTAAGCAGTGGGTCGCTGAGTACAAGGGTGGCCTCAAGAACTACAACGCCCTCCTCAAGGCCGGCGAAAAGCACCAGATCGAGAAGACTGGTGAGCGTCTCCGCAGCCTGATGCCTTGGATGCCCAAGCGCGACATCAGCGGCGTTGCCGGTTCCTACGCCAACTAAGCGTTTAACCGTCTGTTTTGCGAAGGCCGAGGGCACTTGTTGTCCCCGGCCTTTTTTCTGATAACCCCTCGGGCTTATCCCCTTTATTCTATTCTCCGATCTCGCCCGCAGTCCGCTGAATTCTGACCGCTGCTCTCCACTCCCCGTGTCTTCACCAGTACTCCGACTCGCCACCCGTAAGAGCCCGCTCGCGCTCGCACAATCCGAGCAGGTTGCCGCGCACCTGCGCGCTACGCTCGGCGTCGAAATCGAGTTGTTGAAAATCGTCACCACCGGCGACCAACGCATCGAGTGGTCCCTCGAAAAACAGGGTGGCAAGGGGCTTTTCACCAAAGAACTCGAAGAGGCCCTTTTGCGTGGGGACGCCGATCTGGCCGTGCATAGCTGCAAAGACTTGCCAGGTGAAATTCCCGCAGGTCTGGCGGTCGCCGGTTACATGCCGCGCGAAGACCCGCGTGACATGCTCGTGCTGCGCGAGGGCATCGAATCCCCTGCGACCATCGCCACCAGCAGCCCGCGCCGCAGGCTCCAGTTGGCGATGATGTTTCCCGACGCCACGTTCACGGAAATCCGCGGTAATGTGGACACGCGCCTGCGTAAGATCGCTCAGGACGGAGTGGCCGATGCAACCGTGTTGGCCACGGCCGGCCTGCGCCGACTCGGTATTGGCGGCTGGGCGGGTGCGGAGTTCCACTGCCTTGCCTGTGAGCACATGGTGCCCGCCGTGGGGCAGGCTGCCATCGCCATCCAGACCCGCTCAGCCGATGCGGCGCTCTTCGCCGCTGTACTGGATCACCGCACCTCGCGCGCCGTCACCCTTGAACGCGCTTTTCAGGCCGCCTTGGGCGGTGGTTGCCAAACGGCTTTTGCAGCCCATGTCAGCGCCGACACGCTCTGGTTTTATCACCATGAAATCGGTCTGCGTAGTCTTCCGCTCAGCGATGCCGAAATTGACAATCCGGTCGAGACTGCGCTGGTGATTTTAAAACATTTCGGATTTCAGATTTAGTTACACAGAGGACACAAGAGGAGGCACCGATAGCATAGAGCTTCAGACCTGCCTTTTTCCGTGACCTCTGTGATACCTCTCGTGCCCTCTGTGTAATTCCTCTCTCCATGTCTTCCCCTACAGGTATTGTTCATCTCGTCGGTGCCGGTCCCGGCGATCTCGGTCTGGTCACGTTCCGCGCCAAGGAGTTGATCTCCCAGGCCGATGTTTTGGTGTACGACTACCTCGTGCACCCCGAATTGGTGAAATGGTGCCGCGCCGAGTGTGAGGTGGTTTACGTGGGCAAAAAAGCGGGCTGCCACACCGTTCCCCAAGATGAAATCGAGGTGCTGCTCGTCAGCCACGCTCAAGCCGGCAAAAAGGTCGTGCGGCTCAAGGGCGGCGATCCGTACATCTTTGGCCGCGGTGGCGAGGAAGCCCGCGCCCTGGCCAAAGCCGGAATCGCCTTCGAAGTCGTGCCGGGTGTGACCGCCGCCATCGCCGCCGGCGCCTACGCAGGCATCCCTTTAACTTATCGCAACCAGAGCACAGCGCTGGTCCTGCTCACTGGCCACGAGGACCCTAAAAAACCGGAAGCCCAGGTGGACTGGCGCAGCTACGGCGCGTTGAAAAACACCACGCTCGCCATCTACATGGGCATGGGCCGACTCGAGTTTATCCTCGCGGAATTACAGGCCGGCGGGCTCTCCGCTGAAACTCCCGCAGCCGTTGTGCAATGGGCTTCGTTGGGCCGCCAGCGCAGCGTCACAGGAACCGTGTCCACACTGGCCGGCTTGGTGGCGCAATCCGGCCTGAGTGCGCCCGCCATTATTTTTGTCGGTGAAGTCGTGCGCGACCATGAGTCGATCGACTGGTTCGAGCACCTGCCGCTCTTCGGTCGCCGCGTCGCGATCACCCGTACCCGCGATCAGAACAGCGAGCTGCGCGACAAGCTCGAAACCCTCGGCGCCGAGGTGCTGGAACTGCCGCTCATTCACATCAGCAAAGCCGTGGACCGTCAGGGATTCGTGGAAATCCTCACCGAGCTGGGCGGCTACGATTGGATCGTGTTCACCAGTGCCAACGGCGTGCGTTTCTTCTTTGAGGACTTCCTCAAGGGGTTCCGCGATATCCGTGCGCTCGGCATGTTGCGTTTTGCCTGTGTCGGCAAGGCCACCGCCCTCGAAATCGAGCGTTACCACATCAAGGTCGAGTGCATGCCCGACACCTCAACGGGCTCGTCGTTGGCTGATGCGTTGATTGCCACCGAGAGTTTGGACAGCGCCAAGGTGATCGTAGTGACGGGTAACCTGAACCGCGACGTGCTGGTGCGTAAACTCGAAGCCGCAGGAGCCATCGTGGATAGCCTGTTGCTTTATAAGACGGAAAAAACCGATCTGACCAGCGACCCGGTTGCCGACGATTTCCGTGTAAAGGGGGCTGATGCGATCCTCTTCGCGAGCTCATCGGCCGTGCAGTCCTTTAGTGAGCAATCCGCCGCTCTGGCCTTGTCGCCAGAAGCGAAACTGCCGCTCATTGGCAGCATTGGGCCGCAAACCAGCGAGACGATGAAAAAGGTCGGTATGGCGATTGCCTTTGAGTCCAAGAAACCGAGCCTCGACTCGCTCATCGCTGGCCTGATTAAGAACCTAAAAAAGGCCAGTGGAAGCTGAGTCAAACGGGCCGACTACGGTGCGCCGAGTTGGTCCAGGTTTACAGCAAAGCCAAGGTTCGCCCTCAGTCTGGGTGTGCGTAGGCAGTAACGTGATTTTTTCCTATAGAAACGGATTGTCTCGCGAGACCAGCGAATCGAACTCGGATAGAAACAGGATTGCTTTGGGGTTAGGGCCGATTCCACACCCGAAAACCCGAAAGGTTTCGGCCCAATAGAATTAGGCTCGGTCCTCGATTGGAGTAATTGAGGAGCTGGATTATGTCCGGGGTTTCATCGGACTGTCCGTTACCGTTCGATTCGGGGAATCGCGCTGAGCAGTGTGCGGGTGTACTCGTGCTGCGGTTTTTCCATCACCTCAAGGGTGGGCCCCATCTCCACGATTTTCCCCCGGTACATCACCGCGATCCGGTCGGATATGTGTTTCACCACCGATAGGTCGTGGGAGATGAAAATGAGCGTGAGGTCTAGCCGGTGAACCAAATCGGCGAGCAGGTTGAGGATCTGCGCCTGGATAGACACGTCGAGCGCCGAGACCGGCTCGTCGGCGATGATGATGCGCGGGTTCAACGCGAGGGCGCGGGCAATGGCAATGCGCTGGCGCTGACCGCCGGAGAATTCGTGCGGGTACTTTTGCAGGTCGCGCACCGGCAGGCCGACTTGCCCCATGAGTTCAATGACGCGGTTTTTTACCTCGGCCGGCGGGCAAATCCGGTGGACGGTCAACGGTTCGGCCAATGTGGCAAACACCGTCATGCGCGGGTTGAGCGAGGCGAACGGGTCTTGGAAAACCATCTGCAAATCCCGGCGCTGGGTGGCAAACTCGGCCGCCGTGCCTTCGGTGAGGTTTTTGCCTTCCAGAATAACCGCGCCCGAGGTGGGCGGAATCAACTGCATGAGCGTGCGCCCGAGCGTGGATTTACCTGAGCCAGATTCGCCGACCAACCCAATGACCTCGCCGCGTTTGATATCAAAGCTCACCCCGTCCACAGCGCGCACCACGCCTGAGCGTGTGGTGAAGTGGGTTTCGAGCGCTTTGATTTCCAGAATTTTGTCATTCTGGTCGATTGGCGCGCGGGCCGTCGCCGGGAGCGCGGGTGCGTCCGGCGGCAGGGCGAAGCGGGCGAGCAGCGCGGTTTCGTCGATGGGTTTCGAGAGGTCGGGCGGCAGGCCGGGGATGGTGAACAGCGGACGACCTTTTTCCTGTAGCGCAGGCACGCAGCGTTGCAGCGCTTTGGTATAGGGGTGCTGCGGATCGCGGAAAAGCGTGCGGGTGTCGGCCGTCTCCATGATTCGCCCGGCGTACATGACCTGGACGCGGTCGCATAGGCCGGAGACGACACCGAGATCGTGGGTCACAAAAATCACCGCCATGCCGAACTCGCGCTGCAGTTTTTTAATCAACGCGAGGATCTGCGCCTGCACGGTCACGTCGAGGGCAGTGGTCGGTTCGTCGGCGATTAAGATGTCGGGCTTAGTGATGAGCGCCATGGCGATCATCACGCGCTGGCGCATGCCGCCGGAAAATTCGTGCGGGTAGCTATGCATGCGTTTGGCGGCGTCGGTGATGCCGACGGCCTCCAGCATGGTCAGGGCGCGGGCCAGCGCGGCGGGGCGCGAGATTTTTTCGTGGATGAGCAGCGGCTCGATAATCTGCTCCGAAACTCGTGTGTACGGGTTGAGCGAGGTCATCGGGTCCTGGAAAATCATCGAGATGCGCCGGCCGCGAATCGAGCGGAGCTGGGCTGCCGGGGCGGAGAGAAAATCGACGCCGTCGAACATCGCCGTGCCGCTTTCGATGCGTCC
>CANIXX010000118.1 GCA_947471115.1 Opitutaceae bacterium | reverse complement strand
GAGTAGTAGTCCATAAGATTGGGCGCGGCAGCAGAAGGAGCAGGGATTGAAGCGACGGGAAATAGCCTAGCTGGTTCACTAAAAGGAGAACTGCGCCGCCAACGTATCTGGCACCACACCTGGAGGCACAACTGCAAACGCATCGCTTGCCTGTGGCCGCACCCGGCCCACACGGAGCTCGACACTTTTAGGGAGGGCCACTGAAACGATCGCGGAAACCTAATTACTGAGTCTGGAGACGCTCTTGGTTTTATTAGCGTCAATCAGCGCTCTTTAGCAGTTAACCCGGTTTGTAGGTAACACGCCGCAATGCGCAATGGCCTCACTCCCGCCGCAGTTCGCGGCTCATGAGCGACATGAGCGCTTCAGCGGGCGGCTTACCCTCATAGAGGATGCGGTAGCTTTCCGTCAAAATCGGCGCGTCGATGCCGCGTTCCTGGCACAGTCCGTAAAACGACGCCGTGGTGCGGTAGCCCTCGACGACCGCCTTGCTGTTGGCCAGTAAATCGACCGCTTTGGCCCCCTCGCCGAGGCGTTGTCCAAACGTGCGGTTGCGACTCCACGCACCCGTGCACGTGGCCACCAAATCCCCAAATCCGCCCAGCCCATAAAAGGTCTCCGCCTTCGCGCCCAACCCCATGCCGACGCGAACCATTTCGGCCAACGCGCGGGTGAGCAGCGCGGCCTTGGCGTTGTCGCCGAGCTTCAGGCCGTCGCAGCAACCGGCGGCGATCGCGTAGATGTTTTTAAGGCAACCGCCGAACTCCACTCCGGCCACGTCGTCGCTAATGTAGACTCGCAACGTGGGCCCGCTCAAGCCAACCTGCACCTCGGAGAGAAAGGCATCGGTCTTCGAAGCGGCAAGCACCATGGCGGCGGGGCGGCCGCGGGCGACTTCGGCGGCGTTGGTCGGGCCGCTAAGCACGCCCACAGCGAGCTGCGGCAGCACGGCTGCGATGACCTCGCTCGGGCGCAAGTGAGTGCCCAGTTCCAGGCCTTTCACCAACGACACGACCAGCTTGAGCTGAGTGGCCAGGCCGAGGTTTTGGCGGACCCGCTCGCAGGTTTCGCGCAGCGCCTGTGACGGGCATGCGAGCAGGATGACATCGGCCTCCATGAGCACGGGAGTGAGCTCGTGCCCGAGTTGCAGGCTGAGCGGCAAAGCGATGCCCGGCAGGTAGTCGGTGTTTTCGCGGGTGGAGGAGAGGGCGAGCGCCTGTTCGAAGCGGCGCGGCACCAGAGTGACCGTGTGGTTAAGACGCGTCAGGTGGATGGCAACCGCCGTACCCCAAGCTCCGGCACCGATGATGGCAAAATTCATGGGCAGTGGTTAACCACGAAACACACGAAATACACGAAAAGAAAACTCTGCGCGCATATGCACGCGCTCGGATAAGCGTGAGAACCCCTCCAAGCGCCGCGCTCGTAAACTCGACGCTGCATTGATCTCCGATTCTTCCGTGTAGTCCGTGTGTTCCGTGGGCACCTAACTCAGCGCTTGAGGAACGCCGGAATCGTCTCGTTGGCGATTTGTTGGGCGAAGGTTTCGCGAGCGTTGATCAACTCGAAAGTTGCCCCTTGAACCAGCACTTCGGCCGCCATCGAGCGGGTGTTGTAGCGGCTAGCCATAGTGAAGCCGTAAGCGCCGGCGCTCAGGAAGGCGATGCATTCACCCTCGCCGACGGCCTGTAACTGGCGGTCCTTGGCAAAACAGTCGCCGCTTTCGCAGATCGGGCCGACCACGTCGGCAACCAGCGCGCGGCGGGTGGTGTCGCGGTGCAAGGGTACGATCTCGTGGTAACTCTCGTACATCGCTGGGCGCACCAAGTCGTTCATGGCGGCGTCGACAATGAGGAAGTTTTTGCTCGCGCCCAGCTTGAGGTGCTCGACCTCGGAGATCAGCGCGCCGGCGTTACCCACCATAAAACGACCGTGCTCAAGCACGATCTTCAGGCCCAGCGGCTGCAGCAACGGCACCAGCGCCTCACCGTAGGTTTCCGGTGTGAGCGGGCGCTGCTCGACGGGCTGCGCGTCCCACCACGCCTGCTGGCCGCTGGCGAGCGCGTCCTTGTAAACGATGCCCATGCCCCCACCGATGGAGAAATAGGTAATGCCGTAGGTAGCCTTGAGCTGCTCTACGAAGGGAGTGATCTTCTTCACCGCCTCGACGAACGGGGCGACTGAGGTGAGCTGCGAACCAATGTGCATCTGCACGCCCTTGATGGTGATGTGCGGATACTGGGCGGCGGCGGCGTAGGCGGCGGCGGCGTTTTGCAGCGGGATACCGAACTTGTTGTCACTCTTGCCAGTGGTGATTTTGGCGTGGGTTTTGGCGTCAACGTCGGGATTCACCCGGATGGCGATCGGCGCCTTCACGCCCAATTTACCGGCAACGTGGTTGATGCGCGCCAACTCCGGCTCGCTCTCGACGTGGAACGAGAAAATCCCGTTTTCAAGGGCAAGCTGGATCTCCGCCTCGGTTTTGCCGATGCCGGCGAACACGCTGGTCTTCACGTTGGCGCCCGCCGCCAGCACGCGTTGAATCTCGCCGCCGCTGACCAAATCGAAGCCCGCGCCGAGGTTGGAAAAATGCCGCAACAGGGCGATGTTGGAGTTTGCCTTCATCGCATAACAAATCTGCAAATCCAATCCAGCCATGCTCTTGGCGAGGCGGTTGTAATTATCCGCCATGGTTGCGGCGCTGTAGACGTAGGTCGGCGTGCCGTAGAGATGGACGATCTCGGCGAGATCGACAGATTCACAGTGAAGGTTGGAGGCGGTGTAGTGGAAGTGGTGCATGGCGATCGTTAAAGCGGTCGAAATTGCCGAGTTCGCCTCGGGAAAACCACTCAAATTTTAGCTGTGCCTGAGCTTCTCTAACACTTGGCATAAAACCAACGGTGAGGCGCGGCGGGGTGAGAGCGCAGCGGACCTGCGAATTAACGGTTAAAATGAGCCCGCCGCCGAGTTCCCACTTGAGATTGCGCAAGACGCGCCGATGTTGAGTGCATCGTGATTCGTGCCTTGCTCCAACTCCTACGCTACCTCGGTTTGCCGACATTCATTCGAGGCTTGGGGCGGGATGAGCGCGACTGGAACACGCCGGTGCACAACGGTAAATTCGCTAGTTTTATGGCGCTGCAGGGCAGCCACAGCCGGAATTCCGACCGTTTTGATCGGCGCTTGCGCCTGCAAAAACTCACCCGCGCCGTGTTCGTGCTGACGGCTGTGCTGGGTGCGGGTTGGGTGGCTCTGGAAAGCGCCAAAGCGCTGGCTTTCTTTTAGGATAACCCAGTGCCTCGTTTGCGCGCCAAGGCGGGACGCATTGGTTGCGTCCCATGCGCACCGCGATCCATCTCGTTAGTTTGACGTTGGCGGTGGGTTTGGGCGGTTGCCAAACCAAACGGGAGGCCGAAATTACGCCCCTTATCACGCGCATTGAGGGATTGGGCATGACCGGCGACTACGGAGTGCTCAGGCTGAGTTTCTCCAATCCCAACCCGGTGCCGTTGGTTGCGAGTAGTTCAACTCACACCCTCACATTGGGGCAGAAAGTCATGGGTACCATCGACGATGAGGTGCCGATCGGGCTGCCTCCGCTAAGTACGGTGGAGCACAGCATTGTGCTCAGCCCCAAGGTCACCTTGGCCGCGCAAGACTACCTGCACGATAACCCTGGTGTGGTGCAGGCTGGGGTGAAAAGCGCCCTTCACGTGACCCTGATGGAACAGGACTTAATTACCCTAAAAAGCTTGGGGACCGGCCTGGTCAATGTCCCGTAGCAAAGGCCGGCTCCAGTTGGCCGCACCCACTTCGTTGGCAGCTATTGCTGGGCTTTAATGCCGTTAATGAACCGTAGGCAAAGGCACGCCTAAAGCGTAAACGGAAAAGGCCGCCGCGGTAAACCGCGACGGCCTTTAATTGAAACCAATCCCGGTGCCTTACTTGACGAGGTGGCCGGAGACGAGCTTGGTCAGCTCGAACATGCTGACGGACTTCTTGCCGTTGAGCACGGGCTTGAGGGCCGCGTCAGCGTTGATCTGGGTGCGGACCTTCTTGTCCTGCAGATCGTTCTTCTTGATGTATTCCCAGAGCTTCTTGGTGAGCTCCGTGCGGGGGAGGGGTTTCGCACCGACGATCACCGCGAGGAGGGCGTCAGGTTGAACCGGTTTGAGGAAAGCAGCGTTAGGTTTGCGAGCGATTTTTTTTGCCATAGCGATGTCTGGAATTAGGCCGAGAAGCTTCGAATGCAACGACTATTTTTAGCTGCTAAAACAGGCCTTTACCTAGGTTAAAATTAGAACTTGCGGAATTTTAAGGGGGCGTTTCAAGCGCCTCCGGAACATACAAACTGCGCATGAAGCGAGGCGTAGTGGCTTCCTCGCGACAGTAGTTCGTCGTGCGTACCGCTTTCAATGATACGTCCGTGGTCGAGCACCAGAACGAGGTTTGCTTGCCGGATAGTGCTGAGGCGGTGCGCCACCACAAAGCTGGTGCGGCCCGCCAATAAAGTGGCGAGCGCTTGCTGTAAGCGGGCCTCGGTTAACGCATCAATGGCGCTGGTCGCCTCGTCGAGGATGAGCAGGCGCGGGTCGGCCAAAAGCGCCCGCGCAAAGCACACCAGTTGGCGTTGGCCGGAGGAAATGCCGCTGCCTCTCTCTCCCACCACAGTGAGCAATCCCTGCGGCAGCGCTTCGAACTGTTCCGCGCAACCCAGTTTTTCAATCGCCGCCCTCACCTCCGCCTCGGTCGCCTCAGGGCGGCTATAACGGATGTTATCGAGCACGCTACCCGCGAAGAGGAAGTTGTTCTGCGTCACCATACCCAGCTGCCGATGCAGCGAGTTTCCCGTGAGTGCACGGATTTCCTGTCCGTCTACGCGCACCGCTCCGCCCGTCGGCAGGTAAAACTTGGCGACTAGGTTGATGATGGAAGTTTTCCCGCTGCCAGTATGGCCGACCAGCGCGATCATTTGGCCGGGCTCGGCGGTGAAACTCACGTTGCGCAAAACCGGATTTCCGGGTTTATAGCCAAACGAAACGTCGTTGAATTCCACGCGCGCACCAGTGGTGGTTCCGGAGGCACGCGGGTCGGGCAAGTCACGGGCGTCCGGCGCGTCTTGCCAGTCGGGTGTGGTGTCGAGCAATTGGAACACACGCTCCGCCCCCGCCATGGCCACAAGCCCTTGGTTGTAGAGATTACCCAGCACCTGGATCGGTGCGAAAAACTGGTTGGCAAAAAGAAAGAAGGTTATGAGCACGCCCAACTCCATTTGGCCCTCCAGCACCTGCCAGCCTCCCAGCATGAGCAGGGTGGCCACAAAAAACTGGCTGTTGAGCTCCAGCAACGGCAGCAAAATGGCGGACGAGCGCGCCGTGCCCATGCTGAAACGGGAGTGGTCGTCGAGCAGGCGCCGAAATAGCCCCGCGTTGGTTTCCTGCCTCACAAAGCCCTGCGTCACGCGGATGCCGTTGATCGACTCGGCGAGGGTCGCAGTGACGCGGCTGAAGCTTTCCTGCTGCGCTCGGGTGTCACGACTCAAGCGTATGCGGAAATGATTATTCAATGCCCACAGCACAGGAGCCAGGCCGAGTACCACGAGGAAGAGCCGCCAGTCGGTGAACGCCATCACTACGGCCGCAAAAAGCATCTGGCCCAGTTGCACGATACCGACAAAAAAAACCTGCTCGATACCGGCGCGGATCGAACTGACGTCGCTCGTCACACGGCTGAGGATACTCCCGAGTTTGACCCGATGAAAAAAACTCATCGGCATGCGGCTGACATGGTTAAAGAGATCAACGCGCATGCGTCCCACTACGGCTTCACCGATTTCCAGCGCGTAACGTTGACGGAAGTGGAACAGCCCGTCGGTGAGCACGGCGAGAACTGCGTAGCCGGCGATCCAGCCAAACAGCGGAGAAATTTCGCGATTAGTGATGGGGCCAGCGATAGTCAGTGCAGTCACCCAGGAGAGCGCGGGAAGTTGGGTGGCGCGAAACACCGTGAGCGCGATCAGTGCGTTACGCTTGCGCGCAAAGGGTCGGGTATAGCCGAACAAGCGGCCTATGATGCCCCAGTCGAGCGGCTTCATTGGAGCGTCATCGTCGCCCTCGTCGCGCTTGCCACGCTGCACGAGTGTCAGCGGGCTACGGACGCCTTGGGTGGAGCTCATGGCGACACCCCCCGTTCGCGCAGGAACGTGTCACGCTCGTTGGCGTCGACTAGTTGCAATTGGGCAACGCGCAGATACGGGCCCGTCTGGCGCATGAGTTCGGCATGGGTGCCGCGCTGCACGATGCGGCCTTCTTCGAGCACGATGATGAAGTCGGCGCGCCGCAGTGTGCTCAGGCGGTGCGCAACAATGAAGGTGGTACGGCCGGTCATGGCGGTTTCCAGAGCCGTGAAAATTTCCTGTTCGGTCTCGCTGTCGATGGCGGCGGTAGGATCGTCGAGCAGCAAGATGGCAGGCTCGAGCAGTACGGCGCGGGCGATGGCGAGGCGTTGGCGTTGCCCGCCGGAAAGGGTGTTTCCGCTTTCCCCGAGCACGGTGTCGTAACCCTGCGGCAATTGGAGGATGAACTCGTGTGCGGCGGCGATTCGCGCCGCGCGCTCGATCTGCTCCTGTGTTGCTTCGGGGTGGCCGAAGGCGATGTTAGCCGACACCGTATTCGAAAAGAGGAAACTTTCCTGGAAAACGATGCCGATATTGCGCCGTAGGTCGTCGAGGCGCAGCTGGCGCACATCCGTTCCGCTGATTAACACGCGCCCGGACATGGGATCATAAAACCTTGGAATGAGGCTCATCAAAGTACTCTTGCCCGCGCCCGTAGCGCCGAGGATGGCGACGCACTGCCCCGGGCTGACATCGAGGTCGATGTCCCTCAGCAACGGCTCGGCAGCGGAGTAGCCGAAGGAGACATGCTCGAAGCGCACCGCGCCTCCAGGTTGGGCGCAGGCCGGGGCATGGGGCGCGTCGACCACCTCGACGGGCGCATCGAGGATTTCGAAGACGCGCCGCGACCCAACCAGGGATTGCTGCACGCTATTGACGAGCGTGGCGACCTGGTTGACCTGACCCGAAAACTGATCGAGCAGGCCGGCGAACACCACCAAGCCGGTTCCCAGCGGCAGTTGACCGTGGATGACCAGCCAGCCACCATAGCCGAGCAGCACCCCGAGGTTGACCCGCGTGAGCAAACCCACCGCTGGCGAGAACAGGCTGACACGCCAGAATATCCCCTGCTGCTGGTCGATGACGGCGCGATTTTTGGCGGCGAAGGCGGCGCGATCCTCGGGCTCGCGGCCGAAGGCCTTGGTGACCTGCACGCCTTGCACGCTCTCGGCCAAGTAGTCGACCAAGGCCTCCTCGCTTTCACGGCTGCGCTGGTAAAGCGGCTGGATGTAGCGCGAAAAGCCGACCGAAAGTACCGCCAGCACAGGGGTGGTTGCCAAGCATGCTAGCGTGAGGCCTGGGTGAAGGCTGACCATATAGACTGCGTAGATCGTCAGCGACACGACCATGATGACGCTTTGGATCATCACTTGATCGAGAAACATGCGCACCGCCTGCACGTCGCCGGTCACGCGGGTGATGATCGAGCCAGTGGTATTGGCATCGAAGAAACGAAAGCTTAGGCGCTGGAGTTTGTCGTAGACCTCGCCGCGCAGGTCGACCACCAGTCGCTGCTGCACGAGCCGGTTGATTGCGATAGTATACAGGTAGTTGAGCACTGCGCGCAGCACGGCAAAACCGAGGATGCAGGTGGCGATTAACAACAGGATGTGGAGCGGCTCCCAGGACGGCGGCAGTTGCAGACCGAACTTGGCATGGGGAAACTCGGCGGTTTGCACTGCGCCACGTCCGGCCAGTACCCAGCCGAGGTAGTCGATGCCCAGTCCGGTTAGGCTCAACCCGCTAAGACCGAGAGTGAGCAACGCGAGTTGCAGGGCCAGGACAACGAAGCAGCGCGACCGGTAGCGCCAAGCTAGGGCGAACAGCCGCCGGATCAGCGCGCCGTTTGATGCGGCGACAGCGCCCGTCGCGCCGGAGGGCGAATTCATGGGTGCGAATTATTCACGGCTGGGGTTGCTACGCGCAACGCCCGCCGCCGCCGCACCTCGGCTGCAATCGATTCAAGCCTGCTTTGGTCCGCCGGATTGGCTCCTTTAACGACGGGCGTGGCGGGCGCAGCCAGAGGTGCTGCGGCGATCGCCGGAATCATCGAAGGGGCGGCGGCCTCGATCTTTGACGTGGACAACGCCAGCGAGAGTTTTTGTCCCTGGTAGTCTACTGTGACCACGGCGTTGGTGGAGTCGTAGGCCAACACGTTGAAATCGGCGCCCTTTTCATTTTGCCGAACCCATGCGCCCTGATTTCGCGTACGGTCGTAGAGACCGAAAAGGGTGCCATCTTGGCTGGAGATCACGCCGCGAAATTCGATGGTGGAAGCATCGACGTTGGCAGGCTGGGCGACGGCGTTAGAGCGCGGCGAAAAGGGGGAGTTGGTGCTGAGCCCGTCGAGCGAAATAGCCGCAGAACTACTGAGGGTGCCGAGCAAAAGCCCGAGGGTTAACCAGATCGACGAAGGGTGCGGCATAAGCGGTGGATAACGCATAAAGCCAGCGGCGTTGGCGTCAAGCGATGGCACGGGCCCCAGGTGGCTTACCCCAGCCAGCTTAACGCGGCCCGAATTTTGCTCTCGTCGGAGCCAAGCGGATGACTTACGCATATCCGCTTCATTTTTCCATGAAGCACTTCCTCAAAGAGACGGACTTCAAGCCCCACGAGGTGGCTGAGGTCTTTGCGTTGGCCCGAGAGCTCAAAGCCAAACGTGGCCGGCACACCCCGCCGGTGCTCGAGCACCAGACCTGGGCGCTGATTTTCTCCAAGTCCTCCACGCGCACCCGCGTCTCCTTCGAAGTCGGCGTTCACGAGCTCGGCGGCAATCCGCTCTTTCTTAACAAAAACGACATCCAGCTTGGGCGTGGTGAGTCGGTTGAGGACACCGCCAAGGTACTGTCCCGCTTTGTGCACGGGCTGATCGTGCGCACCTACGATCACAGCGAGGTCGAGCGCTTAGCTGCCAGCGGCACGATTCCGGTGATCAACGCGCTCACCGATTTCCTGCACCCGTGCCAGATTTACACGGATGCGTTCACCATGGCCGAGCGCTGGGCGCCCAAAGGTGGCGACCTGCTTGCCTCGCTCAAGGGCCGCAAGATCGCGTTTTTGGGCGACACGGCCTGTAACATGGCCAACTCGTGGATCCTCGGGGCTGCGCTGTTCGGTATGAAGATCTCGCTCGCCGGCCCCAAGGGCTTCGAGCCAGGCCCGGAGATCAACGCGTTGCTCAAGCAGGAGGGCTTTGCCCAAAACTACCAGTTCACCACCGACCCGTTTGAAGCGGTAAAGGATGCCGACGTGGTTTACACGGACGTTTGGGTGAGCATGGGCAAAGAGGAGGAGGGCAAACAGCGCATCGCCCTGATGTCGCCCTATGCAGTCACCGGAGCGCTGTTCGCCGCCGCCAAGCCCGATGCTTACTTCATGCACTGCCTGCCGGCGCACTCTGGTGAAGAGGTTTTCCAGGAGGTTTTAGACAACCCGCGCTCGATCATTTTCGACCAGGCCGAAAACCGCCTGCACACCCAGAAAGCCATCATGGCCGTCCTCGCCCAACAGCCTCGCGCCTAAATCGTTTTGTAACAGAGCGAAGCTTGAAGGAGCGCGCATCGTCCTGTCCGATCATTCGCGTTAATTCGTGTCCATTCGCGGTTAAAATTCATCTCACTCTCCTCTCTCTCTTTTTTACCTATGAAAATCGTTCTCGCCTACTCCGGAGGTCTCGACACCTCCGTCATCGTTAAGTGGCTCAAGGAAACCTACGACGCGGAGATCATCACCTTCGCCGCTGACGTCGGCCAAGAGGAAGAGCTCAAGGGCCTCGACAAGAAGGCCAAGGCCACCGGCGCCTCGAAGCACTACACCCTCGATCTGGTCGAGGAGTTCGCCAAAAACTACATCTACCCGATGATCCGCGCCAACGCGGT
>CANIXX010000117.1 GCA_947471115.1 Opitutaceae bacterium | reverse complement strand
GTCACCGCAGCCATGATCAACGCCCCGTCACTGCCGTTCACCATGTTCCAATAATGGTGCCAACTGCTCGCCGTCGCCCACTCCGCCACCCCGCCCGGCTCAACCGAAAGCGGATAATACCAGCGCATCGCCTTCACCAGCTCACGCGCCTCGGGCACGTCGGTAATTTCGGAAATACGTACAAGCGAGCGCACCGCGGCCACGTGGTAACCAAAGGACTCGTTCTGCCGCTCGGCGTAGTGGGTCGCCCCGTCTGCGAGCACACTGTGGCCGATGAAGTGCACTCCGCTTTTCACCAGATCGCGATAGGTCGGGTTCGGAAACAGCCGGTCTGTGATCGCCAGCGCCAGAATGCGCCGCACATCCATGTTCACCACCCCGTAATGGACCGTGGGGTCGCTGAAAGTCGCGCCCCATTTTTCGACGATAAAGGCGGCGTTGGTTTTGAGGCCTGCCTCGGTGCGCGCCACCAGGCCCGCCGGCAGGATCTCGGGGTGAACCGTGCGCAGGATCAACCAAGCCTCAGCAAAATTGTCGCAGAATCCGAAGTCGCCCAAAATCTTGGAACCCGGCACCAGGTATTCGCTGATCGACGACACACGGCGCAGGATTGGAGCAACCAGCCGCGCGTCACCGGCAAGAGGACTTTGCGGGTGGCAAAACGCCTGCGTCAGGCTGAGCAACTGGTCGGCCCGCGTCGGAAACGCCCAACCCGAGGCGTCGCGGACGGCCCCGCCGTGCGGACCTTTGGCAAAGGTTTTATTCTCCTTCACCAGGGTTTCGACCCGCTTAATAAAATCACGGGCGATGGGGTTGGCATTAAGTTCGCCGGAGATCGGCGGCAGAAGGTCGTCGAACCGAACCGGAACCGCAGCACGGGTGGGAGTTTGACCGGTGCCCGCCGCCTCGGCCTGCACCCTTAGTGCTTCCGCATCGGCCGCGTCGGCAGAGGCAACTTCAGTTTGCCCGGCGGCACGGGCGGCGGCGGCATCTTCCCCACACCAGACCCGGGCGGCGTTCAGACGGGCGGCTAAACCAGCCGGTTGTCCTTCCATGGCAAATCCCACCGTGGCCAGGCTGATTAGAATAAGTAAGTAGAAGCGCATGGAGGTAAGATTGCCGGGTCCGACTAAAGACGCGCCGGCTTTAGGGGTTGGTCGAGACGGCGTAGGTATCGGTCTGGTCGCGCCAGGAAATCGTGAGCTGGGTTTTGTGGGCATTCCACTGTGTCTCCGACATCTCATCACCACGCAGGAGGCGTGGACGT
The DNA here is from genome assembly GCA_947471115.1 of Opitutaceae bacterium. Taxonomy (GTDB): domain Bacteria; phylum Verrucomicrobiota; class Verrucomicrobiia; order Opitutales; family Opitutaceae; genus Rariglobus. The sequence continues at coordinate 8,906 of CANIXX010000117.1, read as the reverse complement.
GGTCAGCGTGGGTTCACCGGTTAGCCAGCCGAGGGAGCCGAGAAACGTATCGGCGGTTCGGATAGCTTCGACCACGTTGGGCTCGGGCCATTTGTAGCCGGCGATGACGAAGGCATGGCCGATCGTTTCATCGAGGAGGATGAGATCGCAGCGGTTGCCGACGGCGTGGGCGGCGGCGGCAAAACGCTCGGCTTGCGCGAAGGGAACAATCTTATCGCCGCGACCATGCATCAGAAGCGCGGGTGGCTGGCCGGGGACCACATGGTAGAGCGGAGACAACGACCGGGCCAAGGCAACGTCCGCAGGTGCTGCGGGGCGGGGAGTATTTTTTTTGTCGGCCAGGGCGGGACCGCCGACGGCAAAACGAATCCAATCACCCTCAGTCATGTCGACGATGGGGTTGTAGAGTAACATGGCGTCGGCGCGTCCGGATACGCCTGGCTCGGAGTCGGGCAGCGTACCGAGGGCTGCCGCGAGATGACCACCGGCGGAATCCCCAGCCACGGCGATTCGGGCGGGGTCCACACCGAGTTCGGCGGCGTGCTTACGGAGGTAACGCACGGCATCGCGGCAGTCGGCCACACAATCCCCAACGGTGACCTTGCCCGGCTTGGCGAGACGGTAGGTGATGTTGAAGGCGACTAGACCACGGCTCGCAAAGTAGCGAGCGTGGGGCATAAAGCCATCGGTGGTGCCGCCCACCCAAGCGCCTCCGTGAATCCACACGATGGCGGGGCGCCGTTCATCCGGCTTGCTGTCGACAGGACGAAACGTGTGCAAAAGCAGGCGCTCCCCTGCCCGCTCCGCATAAACGATTTCCTCCGGTGCGGGTGAACGCATGAAGTCGGCGAGCGGGGCCGCTGAAGCGGGCCCGGCGGGAATCAATGCGAAGGCAAAGCAAAGGACTGGCATGAAGAACCGGCGGCCAAAGCCATTGCCGTCCGGCTGAGCGCCGACGGCTTTGCCGCTGGAATTACTCGCGTGCAGTAAGCTCATATCGCAGAGGGAAAGTAAGTTGCGGAACGGACGAGCGGTGGAACCAACCCGAGCAGAGCACAGCTCAAATGAGAACGACTCCGCGTGAAGCAGACATAACTTAGGGGTAACATACGGAAAAAGGGCGATAAGGGGTATTAACAGGTCGCGCGCTTTACATCGTCACAGGGCTTAGTTTTCAGACTACTTCAATTAAATTCCCAAATATTGCATAAATTACCGGTCAGTAAATTCCACCTTTAACCAGCCAAACGAAACAGCGAAAGCAGCCCACCCACCGCGCGGGACTCAGTATAACCGAGAAAAAGCATTTGAACCACAGATCGCACGGATTACACAGACTCCCAACGTATTTAAACATCCGCATGCACACTACAGGAGTAATTTAAATATTGGTGCGGAATAGTATGCAAAATTCATAACCCATGCAATCTGTGCAATCAGTGGTTAAATTCTAATGCCGGATTTAGGTATAACGCCTCGACCAAATTCCGCTAAATCCGCTCCGTAAAAGTGATTACCCGAAAGTGATTCTTCGAGATTTCCGGCCGGTGCGCTAACCCGGCCCAAGGACATCAAAAGCATTTTTTCAAGCACCCAAATTTCGGCATATTATGCAAAATTATGACAAACCATTGATATATTACGCAAAATCAGATCGTGTGACGATATAAAGCAGGCTAACCGCCCGCCCTACCCGCTTCTACCCCACCCCCTCAACCTCGCGGCAACCTTGGATCAGCTTTTTTCGTATCATGATCGGCTTTCCGTCGACCGTGACGATGTGAACCGGAAGGCCGTATCGAGTCCGCCCCAAAATCACTTTCCCCCAATGATTAACCTCACCGATCACGGCGTTGTCGCCAACGCTCCCTTCGTTCAAACCGCCGCAATCCAATCAGCCCTCGATGCATGCGCCTCCACGGCGTGAGTGCTCAGGGCGCAGATGTCACCCGCGCCACGATTTTTAACCGACCAACCACCACCGCATGAAACTCCACCGCTTAATATCCCTACTCCTTGCCGGTACCGCCTCGGTTCTCAGCGCAGGCGAGACGACCCTGTGGGTGTCGCCCACCGGCAGCGATCAGAACCTCGGAACGCAGGCCTCGCCCGTGGCGAGCCTGCCTCGTGCCGCCGAGTTGGTGCGCAAAGCACGCGCCCAGAAGCCCGCCGATGCCGTCACGGTTTGGGTGGGTGAAGGCACCTACGTGCTCAACGAATCCCTCAACCTCGGTGCGGCCGATTCCGGCTCCGCTGCGGCACCGGTAGTCTGGCGCGGGGTCAAGCGTGACGCCGTGCGCATCCTGGGCGCTCGCCCAATCGCTCCGGCGCAACTGAGCCCGGTCAAAGACACGGCGATCCTCGCTCGACTTGCCCCTGAGGCGAAGGGCCAGCTTCTCGAATACGATCTGACTGCAAACGCAGTGCGCAACGCAGAGACGTTCCCCGATTACCAGCGCGATCCGGCCGATCTTTGTGCGCTGTTTTATGACGGGCAGCGCCTGCCGCTCTCGCGCTGGCCCAATGGCAGCTACGGATATTCCACCATGAAGCGCGTGCTCAGCAGCGGCAACATGTCGGCCAGAAAAAGCGACGGCGGGGTGTTTGAGTACCGCGAAGACCGCCCCGAGCGCTGGCAAGGCGCACTGGCCGAGGGCGGCGTATGGATTCGCGGTTTCTGGCGTGTGCCTTGGGTCGCCGAGACCCTGCGCGTGAAAGCAATCGACCCGAAGCAGCGCACCCTCACGCTGGCCGTTTCCACCGGAAACGGCATCGGCTCCAAGTACTCCAAGCTCGTGGACGGCACCCGCATCGGCGACGGCAAAGAGAACTGGTTTGCGCTGAACTTGATCGAGGAGATCGACCAGCCCGGCGAATGGGCCGTGGATTTTAAGCGCCGCAAGCTTTACCTGTTCCCCCCTGCCCCGATCCAGGACGGCCAACTCACGATCGCCGACAACGCCCGGCCGCTGATCGTGTTTGATGACGCGAGTTTCATCACCCTGCGCGACCTTTCGCTCAGCCAGCAGATTGGCGACGGCATCGCCATCACCGACGGCCAGTCGGTGCAACTGCTCGGCTGTGCCCTCAACGGGGTGGTGCGGCGCGGGGTGGTCGTGCGCGGTGGCAACGGCCACCGTATCCAAAGCTGCGACATCTCCGAGGTCGGCCTGACGGGCATCGATCTACTTGGAGGCGACCGCAAAACGCTGACTTCGTCCGGCTTCAAGGTGGTTAACAATCACCTCTGGCACATCGCCCTGAACGCCCCGGTGCCGGCCCTCACCGCCGGCCTCGACGCCAAAAACCAGAACCTCGTCGGCGCGCACGTTGCCCACAATCGTATCCACGATGTGAGCTACGGTGGCATCACCTTTGGCGGAAACGACAACGTTTTCGAAGCCAATGAAATCTACCGCGTGGGTCTCGACGGCGGCGACCTTGGCGGGTTTTACACCACGGGTGGCTGGACGACGCGCGGCAACGTGGTGCGCAGAAATTTCATCCATCACAGCATGAACGCCAACGCCATCTACATGGACGACGGTGGCTCCGGCCTGCTAATGGAGGACAACCTGATTTACCAGACCGCCACCGGCTTGTTCATTGGCGGTGGGCACGACCATATCGCCCACCGCAACATCATGGTGGATTGCACCCACGCCATCCACATCGACGATCGCGGCATTTCGCGCAAATACGGCCCGACCGATCCGCGCCTGCGCAAAGACCTCGACTCAGTTCCCTACACCGAATCGCCTTGGCGCGAACGTTATCCGTTACTGCTGGGTATTTTGGACAGCACTCCCACCATTCCGCACAACAATGTGCTCACGGGTAACTTTATCGTCGGTTGCGGTGAGCCGGTTCGACGGAGCGGCAAGACTGAGACGCTCTCCGGTTTCAACTTGGAAAACAACAGTGAGATGGCCGACGTGACGGTGTTCGCCGATGTGAAGGCGCTGGATTTCAGATCTAAAACCGGCAGCGGACTGCCTGTGATCGCGCTGGAGCGTTTTGGCCTGTACCGCGACGAGTACCGAAAAAACCTTAAGGAGCGCGACATGAAGTTGCTCAACGAAGGTGATACCCGCCGCAAAGGCTTCGATTCCCAGCAGGACGTGGACGCGTACAAATCGAAACCGTAACCCCGTCGCGCCCAAAATCCCACTGGACGGATGGCTCCGTGTATCCGTTCTTAGCTAGACCGCATTAACTGGGCTCCTCGCCCAAAATGCGGGCGAGCTGTTGCGACCAGTTTCGGACGGCAAGGAGCCGGAAATCCTCCTCGAGATGCCTTACGCAGCCTCGGTGCAGGACAACATCACCGCGCACCAGAAGGATCAGGGATCCGTGGTATCTTGGTATAGAATACAAACGAATCCCCCGTCCTTTTTGACACTCAGACAGGGCGCGTCCCAGATAACGTCAAAGGCCCGTATGTCCGACTAACCATGGAATATGGACGTGGTAGTGGTGCCGAGTGCTTGGCTACCGTTACCCCGAACGCCGAAGTTTTAATCACGTAATTCACAGATGAGCATAGATAACAGCGTTTTACTGAATTTAACGACAGGATGACAAACGGGGATCAAGTTACGTTCGTTTACCTCCTAAGGGATTGTATCTGTGCAATCTGTGTAATCTGCGGCTGGTTTGAACTTCGGAATTCAGGTTTAAGTTACCCACCGAAATTGTCGAAGAACCCAGACGCAGAATTCAAGTTATTGTAATTAAATAACTTACATCCAGACAATCATGACCTATTAAACAAAACATTAAACCAATAGCTTCCGAGCCGCTGATGGGTTCTGAGTAGTAGCGTCCACCCGTATTTATCCGGTAGAAACACGTAAATATAGCTTCGCTTAAAAAGTGTCCCCTCCCCGGATTAAAATCATCAAAGAACCAAACGCCGCCCGACTCGCCCGATGAAATCTCTTCGCGACCTCGATTACTCCGTACTCCAGCAGTGTATGCACTGCGGCCTGTGCCTGCCGAGCTGCCCTACTTACGAGGAAACTAAACGCGAACGACACAGCCCGCGCGGTCGCATCGCCCTGATGCGGGCCATCGCCGACGGCGAACTCGAAGTCACCAAAACCTTCGGCGAGGAAATGTATTATTGCCTGGGTTGTCTGGCCTGCACCAGCGCCTGTCCGGCCGGGGTCAACTACGCCGAACTCCTGGAAACCGCCCGCGCCGAGGTCGAGCAATCCGGCGTGCTCGCCACGCCCACCCGCAGTTTTGTCCGCACGGCCACCCTGCGCGTGCTCTTCACCCGCCCGCGACTGCTGCGCGCGATCGGACGGCTGCTCTGGCTGTGGCAAACCAGCGGACTACAAACCCTGACCCGCCGCGCCGGCCTGATGAACCTTCTGCCGGCAAACCTGCGCCGACTCGAACCGCAGGCACCGACGATTTTGGCGAAATTCTCCCACCAACTGATCCGCCCGATCGAACGGCCCGCCGGTGCGCCCGTGATCGTTGGACGTTCAATGGTGGACGTTGAACGTTCCCCGTCACCGCCTCTGTCCTCCTACGCTGCCACTCCCGCGGCCGAAGCGTCGGGCTCCGGCTTCCGCCGCGTGGTCGTGCTGACCGGGTGCGTGCAAGACCTCGCTTTTGCCGATATCAACCGCGCCACCGTTGACGTGCTGCTGGCCAACGGCTGTGAAGTCCACACCCCGCCCGTGCAACCGTGCTGCGGTTCGCTCCACGCCCACAACGGCGACAACGCGACCGCCCGTGAACTCGCCCGCCGCCAACTCGATTTAATTAACCCGGCCGACTTCGACGCCATTATCAGTAACGCCGGCGGCTGCGGTTCGCATTTACGCGCCTACGGCCACCTGCTGCACGACGATCCCGCCTACGCGCAAAAGGCCTCTGCTTGGTCGGCCAAACTGCGCGACATCCACGAATATCTGGTCGAAATCCAGTTCCGCCCGCCGACGGCCACCGCGCCCACGACGACGGTGACCTACCACGAGAGTTGCCACCTTTGCCACGGCCAGAAGGTGAGCGCCCAACCACGCGCCATCCTGCGTGCGCTCCCCGGCGTAAAGCTGCGAGAATGCGCAGAGTCGCAGTGGTGCTGTGGCAGCGCGGGTATTTATAACATCACCCAGCCTGAAACGGCTGCGCGCCTGCAAGAGCGCAAAATCGGTCACGTTCTGGCCACCGGAGCGCACATCGTCGCCACAGCCAATCCCGGCTGCCACCTTCAATTGACCAACGGCTTGGCTCAACACCCCGGCGATCCGGGCGCCTCAGCAATCGAGGTGACGCACCCCGTGGTGCTGTTGGCCCGCGCCTACGCCGCGGAAAAACAAATGGGTCAACAAAAGGGTTAAAACAAAAACTCGGGTTGACCGTAACGGGTGCGCGCCTCGTTGAGCCCGCCCTTCATTTCAAAACCCTCCAAGAGGGAGAACAATTGGGCCGAATCGACGATGGGTGCTTGAGCGGCCACCGTGGGCAACGCCAAGTTGAGCGTGGTCAGCTTCAGGTTACGCCGCAGGTCGTCGGCACGCTCGCGCACCACCGCGCGGAAACGCTCCGGTTCGAGTTTGTCCGCGTTAGCGATGACTCCCTCGATGTTGCCAAAACGCTGGAGCCATTTGACGGCGGTTTTGGGCCCCACTCCGGAGATTCCAGGGATGTTATCGGAAGTGTCCCCGACTAGGGCGAGGTAGTCCGCGATCTGTGTGGGGGGAACACCGAACTTAGCCAGCACCGCGGCGGTATCGCGAAACTGCCAGCCGAGCTTGGGATTAGCCGAAGGCGGGGGCAGGAGGATTTTAATGCGCTCATCGACGATCTGGGCGAAATCCTTGTCAGAACTGACGATCAGCACCTCGTGGCCCTGATTGGCCAAAGCGACGGCCTGGGACGCCAGCACGTCGTCGCTCTCGACCCCGTGTTGCTCGATACCGATGTAACCCATCGCGCGGGTGAGGGCCTTGATCGGCTCGATTTGTTGGCGCAAGGCCTCGGGCATTTCGGAGCGTTGCGCCTTGTATTCAGGCAGCAACGCCTGGCGCTCGTGCGAACCGTCGAGGTCAAAAAACACCAAAGTGCCGAGAGGTTTCTCCTGATCGGCGAGTTTCCACAGCGACTTGACCCACCCGTGCAGGGCGTTGGTCGGAAAGCCATCGGCGCGGGTGAGCTCCGGAACGGCATGAAAGCAGCGGTAAGCCAGATTATACCCGTCGATGAGAAGCCATTTTGCCATTCGGGAAACCAAGGGGACCTCGACTGCCCATGGCAAAGCGAAAGCCGGATAAAATAACGCAGACGGCCATTCGGCTTTGATTACGGAAAAGCAGCCCTAATCAGACTAGTAGCGTGCGCTAATTTAAACCCATTCGCCCAGACCGGCTTTTTGGGTTGCCGCAGGCTTCCACCGACCGAATAACCACGGTCTTTTAACCTCACCCATTCGCTCCTAACACCTACACCATGAAAACTTACTCGATCGCCATCGGCTCCGACCACGCTGGCTATGCCTATAAGGAAGCTATTAAAGCCGCGCTGCTCGCCGACGGCCACACCGTGCGCGATTTCGGCACCTACTCGAACGCCTCCTGCGATTACCCTGATTTCATCCGCCCCACTGCCGAGGCGGTCGCCCGCGGCGAATTTGAACGTGGTATCGTGCTGGGTGGCTCGGGTAACGGCGAAGCGATCGTCGCCAACAAAGTTAAAGGCGTGCGCTGCGGCCTGTGCTGGAACGAGCAAGTCGCCATCTGGAACCGCTCCCACAACGACGGCAACGTGCTCTCGATTGGCGAACGCACCGTGACCGAGGCCGAGGCAATCCAGATCACCCGCGTCTGGCTGGCCACCGAGTTCGAAGGCGGCCGACACGTGGCCCGCATCCAAAAAATCGAGCAGGCCTGAGCCTGCCCACAACCGATGCAACCTACCCCACGCTATTTTCTGCTCGATGACGGCCAGCGTACCGGACCGCACAGTTTGGCTGTGCTCAAACAAAAGGCAGAAATGGGCTTTCTCACGCGCGACAACCTGATCGCACCTGAAAACGATCCCGAAGCGTGGGCCCCATTGAAGGAGTCGCAGGTGCTCTGCGAAGAACTTATCCCAGCCCGTCCGCATTACACCCTTGGCAAACGGGAGGTCGAAAAAGTTAACCACGCCGGCAATCCCGAAATACTCTCGGTGGACCAAATTCTGCGTGGCAACCTCGCCCGCCAACAGCAGGCCGAAAGCGAATTACTCAAAACGCTCCCACCCGTCTCCAATCGGCGGCGCAACGATTGCCTGCTGCTCCTTATTATCGGCAACCTGCTAATTGGCCTAGCCTATTACTTTCTTCGCCATAACCCCATGGCCGCCGTCTCGTTGCTTGGCGTCGTAGCGCTCTACAACACGGGGGTGGTTTGGATTCTGTTTTTCGTGATGGATCGCTACTGACCGCGCTCCAAAATCTATCGCTTGCCCACCACCCCCACGCTCCTCACCTTCGGCGGATACGACATGGTTTTCCCCACTCCTCCCGCCATCCTTACTGAGCGCAACCTGAGCGCCGGCGAACTCGACAAGAACCGCACAGCCGCCCTCCTGCGCCTGTACGCTTGGATGCACCTCGCCCGCACCGGCGACAACCGCATCCTCGACCTGTTTCGCCAGGGCCTGATCAAGGGCACCGTCACCGGCGGCCAGGGTAACGAGGGGTTGATCATCCCGCTGATCCTGCTCGCCGACAAAACCATCGACGCGGTCTCGTTTACCCACCGCGATTTCGGCGGCCACCTGCTCTGGAGCGACCACCTCTGCGAGCACCTCAATCAGTATTTCGCCAACGCCCTCAGCCCCACCCGCGCCCGCGAGGGCAACGTGCACCACGGCGACGTAAAAAACCGTTCGCTGCCAATGATCTC
>CANIXX010000116.1 GCA_947471115.1 Opitutaceae bacterium | reverse complement strand
CGACGGTTGAACGTAGAGGGCGATGAGCGTGGAACGGTCGAGACGGCCGCTGCGTGAAAGCTCGTAAAGCATTAACTGACAAGCATCTGCCGACCTTACGATTTGTGGTAGCCAGCGGACTACCTTGAGTTCAACGAGTGCGGGTCTGTGACCATCGATCAAACCTTGCGCATCAACCTCCCCACAGAGGTTCAGCTTTTCGGATGAAACGTAACGGCTGTGGGTGTCGGCAACGAAGCCGAGCCGGTCGAGTTCAGCTTTCAAATTTGCGAGAACCGGTGCGGTTTCTGGAAAAGCCGGACCGTGGCCGCGCAGCATGCGGCTGAAGTCGGCGTGTATTCTGGCGGGGCAAACACCCTCTGCGAGTGCGACGGGTTCAGGTGCTGCGACGCAGCCGATTTCTTCGGCGTTAGCCCAGATTTGGCGGTCGAGGCGGTGTTTGATCCCTTTTGAGTCCCAGACGGATCTTGAGATAGGTTGGATTGGGCGGAGGTTGGAGGACATTGTCGTATTGGTTATGGGTTGTTGGTGCTGTCAGGACGGGCATCGGAGAGGATGCCCAAGATGAGGGTGCCGCACGCGTGGCGGCTGATGAGAAGCGGGATCACATGCGGGTCGACCGGTGCGCCCGCTGGCATGGGCACGAGAATGGCCGCTGGAAATTGGGGCCGCTCCAGTTCGCTGGCTCGCGCGATTTCCGCTGCATTCTTGGCGAACGAGAGTGCCGCCACTGCGGTGGCCGACGCCTCGGCTGCATGCCACATTGCCCACCTAAAGTCCTCCGAGACCATCAGGCGGCCGAGCCCTGGGAAAAACTCCCCGGCTGGGTAGATGATGACGTCAGGACGAAAGGTGAACATGCATCATAGATTGATACATTGTATCAATTATTCAAGCGTGGGCTTGTTCTTTTTTTCCGAACACCTAGAAGGAGACCGTGCCGAAACCGTCGCTCGCCCCTCTATCCATCCCCCTAAAGCAGGAGATTCTGGATCGGCTTCAGACCGCCGCTCAAGTGCTCAATCTCAGTGCCAGTGTGTCTGTCGCGTGTGCAGCCGACGGTGTGGCCAACGCGCTTTCTTCTGCATGGCGCCCGAAACGGCTTCCGGCATCGGGCCCAACTTTTCTAGCGGTCCGATTGCCTGAAAACCTCAAACCAAAACTCGAAGAGGCATCAGCTACCGCAGGCCTAAAACTGGCTGAACTCAGTCGGATTTCGGTGTGGGCTGCCCTCTACAAGATGGAGGGTCGAAAACAAGTGCTCTGGCCCTTCCAATTTACCAAAAAAGAACTCAATGACGTGGTTCGTATGTATTCTGAAAACGAGGATAACTTATACCCACAATGATTGAATCGGTCCACATCGAGAACTTCAAGGGGTTCGAAAGCTTCACCCTAGACCTGAACACGGACCTCAACATTATCGTGGGCGATAACGAGGCCGGAAAATCGACGATTCTGGAGGCCATCAGCCTGGCTCTCACTAAACGAATCGGTGGCCGTCCTGTTGAGCAGGAGCTATCGCCCTATCTCTTCAACAAGAAGTGCGCCGACGCGTATCTCAGGGCACTCAAGGAGAACCGAAACCCCGAACTGCCCCGAATCCTCATCGAACTGTATCTCACGGAATTGCCGTCGCTGGAATCGCTGAGGGGGAGCAACAACTCTCGCCGGTCAGACAGCGTCGGCATCAGGCTGGAGGTGGTATTCGACAGCGACTACAAGGAGGAATACCAGAAGCTAATCGAGGACGCGTCTGAGAAGAAGGTGATACCGGCCGAATACTACAAGGTGAGCTGGTTCTCGTTCGCGAACAACGCGATTACGAGCCGCAGCCTCCCGGTAAACATATTCCACATTGACGCCACGACCATACGCCTCCAAAGCGGCGCGGACCATTACATCCAAAACATCATAAGCGATGGTCTCGCTCCGAAGGAAAAGGTCGCGCTCGCGGTCGCTTACAGAAAGCTGAAGGAGCAGTTCTCGGCGGAACCCTCGATACAGGGCATCAACGGCAGCTTCACAAAGGGTTCCATAACTGAGAAGAGCCTCACGATAGCAATTGATACTTCCAAGAGGACTAACTGGGAGACGAATCTGATCCCGCACCTCGACGAGTTGCCGTTTCAGCTTTCCGGGAAGGGCGAGCAGACGGCCCTCAAGATAATGCTCGCGCTGGAGCGCAAGGCCGATGACTCGGACGTGATACTCATCGAGGAGCCGGAAAACCACCTGTCGTTCTCCTCGATGAGCAAGCTCGTCTCGAAAATCTCCGCCAAATGCGCGGGCAAGCAAATCGTAATCACCACGCACAGCGCCTACGTTCTGAACAAGCTCGGCATCGACAAGGTGCTCCTCTTGCACGCCGGCAAGACCACGTCACTCGCGAAACTGCCCTCGGGCACATACGATTACTTCAAGAAGCTGTCGGGCTATGACACGCTGCGCCTGATTCTGGCCAAGCGGGCGATATTGGTGGAGGGCCCATCCGACGAACTGGTCATACAGAAGGCGTATAGGGCAAGGCACGGGAAGCTGCCGATAGAGGCTGGCGTGGACGTGATAAACGTCCGAGGACTCTCTTTCAGCCGCTTTCTCGACATCGCCAAGGAGCTGGCAAAGGAGGTGGCGGTTGTGACGGACAACGACGGGGACCATCAGCGGAAGGTGGCGGACAAGTATGATGCCTATTCAGGCGTGACGACCATACGGATATGCGCGTCCACGGACAATTCCATGAAGACGCTGGAGCCCCAAATCGCCGGCTGCAACGACCTTGCCCTCCTGAACGGGGTCTTCGGCACAGCGTGCGCCGACAAGGCCGCGCTTGTGGACTACATGATTGGCAACAAGACGGAGTGCGCGCTGAAAATCTTCGAGTCCGGTGAGGCCGTCATTTTTCCCGCATACATAGAAGATGCCGTCAGATAAGAACAGGGTGGTCATAGCCTGCGCCGGCTCAAGGAAGACGACCTCAATCGTGGAGGAGGCGCTCGCGGTCAAAGAGGGGCGGGTCCTCTTGACCACCTACACCAACGAAAACGTGGAGCAGATTGTCTCCTGCATTATCAGGCTCAGAGGCTGCGTCCCGGAGAACATCACGGTCATGTCGTGGTATAGCTTTCTTCTGCAAGAGGGCGTCAGGCCTTACCAGAATCACGTTACGAATCGCGACAGGATAGGGACGATTAACTTCGTCGCGAAACCCAGTATATTTATCCCGAAGAAAGAGACGGATAAATATTACCTGACAAAAAGCGGGGACATCTACAGCGACCGCGTTTCGGAATTCGTGTGCACGGCTGACGAGCGGTCGGGCGGCTTGGTCGTCAAGCGGCTTGAGAGGATATACGGCAAAGTATTCATCGACGAGCTGCAGGACTTCGCGGGCTACGATTTGGAGCTTTTTGACAGGCTGTTCCTGTCGGGCATTTCAGTGGTCGCTGTGGGAGACCCCAGGCAGGGGACTTTCAGCACGAACAAAGCGTCGAAGAACAAGAAATTTAAGAGAGAGGGAATACTCGACTGGGTGTTGGCCAAGCATAAGTCCAAGCTGATTGCGTTGGAGGAGAGGACCGACTGCTACAGGAGCAATCAACTAATCTGTGACTTCGCGGACGCTCTGTTTCCCGAGCTGCCAAAAACCACCTCAAAAAACTCAGAGGCCACCGCGCACGACGGGATTTTTCAGATAGGTGAAGACGCGGTTTTGGGTTACGTCGCCACGCACAACCCGATAGTTCTCCGGCATAGCAAGGTAACGGACACGTTGGGGCTGCCGGCCTCCAACATAGGCACAATGAAGGGAAGGACTTTCGAGCGGGTCTTGATTTTCCCCACCGCGCCGATGAAGAAGTATTTGAAGACCCAAGACCGGTCCAAGGCGGGCGACTTGGCGAAGTTTTATGTCGCAGTCACGAGGGCTAGATTCAGCGTAGCATTCGTCGTTTAAAGGAGCGTTATTTGGAGGCCGTTACGAACCTTGCTCCAATTGATTCATAAGTCATTTATTAATAACGCATATTTATTTCTGCGTTGCAAAAAGGAGCGACACATATCCGAAAGGATATGAAGTATACTATGTGCAGCGTTACAATTGCTCCCCGAAAGAAGTCTGGTTCCTCCGCCGAGGCTGCACTCAGGGCCGTGCTGTCAGATTATGAGGCTGTTACTTCTACAACGCTCATCGACCGCTTGGAGCAGCGCGGCCTCTCCCGAACGCACGCCCGACAGACGCTGTTCCGCGCGCAGGACCTGCCGGACCTGTGGCGTTCCGAGCATCTGGTTTTGGAGGCGGGTGCCAGGATATTTTGCTGGAGGAGCTTCTGGGGCAGCGGGGAATACCACCAGCAAGTCGCGTCGATTATACAAGGGAGTCGTCGCGGACTGCATCGGGTGCTTCTGGCGGTTCGCGAGTCGGTAGCCCTTCGTCCCGAAGTCGGAAAGCTGCTGGCTGCGCCGATGACGCTCCGACAGGGGCAACCGTATCCCTCTTTTGAAGAAGAGGTGGCCGCCCTCGTTGATTTGGGGGCGGTGTCGATTGAGGGGGGCGGAACCGCCTTGGAGCGATTGAGCGACTTTCGCATAGCCGCCTCGCAAACCAGCGCCTTGGCGGCAAAGGCCCAATGGGCCGAACGCACCATTGCCACTGAGCTTGCGCGGATACTGGCAGACCACCTCCGCCGCTCGAATTTTCTTACATGGGGCTCCATGCCGCAAAAGGGTGTGGGCGCTGGAATTGTGCCATTCAATAATCTGCCCTTCGACCATGTTGGCTATTCGCGGATGGGGCCGCTTCTGCGGTTTACCAAAAAAAGCGCCATGCCGTCGCCGACTCCCGTCGTCTTCGACGTCTACGCGAAGCCGTGTCCGGAATACGCGGTCGAGGCGTTTATCGAGCGCATGAGGAGGGCCGGCATGAATAAGACATCTCGCCTGCCGATGGTCGGAATTGTGGCTGCTCCAGAATTTTCAAAAGAAGCGTGGTCGCTCGCAAAAAATGAGGGGCTCATGGCCGTCAACCTGAGAACCATGTTCGGCGATGCCGCGCTAGAGGCCATGGCCGCAATCGAGAGGCTCCTTGGACAAGCGGGCGTGTCGATGGACGCTGCGGAGGAAGCCAAGGATTCCGACGTCACGCATCTAGCCGATGTTCTCCAGCAGGCCTCTGGCAGCCCCATCGTTGCCGACCTCCGTTCCTTCGGATTTGAGGTTATGACGGGCCTGATTCTCTCGCAGAAAGGATGGCCTTCGATTGAATTGAACAGCCAGCATCTGTTCAAGAAAGAGGAAGACCGCGACATCAACCGCGAACTGGACGTGTTGGGCAGGAGGAGTGCCGCCGGGGACGAACTTTATGCGGTGGAATGTAAGGCCGAGCACACTGCGAAGCCCTTGTCGCCAGACTATGTCGGGAAGTTTTTCTGCGAGACGGTGCCTTCCATGGTGCGGGCCGAGAGATCGAAGGGACGAACCCCAAAAGAGGTAATTGCCGAGATTTGGACGACAGGCCAAGTGGGGCAGGAAGGGCGAGACGCCCTCAATAATCTGTCGCTTCCTCATTACATCAAGGTTGCTCGCCTGTTAGACGCGAAAGCGGTCGGCGAGATGGTCCCGCCATCGCTGCCCGCCTGCCACAAGCTATTGGCCGCAATCTCCGCTCCGCCCATTGAGGTGTCGCCGATGCCTCGCCGAGTTCGTTGAATGAAATCGAAACTGTTATCGGTCTGCCGTGAAGGTGATGCGCGGCTGTCTTCTTCCCTGGACTGCGCCGACCACCGGTTCACAGCTCCACCACCTTAAGGCGACAGACAGAACGAAGAGGTTTTCATTCGCTCAGTTTCTCCATCAATCTCATGTCATGACCGCCGACGGCCTTATCAGTTACACCGCTATGATGCGTTCACCGACCAATTCTCTTCGGATACCTATTAGGGTGTGTCTCGGAAATAAATCGGCTAATTAAAATAAAATTAAAGTGATGTATTGCATTGACTGTTAATTATATGCGTAATATATTTCGTGCCGTGACGAAAACATCAAGGCTCGTCCTGGCTGATGGCAACTGGGATGCGCTTAAAAAATTAAGGCCCATCGTGATAGCCTGACTGGGGCGCATCGTCGTGGCCGGACGTGTGAGGACATGCGCCTGCGAATCGAGGCGATTTTGTGGATTTGTCGTACCGGTGCGCCTTGGCGCGACTTACCGGCAGACTTTGGACCATGGAAGACAAACTACGGGAGGTTTCGCGCTTGGACCACTTCGGGGCTCTGGGATGCGATTCTCTCCGGCCTGAGCGCTCACAAGGAGGACGATAGCATCATGATCGATAGCACGGCCATGCGTGTGCACGCCCACGGATCAAACCCCGTCGGCGGCCAGATCGCCCAGGCCATGGCTCGGTCCCGCTCCAGCATATCGACAAAAATTCACATGGCCTGCGACGCCCTGGGTTACCCCCTTGGATTCATTCTTACTGGGGCCAACGTCTCCGACTTTGACCAAGCCAAACCCCTGCTTCAGCGATACCTCAAGCCGGGCGCTAACGCCATTATGGACAAGGGATACGACAGCGACTCTATCCGCGACTTCATTCGCCAGCGTGGAGGCGTCGCCGTCATTCCCCCAAAAGCCAATCGCTCCATCAAGCCGGCCTTCGACGAACACATCTACGTTGAACGCCACCACATCGAGAATCTCTTCGCCCGCCTTAAATCCTTCCATCGCATCGCCACACGCTATGAAAAACTCCATCGCACTTTCGCCGCTATGGTCTCCCTCGCTTGCATCTTCATATGGCTCAGGGCTTGAGCGTTATTTCCGAGACACGCCCTAGATTACATAAATTAAACGAATTCATGTTTATACGATCAATTTCAGTCCAGCGCTGACGCACTTGAACGATCGTCTATTCAGCGGATTTATCAGTGCCCATTAGTGCTCTGAAGGGGTTAACGGTTTGAGTCCGAGACAAATCAGCAACCAGTAGACGACCTCAGTGGTGCTCAGTTACCCACTGAAAACGTCGAGGAACCTATTACGCGTTAAAAATGAAATTCACCCTGTGCCGTGAATTCTCACTCTATAATTCGTTTTTAATCTGTGTTTTACGTGTAATCTGTGATTCTAATGCTTTTTCTCGGTTTATTCCTTCACAATAACAACCGGCTAAAAAATGGCTACAGTTTTATTTAAAATGCTCTAAGGGAAAAATAGGATTGCGGTTGCCCGCGTGAGAAATTTTGGCCGTGACGGCCACCGCTACAGTTACGATCGGTGTAGGGTTGGTCGTCCCTGGCCAAGGTTTGGTTTGATGATGAATTTTTAAGCACTGATGAGCAATGAGTAACACTTATAAAAAAGGAGCAATCACAGCATCGATCCGGTTGGCCACAAAAAGCACGAGATGACACAAAAAAAGCAATCGATCCACGGGCGTTTTAACCACAGATTTCGGATAAATATAGGATACGATCCGCCAATCCCGATCGTATCTGTGACATCTGTGGTTAATATGGATCGAGATTGTGGTTTCGTGTATTTCGTGTGTTTCCTGGTAAAAAACCCCGTATTATTTAACCGCTAATGGACGCTAATGGGCGCTAATTCCAATCTGCAGTTTATATACAATACCCAGGCATCGATCTGTTGGCCTCGAAAGAACGCAGAGCTCACACAGAAATTCGTGGATTGCTCTTTGCGCCATTTGCGTTCTTTTGCGGCTAAACTGCCTTGGCTTAATTCGATCCGAGTTAACCACTTATCGGCACTTATGATCACTCATGGCGGAACGGCGATAGGAACTCAGCGGATTTCCCTTCGCGCCCCTTCGGCTCCTATTCGCGGTTAAAAGGGATTGGGTGTTTCGTCCTTCTGTGTATTCCGTGTGTTCCGTGGGCAACTCCTTCTGTTGATCGATGGGAGCGGATTGGGATTACTGCTTAATCGGCTTGGGTTCCTCGGCGGGAATCACATTCACACTTTCCGACAAATACTTCACATCCACACCGGAGGGGGTTTCGTTTGAAGGAATCAACAACACCAAACTGCGCTTGCGCGCATCCGGGGCCCAAACATTGGAGTAGATCGGGATAGCCGAATCACCCTTGAAAAGATAAACCTGCAGCGGCAAGACCGCAGTGTTTTTTTCCGTGGAAAAATCCGCGATAAACGATCCCTGGGGGCTGATTATCTGCTTCTTCCCTCCCAAAACCACCCCGGCCTGGATGGGTAAAAAATTCACAAAGCGATAACCACCAGGAGGCACGCTGCGGGCATCATCATCGAGCGCAACCACGCCTAGTTTTTCGGGTTGATTCGGAATCGGGTGAAAAATCAAAAGCCAGCGTGTGAAGGCTGGATCCAAGGTGACTTGCGCCACTGGAACGGTGATCTTCTTACCGTCGGCGTTGGTCTTCATTTTGACGAAGACTAACGGCGCTAGGCCCCCTTTATACTCAAAAAAAACCGAACGCCGGTCGCTATCTATAGAAAACGGTTCGGGATTGGCACCATCTTGATAAAAAAGCTCGGTCGTATTCACCCCCACCCCGATGGTGCGGAAGTGTCGTCCGGTCGGAGCGGCACTTGGCTGGGCGCCCAGCGGCAACGCCAAACCACTCAGAAGAAGAAACAGTGCGGTGAGACTATTAGATTTCATTGGGGGATAACCAGCGCATGGACATAATTTTAAAGCGACGACCGAAATTCTTATTCGTGGGATTGACCGCGGCCACCGGGGTCGCGGCGCCCAGTGCTGCGAGGGCGGGGTCAAGCGAGTCAACAAACTCGGGCAGCCGCTGAACGACGGCCTCCAGCCAGGCCTTGCTCACGGTTTTACCGGTGGCCGGGTTGACCGCCGATCCGTAAGTGCGAATCACAAAGGTGTCGGAACGCGCCGCCATGACTGGGGAAAATGCTTGAACCAGATCCTGTTGCATCAGGTAGCCGGGAGCGCCGAGGGTGGAATTCCAAGCGGCGCCGGTGCTGCTGGAGGCGTCAAACAAGTTGGCCGGAATCGGGGCGGCGCAGTCGCTGCTCGTGGCAGTGGCCGCTGCCACATTGGCTTGTTTTGCGGCAACCAGGGCGGCGGTGATCCCGGTGACCGACACACCGGAGCTCTTGACCGAGTCATTGAGCGAGGTCCGATCGATGGCCGCTTGCAAAGCCCCGGCACGGGCTAGGTCGGAAGTTTCGGACCCGAGACGACGGTTGAGGAAATCGGCCATGGAGAGGAACGGTCCGCGGGCTTTGACTTGGGCGACAATCGCGGTGGCAAGGTTGGTCACCTCCGTGTCGCTGAGGGCGCGCACCCCGGACCAGAGGGTATTAACATCCCCCCCTCCGTTTGCCGACCAGAACCGGGAAAGCGGGTTGAGCAGTTGACTGGCCAGCAGGGTCTTCGGCTCTTCCTTGGTCGCATCCCAAATACTTAAGTCATTGCCTGATAAACTGGAGAGCAACGCACGCCAGGCATCCACCGAGGTGGAGTTGATATTAAAAGCCCCATTGAGGAGCAGATTGGCGGAGGCTTGGTCCATGTCGCGCAGGTCTCCCAGCAGCGGAGCCAATCCGTTGGTCTGGATCGGCACGATGCGGGAATTCGGCAGCAACATGGTGGAATCGGCGAGACGGGTGCCGGGATTAGCGGCATTAAAGGCCGTCCACTGGTTCGGCCAGGAGGTGCCGCTGGGCGGGTTGCCTGCGGGGGGGACGGTGGAAAAGAAATAACTGTCGAACAGCGCCTGATTGGCCAGGAAACTGTGGTCGAGCAAAACACTTGCCGGGGTGCCATTAGAGGAGGGGACACTCAGTCCGCTTTGGCTGGTGGGCACCTCGGCGGAGTTGACCGAACCGCCGACAAACATGCTGCCAAAAGCCAGCTGGTTGTAGGTCGTATTGTTTTGAAAATGGTGAAACTGCTGCAGGTGCATGAACTGCCCCAGAGAGAGCATCGGCTGCACCGGGACGTCGGCCAGGATGATCCGTGAGCCGAAGGCGCTGGGTGGCGCATCACCGAGGCTACGATCGCCCCAGGTGGTGGTGGTGTAGCCGTCCCTGGTGATGCCAAGTTGCGTCTGAGAAACCGAGTTTGAATTAGTCTGCCAAGTAAAGGCGCCGGGAGTGTAGACCTCGTCCCAATTGCCCGCACTCCTATAATCATTGATGGGATT
>CANIXX010000115.1 GCA_947471115.1 Opitutaceae bacterium | reverse complement strand
TGACGTAAAGGGATTCAAACTGGCCGTATTCACCGTCCTCGGTCGCACCTTTATGGGCATGAAGGCGGATTGCCCGTTCTTGGTGGCCGATTCCATGTTCAAGAAACTGGAGGGTAAGGCGGACGCCGTGTTGGTTGAGATTCACGCTGAGGCCACCAGTGAAAAAATCGCCTTGGGCTGGCATTTCGATGGGCGCGCGGTCGCCGTTTTGGGCACGCATACGCATGTACCTACGGCCGATGCCTGTGTGTTGCCCAAGGGTACGGGCTTTATGTGCGACGTCGGCATGACCGGACCGTATGCCTCGGTGCTGGGTCGCGAGGTTGCGCCGGTGCTTTCGCGCTTTATCGACGGCATGCCCAAACGCTTCGAAGTCGCCGAGGGTGATGTGCGCATTTCGGGCGCCTTGGTGGACTACGACGAGCTCGCCAAACGCACCCGCAGCGTGGAGCTGATCACGGTGCGCCGCGCTGGCGGACGGTGAATAAAAAAAGGCGGGCCGGATGCGGCTCGCCTTTTTTGGGGAGGGTTTGATCGGGATGTCAGCGCCCATTTACGGGAGAAAACCATCCATTCGCTTGCTTAGTTATGCACCACGCCGGCTTCCTCGTACATACCGAGGCGGCGGTAGCGCTCGTAGCGCAGGTCGAGCAGCTCGTCGGCATTAAGAGCACGCAGGTCGTTGAGGTGTTTTTGCAAGGCGTAGCGCAGCGTCGAGGCGGCTTTATCGTAGTCGTTGTGAGCTCCGCCGAAGGGCTCGGCGATGACCTCGTCGACTACACCCAGCTTTTCGAGTTGGTCGGCGTTGATCTTAAGCGCCTCGGCCGCTTTGGCCGCAGCAGTGGGGTCTTTCCACAGAATCGCCGCGCAGCCTTCGGGCGAGATCACCGAATAGTAGCTATTTTCAAAGATCAGCACCCGGTCGGTGACGCCGATGCCAAGCGCTCCACCGGATCCACCTTCGCCCACGACGATCGAAATCGACGGGACACGCAGCATCGCCATCTCGCGCAGATTAACCGCGATGGCTTCGGAAACGTGGCGTTCCTCCGAACCGAGCCCAGGATACGCGCCGGGCGTGTCGATAAAGGTGATCACCGGCAGGCCGAATTTTTCGGCCGTCTTCATCAAGCGGAGTGCTTTGCGGTAACCCTCGGGCTGGGCCATGCCGAAGTTGCGCGCGATTTTCTCCTTTGTGTCGCGGCCCTTTTGCTGGGCGATGATCATCACGGCATCCCCATTAAAAAAGGCGGTTCCGCCGATCAGCGCACGGTCGTCGTTGAATTGGCGATCCCCGTGGAGCTCGGTGAAGTTTTCGCAAATCAGGTTCACGTAATCGAGCGCGTAGGGGCGCTTCGGATGACGGGCGATTTGCACCTTCTGCCATGGAGTTAGGCCGGAGTAGATTTCGCGTTGGGTGGAGGAGATTTTGCGCTCAATGGCTGCAATCTCCTTGGCCACGTCGAGGTTGTTCTCAAGCGACTGCTGACTCAATTGCTCCAGCTGGACGCTGAGATCACGCAAGGGCTTTTCAAACTCGAGGGTGTAGGCGGGTTTTTCCATGTGAAGCCGGGGAGGGTAGGGGGTTGGCGCGGCGCGTGTCAATTGGCGGTGTGCGCGAGGGGAATGTTGCTATTGCACCCCACCTTGGTGCGCCTCGGGGTTTTTAAGCTGGTCCTTCCAGCTGAGAATCTTTGCCTGCGCACCGTATTTCTCGGCCGTGGGCTTGTCGCCTTTTTCCATCCAGATGCGCGATAGAGTGGTGTTGATAAACAGATCGTCCGGCCTGACGGCATGGCCCTTCTCGGCGGCGTGCAGGGCGTCGTCAAAGCGGCGTAGGCTGAACAGTATCTCGGCTAGCGCGTGCCAAGCCTCGAAGCAGTTGGGGGCGGAGGAGGTGGCGCGGGCGAGTTTGGCTAGGGCGGTATCGGTCTCGCCCATCGTGAAATCAAAGGTGGCGTCTTCGATGAGCGTTTGCAGGTCGGCGTCGGTCATGGTGGCAAAAAAGGTTTCACGTTGGGGCAGGTCCGGCCGGGCGCAAGGTTGCTCGTGTAGACGCTCACCGTAACGTTTTTGCCCGGCGCTGGGTTTTCAAACCAGCCCAGCAGTGCGGAAACTATAAAAGCCATGGCCACAGGGATCTGCGGCCGCTTGGCCAAGAATGAGGTGGTCGAGCAGGGCGATGTCCACCGCGTGGCTGGCCTCGCGCAATTGCCGGGTCATGCGGATGTCGGCAGCACTGGGGGCGGGGTCGCCCGAGGGGTGGTTATGCGCGCAGAGTACGGCGGAGGCCGATTGCTTGATAGCCTCCCGAAACACTTCACGTGGGTGCGCCAAGGTATTGGTTGCGGTGCCTGAGGAGATCTCGGTGCATTTGAGCAGCCGATTGCGCCGGTTGAGACTCAGAACCCAAAATTTTTCGACGACTAGACCGTGGGTTAACGGGCGGAGGAAATCGGCGGCTTGTTGCGCGGTATCGAGCAGCGGTTGGAGCGGCGGGTTGCCGGCTTGGCAGAGGATGCGGCGGGCGATTTCCATGACGGTAATGAGTTGGAGTGCCTTGATCCGGCCGATGCCCTTGAGTTTTTTGAAGTCGGCCTCACGCCAGGCGATGAGACCGGCGAGTGACCCGGCGTCGGCAATCAGGCGATGGGAGAGGGTGAGCACGTCGTGGCCCTGGGTGCCGCTGCGCAGGAGCATGGCGAGTAGTTCGCTGTCACTGAGCGCGGTGGCCCCGAGTTTTTCCAGGCGCTCCTGGGGGCGGTCGCCGATGGCGAGCGTTTGTAGGCGGTTGGTGGCAAGCGGCGGTGGCGCGTGGGGCGGCGTGAACTCGGGTTGAAGTATGCGCGTGGGTGCGAGCTGGGGAGTTAAAGGGGGTAACAGGTGCATGAGCGTGAAGAGGTTCCGTGCTTAAGGTGGCCTTTGGCTCAAGAAGGTTCACCGCACGGGGCTCATTTCTACGTTTTTGGGTTTTTGGTGGAGGTCCGGGGCCAGGTGCGTGAAGACGCAAACGAGGTGTTTGGGCACAAAAAAGCCCCGACATGTGTCGGGGCTTTTAACGGTATCCGTTTTGCGGATTACTGCTTGAGGACAACCAACTCAACGCGGCGGTCCTTGGCGCGGGTTACTTCGTCGGCGTTCTCGATGGCGTCGAGGCTGCCCTTGGAGAGAACCTCGATCTTTTCGGCGGCAACGCCGGTGGTGCTCAGGTACTGCTTGGCGGCATTGGCGCGGCGGTCACCCAGGCCGAGGTTGTACTCGGAGGTGCCCTTCCAGTCGCAGTGACCTTCCAGAAGGATGCGGGCAGTGGGGTTGGCATCGAGATAGGCCTTGGCGGCATCCAGTTTGGTGCGCTCGGAGGCTTTGATGCCGGATTGGTCGAAATCGAAATAGACCGGCTGGAGCAAACCGCGGACTTGGCCGTCGATTGCGTTCGGGTCACGCCCGGTGAGGTCGGTGCCGGGAGCGGCTCCGTTCAGGCCATCGCTCAGGCCACTAATGCCAGCACCGGAGAGGCCGCCATCAGGGCCGAGAACCGTGGAGGACGGGTCGGGGCGCTTGGGCTTTTTGGAGCAACCGGAGAGAACCACGGCGGCGGCGAGCAGAACGAAACTGAGTTTCTTGATGGAGAAGTTCATAGTTGGACGATTAAAAATAGGCGACGTTGGTTGACCTTACGGGGCATTTATTTTGGGTCGCAAGATATTTAACCGAGACTTTGAAAACCGTGTCCACCGCACTCCCCACTGAATGGTTTCTTTTTGATAATGGCTCCGTGCGCCCCGACTCCACGTTGAGCTTGCGTCGGTTGGCGGCTGCCCTTTCCGCGCACCTGGGGCATGCCGTTCAGCCGGTTTCACTGTTGCACTCCACCAAAGTAGATGCCGCTGCCCTTGGCGGGGTGCCGGCGCGCCTGCTGGAGCCCGCCCTAGTCGAGTTTTTTTCTACTAATCCAACTGGCGAAGCGGTGTTGATGCCGTTGTTTTTTGGGCCGAGTGCGGCGCTCACCGAATACGTGCCGGCACGGGTGGCGGCTGTGCGCGAGCGGTTCCCTCAGGCACGGGTGCGATTGGCTCCTTGGATGGTTAACCCGGCAGAAACGGACTCGCGAATTGCAGAAATTTTGGCCGACCAGGTGTGCCTAACCGCACGTGCGCGGGCCTGGGTGAGGCCGCACGTGATTCTTGTCGATCATGGCTCGCCGCAACCTTCCGTTGCCGTGGTACGCAACCACCTGGGGGCGCAACTGCGTGGGCTTCTCGGCGATACGGTGGCGGGGCTCGCTGTGGCGTCTATGGAGCGCCGTGAGGGAGCTGCCTATGATTTTAACGAGCCGCTCCTCGCTACGGTGTTGAGTTCGCCGCCCTTTAATGGCGGCGAAGTGGTGATCGCCTTGCAGTTCCTATCGCCGGGACGCCACGCGGGGCCGGGCGGCGACATCGCGGAAATTTGCCATGCCGCCGAGGAGGCAAGCCCGGGGTTGCAGACGCAAATGACTGAGCCGATCGCGGCCGATGTCCGCCTGGTCGCGCTTTTAACCGAGCGACTGGACCAAGCGCAGCCGTTGTGAGTTTACCCTTATTCGCCTCCTGCGCGGTTTTTGAATTTCGCGAGCAAGCTCGCTCCCAGGGATAACTTCCGCTCAGTTGCTCCATCACGCTCCCTCGCCATGGCCGCCGATTTCCTTAACATCTCTACTTACAAATTCGCCCCGCTCACCGACCTGCCCGCCCTGCGTGTGCGGTTGCAGACCAAGGCTCACGCCGAGGGACTCAAGGGCACTATTTTACTGAGCGCCGAGGGGATTAATCTCTTTGTGGCGGGCACGCCGGATGCAGTCGGCCGCATGGTCGAGGAGATCCGTACGGTGCCAGGGCTGGAGGATCTCGCGCCCAAGGAAAGTTTTAGCTCCGAGGCACCCTTTAATCGGATGCTAGTGAAGATCAAAAAGGAGATCATCGCGTTCGGTATCGACGGTATCGACCCTGCCCACAAACCGTCGCCCAAACTGTCCCCTCACACGCTAAAGCAGTGGCTCGACGAGGGCCGCCCCGTCACGCTGCTCGACACGCGCAACGACTACGAGGTGAAGATGGGCACGTTTAAGGGCGCGCTCGTTCCGCACATCGACAATTTTCGCGAATTTCCCGAGGCGGTCGGCCGGCTACCCGCAGAATTGAAAAAGCAGCCGGTGGTGATGTTTTGCACGGGCGGCATTCGCTGTGAAAAGGCCGGGCCGTTCATGGTGCGCGAGGGCTTCGAGGAGGTTTTCCAGCTCGACGGCGGCATCTTGAAATACTTCGAGTCGTGTGGCGGCGCGCACTACGACGGGGAATGCTTCGTTTTTGACCGCCGTGTGGGGGTGAACGCCCAGCTCCAAGAAACCGGTTCCGTGCTGTGCTGGAAGTGCCAGACGCCGTTGTCCGTCGATGAACAACAGGATGTTCGCTACGTGTACGAAAAGTCCTGTCCGCACTGTCACCGCGCTTAGGCGTTAGTCAGTGCGCCGAGGTAGTCGGGGCCTCGATTTGGCTTTTGGGTAAGCCCGTTTTTTGCGTTATCGGGCGCGCCGGATTGTCACCCTGCGTATCCGCCAACGGGATTCACAGCAGGCCTGCGGTCCAGGCGCCCTCGTGGGTGAGCAGGTGCTGTTTGATGGCTGCACCAAAAGCAAAGCCCCCCAGCGCCCCATCCGCGCCGATCACCCGGTGGCAGGGCACGATAAGGGCGATGGGATTGACGGCGTTTGCCCGTCCGACGGCCCGTGAGGCTCCGCTTTGGCCCAGCGCCGTGGCAAGTTGACCGTAGCTGCGAGTCTGGCCGAAGGGAATCGCCGCCAATTCCGCCCACACCCGTTTTTGAAACGCGGTCCCTTGTGCCGCCATTGGTACGCTGAACACACGCCGTCGACTTGAAAAAAACTCGGCCACCTCCCGCTGTACCGGAGCGGTTAAGCCTAAAGTATCACCTATTGGGTTACACTTTTCGGGAAGGCGCGAGCGTAGGGCGGGCAGCTCGCCGAAGGCGGTGGCGACCACTTGACCGGACGCGGTGACCGCTACCGAAAACGGGCCGCAGGGAGTGTCAAACGTGGAGGCGTGGAGCTGCATGATTCATTAACCGCTGCTGTAAAATCCATTCACCCACTCGCCCGTTCACGCGCTCACATGCCAGGGAAACCGCCGCGGCCTTTCATCGTTTCCATCTGCCGCATCATCTTTTTCGCGCCGCCTCCCTTGAGCATCTTCATCATCTTTTGCATCTGCTGGAACTGCTTGATGAGTTGGTTAACCTCCAGAACTTTCACGCCGGCGCCGTTGGCGATGCGTAGTCGGCGGTTGCCGTTAAGAATATCCGGCTTGCGGCGCTCCTGAATGGTCATCGACTTGATGATGGCCTCCGTGCGTCCCATCTGCTGCTCAGCGTCGTCGGGGATCTGCATGCCGCTCATTCCGGGCATCATGCCCATGATGCTCTGCATCGAGCCGAGCTTTTTAATCTGCTGCATCTGCGCGAGGAAATCCTCGAGGTTGAAGTCGGCCTTGCGGAGCTTCTCCGCCATTTTTTCGGCCTCTTTTTGGTCGATGTTTTCCTGTGCACGTTCGACCAGCGACACGACGTCGCCCATGCCGAGAATGCGCGAGGCCAGGCGGTCAGGATAAAAGGTGTCGAAGTCGGCGGTCTTTTCACCGGTGCCGACAAACTTGATGGGCACGCCTGTGATCGACTTGATCGAGAGGGCGGCACCGCCACGGGCGTCACCATCGAGCTTTGTCAGGATGAGGCCGGTGAGTACGAGGGCCTCATGGAAGGCCTTGGCAACGTTGACCGCCTCTTGGCCGAGCGCTCCGTCGGCCACCAGCAGGATCTCGTCGGGCTTGATGCGCTCGCGCAGTTTTTTGACCTCCTCGATCAGGTCGGTGTCGATCTGGAGGCGGCCTGCGGTATCGAATAAAACAGCGTCGGCGCCGGCGGTTTGCGCGGCGGCCAATCCGGCGGCGGCAATGGCGGGAACGTCCTTACTAACGCGGTCGCTGTAAAAGCCGAGCTCCTCCTGTTTGGCGAGGATTTCGAGTTGGTCGATAGCTGCGGGGCGGTACACGTCGCAGGCGATCATGAAGGGCCGGTAGCCGCGTTTTTTTAACAACTTGCCGAGTTTGACCGTTGAGGTGGTTTTACCCGACCCGTGCAGTCCGACCATGAGCACTTTGAGCGGTCGCGCGGTTGACAGATCGGTCGTGCCTTCACCGAGCAGGCGAACGAGTTCGTCGTTGATGATTTTGACGATCTGCTGGCCGGGGGTGACCGACTTGATGACCTCTTGGCCCACGCACTGGGCCTGGACGCGTTCGACGAATTCACGGGCGACCTTAAAGTGGACGTCGGCCGAAAGAAGGGCGGTGCGCACCTCTTTGAGGGCATCGGCCATATTGTCTTCGGTGAGTTTGCCGACACCGCGCAGGTTGCGCAGGGCGGAGGAGAGTTTGTCGGTGAGTGACTCGAACATGTAGTTGGCCACCGTGGGCGGCGCGGGGCGCTCTGGCAAGTCGCTGATGCGAGCGACCCAGTAACTTGGCTGCGGGCGACCGGCGTCACGTGGCGGGGAAATAAACCCTTGACCGGTCCTAGTGCGGGCTGTGCTATCGACTTTTTTCCGATACCGAACCCGCCTGACCATGAGAGACGACTACCTTAAAGAAGCCCACAAAGTTATCCCTGACGCCAACATCCTTATCAATGTGGTGTCGCGCCGCGTTAAACAGCTGCGCCGGGGCCAGCGTGCGCTGGTGGAATCCCTAGAAAAGCTCGCTCCCGAAGACATCGCCCTGCGCGAAATCATCGAGGGCAAGATCACTTACGAGGAGGCCACCGAGTAAACACTTCCGCAGCGGGATAGACCCGCTCAACACGGGTCATTCTGTGCCAAGCCGGTCATCGCCTTGTTCAACATTAACAAGTCGATTGGCTCTCAGCTTTGCGCGGAGTGACTTTTTTTATAGCTTTAACCAAGCGCTTCGCGCCCATTTGCCATGTCCGCCAAGAAAAAAGACGCTCCCCGTTTCACGGAGGTTCGCAATGCCAAGGCGCTGCGCGATTTTTCCGTGGAGGAGCGTTTCGAGGCGGGTTTGGTTCTCCATGGCACCGAGGTGAAGGCCATCCGTGCCGGACGGGCCCAGATTGGCGACGCCTTTGGTAAATTTGAAAAAGGTGAGCTGTGGTTGTTCAACGCCCACATCGACGAGTACGCCTACGGCAATATTAACAACCACGCGGCTCGCCGCACCCGCAAGCTGCTCCTTCATCGCCACCAGGTACGTAAGATTGCCCAAGCCATGCAAGTCGGCGGGCGCACCTTAGTTCCGCTGCGCATGTATTTTAAAGAGGCGTTGGTCAAAGTGGAGGTCGCCCTCTGCCTCGGTAAACAATCGCACGACAAACGTCAGGATTTACGTGAAAAAGCCGCGATGATGGAAGTGGAGAAAATCATGAAACCTGTTCGTCGCACATGAACCCCGCACTCAACTCCGTGACCACCCGCGTGCCGGGTAGCACCTCCAATTGCGGCGCGGGTTTTGACACCCTTGGCTTGGCCTTGCAGATCCACAATCGGGTTACTCTTACGCGTGAATCGGGTTCTTTGGCCCGCCCCGTAACTGTTGGCGATGGTCGCGCGAAGTCCATGGTAGAGACCACTGCGACGGCTTTTTTTGCGGCCGCCGGCGTGGCTCCATTTGGTTTTGCGTATCATATAGATGGTGACGTGCCTCCGGCGCGCGGGCTGGGGTCGAGTGTCACGGTGATCGGCGGCATACTAGGCGGACTCAACGTCCTGTCTGCTGCGTGTCTTTCGCGGCAACAGTTGGTGGGCATTGCCACCGCCATCGAGGGCCATCCCGACAACGCGGCTGCGGGAATACTGGGCGGCTTCTGTGTGGCGCGCTGCGACCCAGAAACGGGCGCTTACGTGGATACGGTTCGCGTGGAGCTGCCGTCCGATTTGGCCTTTGTGGCGACTTCACCCGACGTTGAAATGCTCACCAAGGAGTCGCGTGGGGTTCTGCCCGCGACGCTGTCTTATTTTGACGCAGTGAAGAGCATTAATAGCGCAGCGTACCTCGTCGCCGCGCTGGTGTCCGGTGACTACGCGCGGCTGCGGCATGCGGTGAGCGACTATATGCACGAGCCATACCGCTTGCCGCGTATTCCTGGTGGCCGCGCCGCGATTGAAGCGGGTGTCGCTGCGGGCGCTTATACGGGCTGGTTAAGTGGTAGTGGTTCGACCGTGCTCTGTGTCGCCACCCAGTCGGCGGCCTCCGCAGTCGCCGCAGCTATGCAGGCCGCTTTCGCCAGCGCCGGCCTCACCAGTACCTCGCGGGTTTTGGCCACCGATAACAGCGGTTTGGTCGTTGAGTGATAGCGATCGGTCGCTTGGATTCTTTCATCCCCCGGTTTTGCCATGCTGCACATCATCCTTTTTCAGCCGGAGATTCCCCAGAACACGGGTAATATAGGGCGCATGTGCGCGCTCACTCGTTCGCGACTGCACTTGATCCACCCGCTGGGCTACGAAATCACCGACAAGCACCTCAAGCGGGCGGGCATGGACTATTGGCACTCTTTGGACGTCCACCACCACGCGGATTGGGCTGCATTCAAGCGCAGCGTGATGGGCCCGAAGCGCTTGTGGTTATTCACGACCAAGACGACTTGCAGCTACTGGAGTGCGAGTTATGCCGACGGCGACGGCTTGGTTTTTGGCAACGAAGGTCATGGTGCGCCGGAGTGGTTGCACGCGGAGTTTGGTGACGACCGGCGCTTGACCATTCCACACGCCAACCACGAATTGCGTTCGCTCAACCTGAGCACGGCGGCGGGCATCGCCTGCTATGAAGCCCTGCGGCAGACCGGGTTGCTGGCCTAGTCCTCATTGTCTAGGGTATCTAAGGTATATGCGTTCAAGTCCGCCGCAGTGCTAAGTGGGCGCTCCAAGCGGGGTTGGGGCGGTTTTTCATTCGCGATCAAGATTAGGGGCATTCGCTAGTCATGGCTAACGCTACAGGGTTCGAGAGCTTTAGGGTTGGCCGTCTCGGCCAATTCAATTCACCTGCAATGCGAATTGGTATTAGAGTCCGATGACGCTGACAGGAGCCGTTTTTTGCTGCTCAATTTTCTTTAGCGCAGCCTCCTTGGCTTCGGTTTCTTTGGCGAGTGTTTGTTGGGC
>CANIXX010000114.1 GCA_947471115.1 Opitutaceae bacterium | reverse complement strand
GGCCGGCTCAGGTGCCGCAAAACGTGCGGTACGCCTCCCCGCTTGGCGGCGCGGGCTCGCGGGCCTGCGGATCGGCTCGCGTGTGATCGAAGGGCGAGGCCAGGTCCGCGAGGAGTTGTTCCAACACGCTGAAATCGCCTTGTTCGGCCGCCGCCAGAGCCGCCTCGACCCGATGATTACGCGCAATCACCGCCGGGTTGCTCGCCTGTCGCAGCCTAATCGACTCGACCTCGGTTTGCTCCTGCCGCGTCAGCCGCTGTCGCCAACGTCCCAACCAGTCGGTTAACTGCGTATCCGCGCCGCTGATGCCGTTCGCCTCGGTGCCATCGGAGAGCGCGGCGAAGGTGTTGGTGAAGTCGGCTTTCGTCGTGTGCATCCACGTTAACAAATCTTTCGCCAGCGCCGTGTCTTCTGCCTCGGCGTTGAACAGCCCCAATTTGCCCCGCATGCCCGCCAGCCAGTGGGCTTGATACTGGACTTCAAAACGCCCCAGCGCCTCCTGCGCCAGCTCCACAGCCGTGTCCGCGTCCTCGTGCAGCACCGTGAGCAAGGCCTCGGCCAGCCGCGTTACGTTCCAGTGGGTGATTTTCGGCTGGTTGCCAAAGGCGTAGCGCCCGTGGCGGTCGATCGAGCTGAACACGGTTGCCGGATCATACGCGTCGATAAACGCACAGGGGCCGTAGTCGATTGTCTCGCCTGAAAGCGCCACGTTGTCGGTGTTCAGCACGCCGTGCACAAAGCCCACGAGCATCCAGCGCGACACCAGCGCGGCTTGTCGCTCCAGCACGGCTTCAAGTAGCGCCAGCGCAGGGTTCGGTGCCCCCAGAAGCTGCGGGTAATGTCGGCCAATCGTGTAATCGACCAACGCGTGTAACTCACCCAGGTTTCCGCGCGCCGCAGCGCCCGCAAAGGTTCCCACGCGGAGGTGGCTCGCCGCCACTCGCGTGAGCACCGCGCCAGGACGCGCTTCGGGCCGCCAAACCGGTTCGCCCGTGGTCGCCACCGCGAGGCTGCGGGTGGTCGGTATTCCCAGCGCCGCCATCGCCTCGCTGATGATGTATTCGCGCAACATCGGCCCGAGCGCGGCCCGCCCGTCGCCCCGCCGTGAAAACGGCGTCGGCCCTGCGCCCTTGAGCTGGATGTCGCAGCGCGCGCCCGTCGGCGTGATCTGTTCGCCCAGCAGGATGGCGCGACCGTCGCCCAACGTGGTGAAGTGCCCGTATTGGTGTCCTGAATAAGCCTGGGCGAGCGGCTTGGCGCCCGGCGGCAGTTGATTACCCGCAAAAATAGCCGCGCTTTCCGCGCCGGCCAGCGCGTCCGCATCCAGCCCCAGTTCCCGCGCGAGCCGGTGGTTAAAGAGAGCGAGCTGGGGGGCTTGAACGGCGCTCGGCGTCACCTCGGTCCAAAACGCGGCAGGCAAGCCCGCATAAGAGTGCTCCAGGTGCCAGCCGCCACCGGCGGAATGCGCAGAGACGGGCACGGGCTTAAAGCCGTCTTCGTCCCCGCGCTCGCGCTTTCCTTCGAGAAAATCGTTTTGAGCCATGCGTCCAACCTCGCGCAACGCCAGTCGCCCGTCGAGCTGCGGTGTTGGGGAACGGCGGAAAACGCGGGCGCAGGACTAAGGGCCGAGTACTGAAGGAGATCGATTGCGGAGGGACGACCTCCGTGTCGTCTGGGGTGCGTACCAGACCACACGGAGGTGGTCCCTCCCTCGGACGGCCCCACGCCCGCACTCCGTTTTTCTCACTCCTTGCCATTTTCCGCGTGAACCGTTGTTTGGCTGCCTTCACTGCTATGAACGATGCCTCCGCCGATCTCACCAAGTCAGCCCGCTCCGAACCCGGAGAGGTCGGCCTCGTTGAGCCACGCGACTTCGTTTCCAGCGCCCCGTTCACCTTCGACAACGGGCTGGCGATCCCCGGTTTTACGCTGCGCTACGAGACCTACGGACGGCTCAACGCCACCGGCGATAACGCCGTGCTGATCTGCCACGCGCTCTCCGGCGACCACCACTGCGCGGGCATTCACGCCCTCACCGACAAAAAACCCGGCTGGTGGAACAACCTCATCGGCCCGGGCAAGGCGGTTGATACCAACAAGTTTTTCGTTCTCTGCGCCAATGTCATCGGCGGCTGTCAGGGCTCCACCGGCCCGTCTTCGATCGACCCGCGCACTGGCCAGGCCTACGGCATCACTTTTCCTGCGGTCACCATCCGCGACATGGTGCGCACCCAGAAGCGCTGGCTCGACTCCTTGGGCGTGCGCAGTTTGTACGCCGTCATTGGCGGCTCCATGGGCGGCATGCAAGTGCTGCAATGGAGTCTTGAATACCCCGCCTTCGTACAACGTGCCCTCGCCATGGCCACGACCGCCCGCGAAGGCGCACAGGCCATCGCCTTCAACGAGGTGGGCCGCCAAGCGATCCTTCAAGATCCCGAGTGGAACCACGGCTATTATCCCAAGGGCGGCGGTCCGCGCGTGGGTCTGGCGATTGCGCGCATGATGGCGCACATCACCTACCTTTCCGACGCCTCGATGGACCGCAAATTCGGCCGCAAAGCCGTCGCCGCCCACCACAAACCCACGCCCACCGCCGGCACCTCCACTGCCAGCGCGGCAGTCACTGTCGTCGCGCCCAACGACGCCTCGGGCCTGTCGATGGAGGGCATCGACCCGGTCGCGCCCGCCGCGACCTTTGACGTGCGCTTCGAGGTCGAGAGCTACCTGCGTTATCAGGGGCAGAGTTTTATCAACCGGTTCGACGCCAACTCGTACCTCTATATCACGCGCGCCCTCGACCAGTTCGACCTGGCCGCCACCCACGGCTCGCTTGAACAAGCTTTTGCCTCCGTGCAGGCCGCCACTCTTGTAGTGGGCTTTACCAGCGACTGGTTGTTCCCGCCGGAGCAGAACCGCGCCATCGCCCTTGCCCTGCTGCGCGCCGGTAAACGCGTCAGCTACGCCGAACTCGCCACCGACCTCGGGCACGATTCCTTCCTGCTCGAATCGCCGCAGATCTACGACTTGGTGCGCGGCTTTCTTAACTGACGCCGTTTTTAAAAACCCGCCGTCCGCCACCCGCTCATGTCCCTTCATTCCCACCTCAAACGCACCGTCGACATGCAAATCATCGCCGACTGGGTCGAGCCCGGCGCGCGGGTGCTGGACCTGGGCTGCGGGCGCGGCGTGCTGCTGGAATACCTAGTACACACCAAACAGGTGCATGCGGTCGGCGTGGACCTCGATTTTGACAAGATTTCGGCCTGCGTGCGTCGAGGGCTCACGGCCTACCAAGGCGACATGATGGCGCTCATGCGCGCGCTGCCCGAGAACCACTTCGACCGCGTGATTTGCTCGCGCACGCTGGAAGAGTTACCCGATCCCGGCGCGATCATCGAGCAGGCGTTACGTATCGGACGAACGGTGACGGTGGGATTTGTGAACCACGGCTATTGGAAGAATCGCACCGCCGCGTTTTTTTGCGGACGCAAGCCGCGCAACTCCGTTTACACCACGGCCTGGTACGAGAGCCGACCGAGCAACCCGGCGACCATCGCCGACTTCGAGGATTTTTGTGCGCTGCGCGAGCTGCGGATTGCGCGCAGCGCGCATTTGCACGGCGACTGGAAAACCACCTGCCGCTTCGCGCCTAATTTGTTCGCCGGCTACGCGCTCTACGACCTCACGCACTGAGGGGCCGAGGGGCGCTCCTTTTTCTCCCCTCTACGCGCCGCCCGCGCGCACCAGCAGCCGGCGCACGCCTTCGATCGGTAGCTCGGTGATCGGGCGCAGTTGCAGCGAGCTGCGGGTGCCCAGCAGCGGGCGCACGGCGGCGTGGGTGAGGATCGGCCCCGTCACCCCGGTGCGCAGCAGGTCGCGGTGCCAGCCGGGAAACAGTTTGGCGATGACGTCCTCGGCAATTTGCAAAAGTGCTGTGATCGACTCGGCTACGACTTGATGCGCGGCATGATCGCCTTCTTCGGCCAGACGCAGGAGCGCGGGGGCGAGGGCGGCGATCTGTTTATTGGGTTCGGCGTGTTGGTAAAAGTGTCGCGTGATCTCGGCTGCGGTGGTCAGCCCAGTGTGGTCGCGCACCAGGGTCGAAAGCCGGGTGGTGAGCTGCCAGCCTTGCAGCTCCAGGATCGCTTTGGAAACCGCGCGCCGGCCCAGATCGTAGCCGCTGCCTGGGTCGCCAAAGCGCCAGCCGGTCCCGCCGGCATAGTGCAGGGTGCCGTCGGGGGCTTGCGCTGCCACGAACGAACCCGTGCCTGCGTGAAGGACCAGGCCGGGTTTGCCGCCGGTGGCCAACTCGAGCACGGGGCGGGAATCGTCGACAGCGTCGACTTTGCCGTAGCTTTCATCGGCTTGTAGCGCGGCGGCGGTTTCGCTCCAAAAACTGGTCGCTCCGGCCATGCACAGCAGCGTGTGGGAAACCGGGTGATGAGCGCGGATGCGCGACAGTGCGGTGGCGAGGGTGTTTCTCGCAGCGTCGGGGCCGGCGATGCTCGGGTTGCAGCCGCCTGCGAGGTGGCGCTCGACTAGCTCGCCCATCTCGTCGATGAGAATGAGCTCAGTCTTGGTGCCGCCGCCATCAACGCCGATTTTCATTTTTTAAAGGGGAGAAGTTACACAGAGGACACAAGAGGTGGCACAGAGTTCACGGAGAGGTGGCGAGGGAATTTGAACTCCGTTCGCTCCGTGACACCTCGTGTGCCCTCTGTGTAATCCTCTGGTGGGGCGCGTTAACCGATGAGCTTGCTTAGGCGGGTGCGGTAGGTTTTGGCGAGCGCGATGTTGGCCTCCATGCCGCCGGGAATGTTTTGGCTGGTGACCAGCGGCAGCGGGTGGCCGTTGGTTTGGAGCCAGTCGATCACTTCCAGCGTGAGCAGGTTGAGCAAGGTGGCGCCGATGAGTGTCGAGGTGGGTCCGGCAAAGCGTCCGGCGGAAACCTCGGTGATGGCGTCGCCGGTCACCCCGAGGTTGTCCAAGGTGTAGTCAGCGATGGCGTGGAGATTTTGCGCGCCGGGGTGGACGGTTTTCGCGGTGGTGCTCATGGCCAGCGAGGTGAGCGCGATGACGTGTAGGCCCTTCTTTTTGGCGTAAAGGGCGACCTCGATGGGCGAGGCGTTTTTGCCCGAGTTGGAGATAACGACGATGGTTTCGCCGGGGAGCAGTTGGTAATGGTTGTCGTAACGCTCCGCTAGCCGCGAGCCGTAGCCGACCACGTTTTCAGAAAACCCATAGCCCGGATCGATCATGCCGGTGACGGGCATGAGGCCGCCGGCGCGCCCGATGATCTCACGGCCGATCAGTTCGGAGTGCCCGCTGCCGAAGGTGTGTAAAACCCCGCCGGCGGCGAGGGAGGCCCCGATGAGCGGGGCGACGGCGCGGATAACCGGCATGTTTTTCTCGCGGGCTGAGGCGAGCATGGAGGTGGCGGTGGCGAAGTAGGTATCGGCGAGGGACATATAGGGAGACTTTTAGCTAAAAGCTGGAAGCTACTAGTAGGCTATAACATTTGAGTTATCGGATTAAGCGCTGAGGTAGTGCGGTGCTTTAGCCCGCAGGTTTGCATCGTATTCTTTCCTCAATCGCCAATGCGGGCTGAAACACCGCACTACTTTCGATCCGACACTTTGAATGTTACAGCCTTACTGGCTTCAAGCTCTTAGCTCATTCAGTAGAAGAAAGTGAGGCTGAGGGAACCGAAGACGGAGTTGTGGTCCTGGCCTCTAAATTCGCGGGTACGGAAGGCTTGGGCGTAGGTTAACTGCCAGTGCGTGGTGCCGAGGCCTAAGCCGGCATAGAGGTCGGCAACGAAGGGGTTTTTGTCGACCGAGGGGCTGTCGCTAAAGGTATTGCCGTCGAGTGTGATATCGCGGGCTACCGCGCGGCCATCCGTGGCGGCAAACACCAGGATGTTAAACGGCGCACGGCGTGGGCCGTTGGAATCACCGGAGGGGCGGATCAGGTTGCTGCCAAAATCGGCCGGCAGACACCAGCCGCCGCGCACTTCGAAGCCGGCGTTGGCGTAGGTGAAGACGTTGCCCAGACTCAGGCCGGCGTGGGGAATCACGTCCGCGCCCCAACCGGTGCGGGCGTTGCGGGTGGCGAAGCGGTACTTGCGCTCGTACACGAAATTCATGCCCGGCTCGCTATCGATTTGGTTACTCCAGCCCTCCGCATGGGCAACCCCGATGATGTCGTGGAAACCGTTCTGCACCTCGCGCCCCAAGGCGGGAGGGCCGACTACGCCGGCGTTGATTTCAAACACGTCTAGCCGGTCGGCTGCGCCGGTTTCGGCGGCGGGGTGGTAGACGTGGAAGGCAACCCCCATGTAAAGCCAGGCGGCATAGGGGCGGTCGTCGGGCTGGTATACAGAGGTGGAGGTGTCCGACGGGGTGTAGAGGTTTTGGCCGAGAGTCAGGCCGAGTTTGTAGGCCTGGTCGGGTTCAACCCAGCTACCGAATAATTTGGACAGGCCGCGCACCGGGGCGGGCACGGAGTCGTCGGAGAAGCTGCGCAGGTCGGTGGAGAGCAACGAGAGTTTCAGGCCGTTGGTGTAGTGCTCGTCGGTGCCGCCGAGGTACTTGTCGTTCTCGGTGTAGAGGGAGATAGAGCCGAAGCGCAGGCGCTCCAGTTCGATGGGCGCAGGCGCGGCGGGCTCTGCGGCGGGTGCAGGCGCGTCCGCCGCGGCGCTCGCAGGGGCGATCAGCGGGGCGAGCAAGAGCAGGGAAGTTAACCACGTTTTCATCGGAGCGGTTGGAGGGGGCGAGGCGAGCAGTAGAGGCGAGGGGACGAGCGGGGCGATGAGTGTGGCAGGCTTGTCGCGTGAGAGGAATTGAAGGGCTTGGTTTCGGACTTATAACAATTCGTTTTCAAGGTGTGCTGAATTGGCTGGGACGGCAAACGCTACATCTGTCGATCCCGTGCAGGGTTGGCCGTTTCTGGCCAATTTGCATCCCCTTGAACACGAATTGGGGCTCAGGCTTCCCAGCGGCCGTAGATGCCGCAGGGGAGGACTTTGCCGTCGGCTTTGATCGGCAGGCCGACTTCACCGCCGGTGATCGTGCCGCCGCGATTGGCCATGAGCTCGGTGAGCAGGTTAACCACCACCGTGGGCGAGAGGCGCGCAGTGTAGGCGTTGATCAACAAAAACAGCGGCTTCGGCGTAAGCAGAGCGCGACATTCCTGCAGCAGCGGCCAGAGGTGTTCCTCGAGTTTCCACATCTCGCCGGTGGCACCGCGCCCGTAGGTGGGCGGGTCCATGATGACCGCGTCGTAGAGCTTGCCGCGCTTGAGCTCGCGGCGCACGAACTTGAGGCAGTCGTCGGCGATGAAGCGGATGGGGGCGTCGGCCAGACCGCACAGGGCTGCGTTTTCTTTGCACCATTTAACCATGCCCTCGGCGGCGTCGATGTGGGTGACGCTCGCGCCGGCCTTGGCTGCGGCACAGGTGGCAGCGCCGGTGTAGCCGAACAGGTTGAGCACGTTGACCTCGCGACCGGTGGCGCGTGCGGCTTTGATTTTGGCGGAAAACCACTCCCAGTTAACCGCCTGCTCGGGGAACAGCCCGGTGTGTTTAAAGGAGGTGGGGTGGATGCGGAAGGTGAGGCCGAGCGACTGATATTTGATGTTCCAGGAGTCGGGCAGGGGCTTGCGGTTTTCCCAGCGGCCGCCGCCCTTTTCGCTGCGGTGGTAAAAGCCGTCCCATTTCACCCACTCCGGGCCGCCGTGTTTGGGCCAGATGATCTGCGGGTCGGGGCGCACGAGAACGACGTCGCCCCAGCGCTCCTGCTTCATACCGTCACCGCAATCGAGCAATTGATAGTCCTGCCAGCGGTCGGCAAGGATGAGCGAGGGGCGTTGAGTGGTGTCGGCGGGCATTATGCGGCGAACCAACGCGCCCGCCCTCACTCTGTCGAGCGCCTTTCCCGTGAGCGTAAAAACAGCCGATGGCGGTTGAGGATTTGACGACGGCCGCAGGCTTTGCCTTAAAAAGGCAACGCATGCGTCTCCGAACGAATTTCACTCGCTGCTTTGCCTTCTGGGCCGCCCTCATGCTTGGGGCCGGAAGCGGGTTCGCCGATGTGATCGAGACCAAGAGCGGCGCACGGCTCGTCGGCACGATCACCAAGGTCGAGGGGGCCACGATTTTCCTAAGTACCAACTTTGCGGGTACGCTGCCGGTTAAAAAGTCCGAGGTGGCGAGTGTGCAAACCGATCAGGTGCGCTTTGTACATCTGGCAGACGGCAAGGTCTTGTCGGGCACCGTGGAGCCGTCCAGTTACGGTCAGGTTAAGGTGGTCGGTGTGGGAGAACCGGTTGAAGTACCGATCCATCAGATTGCCGAACTCTGGGTCCCCAGCGCCAAGGATGTGGCGCAACCTCAGTGGCACTACGAAGCAGCGGGCGACCTAGCGGGCAAATCGGGCAACCGCGAACAATTCAGCACCGTCTTAAGTGGCCGCATCAAGCGCGTCGGGGTGCACGATATCTTGCAGTTTTACAGCGGCTACCGGCTCCAAACCACCAACCAAGTCACTTCGGCCGACCAGTTCAAAATCGGCGTGGACTACGCCGACAACTACTCGGGCCGAAAATCCTGGTACGTGCGCGACGAGTCGGGCTTTGATCGGGTCAAACGCATCGATATGTACACTCTGGCGGCAAGCGGCGCCGGCTACGATTTCGTGAAAAACAAGCGGCAGAAACTCACCGGCCGAAGTGGTTTGTCGTACCGTTATGAGTCCTACGAGGACCCCCGTACGCCGCCGATCCAGAGCTTCGGTTTGGACTTGGGTGTGCACCATGAGATCAAATTCCGTGATTCCAAGATGGTTAACGACCTCACCTTCGTGCCGGCGTTCAGTGAATTGGCCAATTACCACGCCATTCAAGAGTCCTACTTCGAAATGCCCCTTTCGATGAGCGGCTGGAAACTGCGCCTAGGGGTTTCCAATGATTACACCAGCCTGCCAGGCGAGAACGTGAAGAAGCTCGATACCACCTACTTCACCCGCTTCGTGCTGAACTGGCAGTAAGCCCTCCGTGGGCCGGGGCCTGCATCCTGCGCGGTCGTTTCGGACTTACGCCAATTCGTCTTCAAGGTCAGCTGGAGGAACCTTCGACAGACTAAACTTAAGAGCTGATTTTTGTAGGGCTGGCCGTCCCCGGCCAATTCCTTTCGCCTTTCCAATTCTTGGCCGGGACGGCCACCCTACATTTCCCGAGCCATGTCCTGAGGCCATTTCCCGGGCGATGTCCTGAGTTCATTTCCCAGGCCGGATTTTCTGCTTTGCCCCCCCACCCCGCGGCGGTGAAGGTAGTTGCTTTCCACCAACATGAGCGCTGACCCGATTCGTTTTTATAACCGTTATACGCAGACCACTGAGACTGAGCTGGTGTACGGTGAGCCCTGGTTGCGTTGGACCTACGAGACCGCGCTGGGGCGGTTTTCGACCTGGGCCTTGATTAAACGCGCGGTGTTTTCGCACTGGTACGGCTGGCGCATGAACCGCCCGATTAGCGCCCACCGCGTGCTGCCGTTCATCGTTAACTACGATCTTAACGTCGACGAATTCGCCAAGTCGCCGCTGTCGTTTAAGACGTTCAACGAGTTTTTCTATCGCCGTCTCATGTCGGCCGCGCGCCCCATCGCCGAGGGCAACGACGTCGCGGTGTTCGCTGCCGACGGCCGCCACCTGGGGTTTCCCGACGTGGATGCAGCGCAGGGGTTTTATGTGAAGGGCATGAAGTTCACCTTCGCCGAATTGTTTAACGACGCGGCACTGGCCGCTGAGTTTGCCGGAGGCTCGATGGTGATCTCGCGGTTGTGCCCGGTGGATTACCACCGGTTCCATTTCCCGGTGGCGGGCAAACCGACGGCTCCGCGGATCATCAACGGGGCGCTTTTTTCGGTGAGCCCCATCGCGCTGCGCAAAAATGTCGGCTACCTCGTGCAGAACAAACGCGCCCTGACTCTCATCGACGATTCGCGCTTTGGGCGGGTGGCAATGTTTGAGGTCGGGGCGACCTGCGTGGGCACGATCAAAAACATTTTTGCGGCGGGCCAGCCGGTGGTGAAGGGCGAGGAGAAGGGTTTTTTCACCTTTGGCGGCTCCTGTGTGATCACGGTTTTTGCGAAAGGGCGCATTCGTCTGGACGGCGATTTGGTGGCGCAGAGCGCCCAGCAGATCGAAACCTATGCGCGCATGGGCGACCACATGGGTGTG
>CANIXX010000113.1 GCA_947471115.1 Opitutaceae bacterium | reverse complement strand
TCGGTCAGTCCATGGCGATTGCACGCCTGCTTAAGTCGATTGCACGCCTGCTTGCGGGCCTTGCATGACTGCGTGGGGCGATTGCAGCTAGGTATTCGCCGATTGCGTCACTGTTACTGGGGTTGCAGGGGTGGGGGGCCTCGATTGCAGCTTCGTCTGTGACATGGCCGAAGGTGGGCGATTGGTAACTTAGCCCAGGGCGCTGCGCAGCTCCTTGGCGTCGGGCAGCGGCACATCCAGGATGCGGCTGATCAACGCGTCGCCTTGGTCGGTCTCTCGTAGGATTTTCTTACGGCTGTAAGAGCGTCGGGCGTTAAGTCATGGCTTATTGGGCGTCTCCACGACGGTCCGCAGCATCACTTCGTTGCGGCGTAGAAACGACGGCGTCCATGGCGGGTCGAAATACCCAAACACCGGGCCGGTCTGCGCGGTTAAGCGCTGCCGTTCCAGCCACCCTTGCAACCGCGCCAACGCTTCCGCTTCGTTCTTGGTGTTCCGGCTGCCGCTGTAACGCAGCACCGCAAACCGGCCGGCCGCCAGCTCGCGCACCGTCACCGTGCCATCCGCCGGCTTGGGCACGTCGGCTGCTTTTAACTTCGCAGGCAGCACAAACGACATCGTCGGCCCGCTGGCTCCGCCCGACATGTAAACGGGCGTGGTCATGGCGATCTTTTGTTGGGCCTCGTTCGCCCCGGTGATGAAGCGGAACAAGCGCCTAAACCCGCCGTCACCGCCGTTGGCGTCGGCCATTGGCGTTTCCACTACCGTGAGCGCCGGATAATCCCGTAGCTCGATTTTCCCGTCCGTGCGTACGACGGTGTAGGGCGCAGACTCGTAACCGGCGCGGGTGGCCTGGCAGCCAGCCAGCAGTAAAACCGCCCCGAAGACAGCGAGAACAATATAGAGTGACATAGGTCTCATAGTAGCGTGATTTTTACCGACAGCAACCGAGGCAGCAACAGGTCGCGGATTGGGCGTAGGTTTTGGATTTGGCGAAGTGGAAGTTGAAGCTTGGCGCGCAGGGCGAGGAAGCGGACTTCGGCGAACCGCAGAAAGATGAGACCGAGGACGGGAGCGGAGTATTCCTGGGCCTTGTGGCCGGAGTTGGCGCGGAGCTGGTCGGCGGCGGCCCAGCGCTGCTTTTCAAGCGTGGCGGAAGCGGTGTCTTTTTCCGATGGAGCGATCCATTGCATGCAGGGCAAAAAGTCCGACAAGCGCCTGGGACTGGCAAGGGTGGAATGGGGCGGGGAGTTCCAGGACTCACTTTCCGCCTGGCAGAGTAACCCGATCCACGGTGTGGCCCTCTCGAATGATGGCTATGTTTACCGCTAAATTGGCTGCTAAAACGATCACGACGTGCTTCGGCTCGGGGGGCATGGCAGTTATCGCCAGCGGCGTTAAGGCAGAGCGCACGTGCACATATCCCTGCCAATGCGGCGGCTAATGGACGTGCCCACAGCGCACCCGTTAAAAAATGGAGGTGGGCGATTCCGATGAAACGGCGAGAGTAAACGACCAACTGACGGTGGCGCCCGGGGCGAGGAGCGGGACGTCTGGATGGTCGGGGGTGTTAGCCGGGGCAACCGTGGGTTCGAGCGCGAGGTGGTGGTGCCCATGCCAGTACCCACGCGTGATCCAGACAGCCAGCCAGGGTATTTCGGCGGGCGACCAGGTGGTCGTGAGGCGAGAACCGGTGGCGCGGATGAGCGCGACGCGGCCCTCGGTGGCCGAATAAAACGCCTTGGCGCAACTGCCGGCGGCGCACTCCGGCGCGACGGCGTTACCGGGCAGTTCAAGACGGTCACCCGGGCACAACGGATAGAGCGGGTGAAACGCCCACAGCCAGCGCTCAGGGCGGTCGGAGCGCGAGGTCAACCGGTAGGCGAGGTGAACGCGGGGGCCGTCGAGCGTGACCGTGCGTTCAATACGTAACGGCGAACGCGGCAGGTCGAGTGTGGTCAGAATCCGGCCGTCGGCTAACGCGGCGTTGTCCACCGTCCATGCCGATGCCCAGCATTCACCGTGATCGGGCAACTCGCGCCCTTCCCAGTGGCAGGGATCGATGTTCGGCAAGCACTCGTCGGCGCCGGCGAGGGTGGAGTGCTCAAAGTTCAGCCCCAGCGGGTGGCGGGCAAGCGGCCTAGAATCGGTGGGCCGCCACATCCATTCCTCTTGGGTGTGGCGGTTGCGCAGCGAAAGAAGCCGCGCGCCCAGTTGGGGCACGATCTCTACGGCGACATAGGCATTGGCCAAGCCGAAGACCGTGAAGCCGTTTTCCTGGCGGTGGAACAGTTCAGGGTTTTTCATGCGGGCAGTTCGCTGGACAAATCGGCGGCGAGAGCATGGTTCGGGTCGCGGGTGAGAACGGTGGCGAGTAGGCGGCGGGCGGCGGCCTTTTGGCCGAGACCAAGCTGGGCTTGCGCCTGCAGGAACAAGGCACCGGTTTCCTGGCGGAACTGCAGGTCTTCGTTGAACAGCAGCATCGTCGGCAGCGAGGTTGCGAAGTAGTCGATTTTGGCCTCGGTTTTCTGCACCTCTTTGGCGTAGGCCAGCAGCTCTCGCAGCAACTGGGTAGCCTTGGCTTTTTGGCCGAGTTTTTGCCAGGCCAGCGCCGAGTAGTAGGTCATCTCGGAGAAGGCGCGCACCGCCATGTCCTGGAAATCACCGCGGAAGTTCGCCGCCTCCAGCCAGTGATGTTTCGCTCCGGCGGCGTCGCCGGTTTGGTCGAGGGCCACGCCGAGCCAGAAGTGAATATCGCTTTGGTTGGCCAGCAGGTGCTTGGACTCGCTGAGGTTTTCTGGCGAGGTGAGGGCGAGCTGGAAATGCTTCACCGCACAGGTGAACTCCCGTCGGGCGAGTGCCGCGCGGCCTAGGGCGAGCTTGGTGCGCACGTGCTGGCCGAGGGCCTGGCCTTCGCCGCCTTCCCACGGCTGGAACTTGCGGGTGGCGACGAGCTTCGCCGCCTCTGCGGCGCGCCCAGTTTGGTTATTGAGCGCGCAGATTTCCACCGAGAGGTCGTCGCGCTGACTGACCAGCGCCGGGTGGCGGGAAAGTTCCTTGAGGCGTTTGACCGGGGATTCGCCCAAGCGTTTCCAGAGCTGGTCGCGTTCATAAAGCAGGCGGGCGTCATGCGGGTTGGCGCGGAAAGCCTTTTCGTAGGCACTGCGGGCGGCGGCCGGTTTTTTGAAGATATTGAAATAGCCGATACCGAGGTTGCGCCAGACGATGGCGAACGACGGATCGAGCCGCGACGCGCGTTCCCACAGGCGGATGGCCTCGTCGTGGCGGCGGCGGTCGTAAAACAAGTTGCCCAAATAATACGGCGCGCGGGCATCGCCGGGATTGGCCCGCAGGGCGGCTTCCAAGATGAGGATTTCCTCGAGGCGGGCAGGGAAACAGTAGTCAGGCGAGGCCTTGGCGGCTGCACGGTAGTGAACGAGGGCCGGCTTGGACTCGCCGAGCTGTTCGTGCAACCAGCCGCGGTAATAACTCATCAGCGGGGCGGTGCCGGCGCTCACCGTTTCGGATTGGAGTAGCGCGAGCGCCTCGGCAAAGAAACCGGCGCGGGCGTAATCGAGGGCGAAGTCGAAGCGGGTCTGGGTGTCACTGGGCAGCGATGCGCCGGCCAGGTGGCGAGCCCAGCCGTCGAGCGGATCAAGGGCGCGGGTGGCGGCGATTACCGCGTCGGCCTCGGCGGGGCGGCCGAGTTTTTTTAAAACCATGGCCTGAAGATTGCGGGCGCGCAGGTTGTCGGTGTTAAGCCGCAGGGAGTGCGCGAGGTGGTCGAGTGCGGTTTCCCAGTCGTGTTTGCGGCAATCCAGCTCGGCGATGGCGTGGTAACCGGCGGCCTGCCAGGCTTGGTTCCAGATAGCTTTGTAGAAGGCGGCGTAGGCTTCATCGTCGCGGCCGAGGTAACGCAGGGTCAGGCCGAGGTTATAGTGGGGCTCGCCGTCGTAAGGGTTGGAGTTGCGAAGGGTGAGGCGCTCAATGGCCTTGCGGAAGCAGGCTTCGGCGGCGGTGAATTCGCCGCGTTTGAGGTGCCAGCGGCCGAGGGCGTTGTTGCAACGGGCGTCGCCGGCGTCGCGCCGCAGGGCCTCGCGCCAGTAGGTGTCGGCACCTCGGGTGGCGTGGCGGTATTGTTCTAAATGCAGGCCGGTGATGTAGAGTTCGTCCACGCTCTCGATCTGAGCGGGCAAGGCCGGCTCAGTGGCGGGCGGAGGCACCTCGGCCGGGACGCGCGTCTTGGGGGCGAAGGCGATCAGTTGGCGGCCGTCGCGGTCGCACACCACTAAGCGCAGGACGTCGGGGGAGGCGTTTTTGGGCAACTTGATGGTTTCCACGAAGGCGGCGCCGGGGGCTAGATCGCGGGTGAAAACAGCGAGCTGCTTGCCCTTGGCGAGCAGGGTAATCCGGGCCTGGGAGAAGGCTCGGGTGACCGACACGCCGGCGCGCGCCTGGTTGCCCTCGACGAGCAGGCTGACGGCGGCGTCAAGGTTGGCATGCTGGGCCGGACCGATCTTTTGGATCGGATACCAGAACTGGCTCCACGACTTGGTTTCTCCGGGCATGAGGTAGGCGAAGTCGGGTTGGTTGTCGGTGTAGACGCCAGCCATGATCTCGATGTAGGGCGCGTATTCGCCCTGGGCATCTCGCTCGGTGAGACTGCGGTCCCAGGCGTAGCCGAACTCGTGGTTGCCCCAGGTCCACTGCTTTTTTCCAGGGGAAATGTGGTGGTTGGCGACGTGCACGACACCTGCCTGGGCGGCATGGTCGTAACCGCCGAAAAAGTCCTCCTGCGAACCCATGCACATGTAGGAAGTGGGCACGGGGATGTTGGCGTAGAAGGACAGGTCGTTGGGCGCGTAGTTGACCGGGGTTTTGCCACCGCTTGCGGGCGGCACGAATTGCGCCGGTGCTTCGTTGGCGGGCACGCCGTTTTTGGCG
Source organism: Opitutaceae bacterium (assembly GCA_947471115.1). GTDB lineage: Bacteria > Verrucomicrobiota > Verrucomicrobiia > Opitutales > Opitutaceae > Rariglobus. Next base: position 5,298 of record CANIXX010000113.1, on the reverse strand, counting down.
CGGCTGCCGTAATCGACCCCGTAGTAACGGTCTTGGCAGAGCGGATACTCGCTCATCGAGCGTCGGGCGTGGTCGGCGACGTAGGAAACGTCGGGCGGGAAAAAGCTCTGGTAGGCCTGGTGCACGCGAGTGGCGACGTTGGCCCACCACAGGAAGGTTTGCACAAACGGGGTGCGGTTGTAGGCGCGGACTTTTAACTCGATGGATGCCTTGTCGGGGTGCAAGCAGACGCCGTGCATGCCCTTCATGCGGGCCATCGGATCGTGGTCGCTGCACCAGATCGTCTTGCTGCCGTCGGGGTGAGACTCGATTTCGACCTCAACGGGCATGAAGGTGGCCGGGCGGTGGTGCTGCGGCCAGTTGAACTCCACGCCTCCAGAAATCCACGGGCCGGCCAGGCCGACCAGGGCGGGTTTGATCACGTCCTGGCGGTAAAAGAAATCGTAGCCATTGGTTTTATCCTGGCCGACATGGATACGCCCGCCGATCTCCGGCAGAACCATCACGCTTAGGAAATCGTTTTCAAGGATGACCGCATCCCACTGGCGCGGGGTGGCCTGGTCGGCGATGCGATCAAAGAAAGGCAGTGGGTAAACTGCGCCACTGCTGCCCTGATAAACCCGTTTCTCCAAAAACATCGGGTTTTTATCGGCGGGCAAAGGCTCGAAGGTGGGCAATGAAATGGCTTCACGACGGACGACGACAGTGGGGGTGGACATGGTGCGAACAGTATGCCCGATTTTCCGCCGGATGGTAATGGAGCATGTTCGGATAGAGATGGATTATCTTATGGTATAGAAGACGAGGCAATCAGCGGGAAACACCCTGAGCTCACGCTCAAGGCCACAAGATTAAAGCCATCATCCCCGTGGCTTTGAGCGTGAGCTCAGGCTGACAGTTAGGTTTAAATGAGAAAAAAGGGGGCCGGCGTGGGCGCGGAGGTCGGGCATTTCGTCATTGAATCCGCTTCGTGGCCCTCCGATATACCTAAACCATCTTATGGCCAATTTGGACCCTCATTTGCAGCCTGTTTCCACCAAGCGGGCGAGGGAAGGGTTTCCAGGCCAACACCTGGTGGTGCTACCTCGGCCGATCATTCAGCAATCCCAGAGCAGTGCGCTGCTAACCGACCTGTTTCCCTCGGCGGCGGGTTTTTTTCCCAAAGCCCCCGGCCACTTGGTCGAACGCGAGCAGGGGTTGGCCGAGTGTGTGTTGATCCGAGTGTTGAGCGGAGAGGGCTGGGTGCGCACCCGCGAGCGCCACGAGTTGGGAGCGGGGCAATGGTTATTGATTCCTGCGGGTCTACCGCACGCCTACGGCGCCGATGAAGCCACGCCCTGGTCGATTCAGTGGGTACACTTTCAAGGTCGGGCATCGGCGGCTTTTGCTGCGCTGTTGGGCGCTGAGACTCAGGTGGCGGTGCTGGCGGTACCTCGTAGCGGCGCGGATAACTTAGACCTAGCCCGGCTCTACGAGGTGCTGGAGCAAGGCTATACACAGACAAACCTGCTGGTGGCTGCGGCCCAGTTGCGGTTGGTACTCACTGAGCTTGAGCGCGCCCTGCGCAAGGGGCGCCCCACCAGCTCGGGCGAGGCGGTGGCCGCCAGTTTGGTCTGGATGAGCGATAACCTCTCTATGCGAGCCGATCTGGGCGCGCTGGCCGGGGCGGCGGGGCTGTCGGTGCCGCATTACTGCGAACTGTTCCGGCGGTTGACCGGGTATCCGCCGGTTGAGCACTTCTTGCGGTTAAAAATCCAGCGCGCCTGCCAACTTCTCGACACCACCGAACTGCGGGTCAACGAGGTGGCGGCGGCGGTGGGATGGGATGACCCGTTTTATTTTTCCCGATTCTTCAAAAAAATCACCGGCCAGTCACCCCGCGCCTATCGGCAGGTGGTGAAGAGCTGAGCGGTGAGGGCTAGGGCGAGTCGCGGTGCTGCATTCACTTTAAGCAGCCGCCTTGCCGACATGGTATCGAAAAAAACTGAGGCTCTATGACCGAGGTTATATCCCGACGATTTACGCCGTGCCCAGTGGGACCGATCCGCCGTTTTACTGTTTGGGTTTAGCAGGGAAAATACAGCCGCAGCCCTTGCCGCAACAATCCCGACGACGAATGGCGATGTGCCTCCGGCCGAACCAAAAAACACAGCCGATAAACACCGCGGGGATTGATATAAGCCAGAGCCAGTTCACGGGGCGAAACCAAACAGGGGACAGTCCAATGGCAACCATTGAGATTAACGCCGTGAAAAAAAAGCGCCTGCCCCACATTACCAAGAGAGGATTTCGCAATTCTTCCCCTGCGCCACGGGTGTACGCTGGCCGTCGCGACCCGCTTGCGAAGATTAATGGGGGGGCTTTTAGCCTCGCTGCTAACACGCTAAATGGAGGTTAGCCGCCTTGATCGCTATCACCTGTTCGCGCAACACCTCGGCCAACTCTTTGCGTTCGAGCTCTGCTATAAAAACATCTCCCCATCCCACCTTTGCTCGCACCCAAGGCAGGGTCATGAAGTTCCACACGTGCGGCACTAACGTCATCTCGCCCCACCAGCACACTTCGTCCGCCACCGAGCGACCCGCAGGCACAGCGTAAGTCAGCGCTGCCGGCAACACCCGCCAACCGTGCCGCACCACTGGCTCCAATAACGAGGCTTTAAAGGGTAAAACCTCGTTTCCGTTGGTCGTCGTGCCTTCCAAAAAAATCACTAACGACAAACCGGCAGATAACACCGGCCCCATCTCAACGCCGATGCGCGTCACATCCCCGCGTCGGCTGCGATCGATAAATCGCGTTCCGGATTTTTCGGCAAACCAGCCGAAAATCGGCCAATCTCGCACTTCCTTTTTTGATACAAATACCACGGGAGTTTGCGCCGCCAGTACAAGAATATCGAGGTAACTGAGGTGATTGGCCACGATCACCACGCCGCGCGCGGGCACACACCGAGATTCCACTTCGACCTCCAGCGCTCTTAACCCACATCGACAGGCTTGCTGCAACCACCGCGCCTTGCTCGACGCATCACCCCGATGCCTGGGGTTGATCGCATAGATGACCACGAACCAGCTGGTGACGGCACTCAGCGTGATCAAGCGTTTTACTCCGCGTAGCGTATTTAGGATTAACTTCATGCAGTTGTTCAGTCGGCCTGCGGCGCGGCCAGGAGCCCAGCTCAGCCGACAAACTTGCGCAACACCCGCGCTGGCATCGTCTGCAAATCCATCCACGTAAGGAAATCAATGGTCTTAAACACGGGGTCGAGCGCCGGCTCACCGCAGATCGCAGCCCCTGCCGTCAGATACGCCAGCATGAGCCGGGGGATTTTTACGCCGCCGGACGCAGCATACGCCTCCACCGCTGCCGGGCTTGCCGCACACCGCCAACCGTCCAGCGGCTGCGTTCGCCACATCGGCTTGACCAGGTTTTTACGGGCAAGTTGCGCATACGCCGCCAGACCTTCGACTGGGTTTTGCGAGGTGAGTGAACTACAGCCGACCAGATAACGCGCTTGATGCTGCTCCGCATACCGCGCGATTCCCCGCCACAACAACCCGAGCACACTTTGGTTGCGATGTGCGCGGGCCACACACGCCCGCCCCAATTCAACCAACTCGCCGCGCGCCGATTCTAGCGGTTTAAAGTCAAACTCGCGCGCACTGTAAAACCCCAGTCCCGAGCCCGCAGCCACCGTGCCGGTTTGCAATCGATAGGTGCCCACGACCGTGCCTGTGGCCTGCTCCATCACGATTAGGTGGTCGCAGACCGCGTCAAATTCGTCCGCATCGAGTCCTGTTGCGACCGACCCCGGAAGCCCTTCGCCCAATTCGAGGTTAAACACTGCAAATCGCAGGCTCTGCGCTGCTCTCACGTCTTGCGTGTCGGCAGCGAACCGCACCGAGTACTGCGACGTTTCCGCGATAGTCCTACTCATGCATCGGCCTTTCTGAGCAGCGCGATCACCTCGGCTACCGTCCACACCTTCGCCCCACGCGCCCGGTTGTCCGCACCAATCGCGAACGCCAGTGCCCATTGTTGGCACAACACCCGCCAACCGTGCCATACCGTGTACTTGGGATCATAAATACTGGTCGCCTCGGAGGTCAGTCCGTTGAGCTCGATCACGGTGAACTCACCGCGTTGGAACGCTTCTGCCGAGGGCGTTCGTACATCGTAGCGTCCAAAATAAAACCCGGCGTAAGCCCGGCTCACCCGCTCCACCTCCGCACTCAGGGCCGGTGTCACCCACGGCGCACCGTCCAAAAACACCGCACCTCGGCAATGCGTGCCGAGTTCGGTGAGTACCAGCTTCGCGCCGGCGCTCGGCACCTCGTCGAGTCGAGCCGTGAAGTGATTAAGGAAAAAACCGCCCATGCACACCGCACGCGCATCGGCTAAAATCAGCGTTTCTATCGTGCTCACGCCGTCACCAACCAGCGTCACCATACGTTTGTCGGTGACCGCAAAAATTCCCCCGCATTCCGCTCCGGGCCGCCGCACATAAAACACCCCGAATTCCACTCCGGGTACATACCGCTGGGCGATTAACTCACGGGGCTCCGCCGCCAATGCCGCGCACACGCCAGCCTCATCGCGAGCAATCACGACGCCGGAGCCGCGCTCGCCGACATCGGGTTTAAGCACCACCGGCCAGCCGTGAACCGCCACAAAGGCGCGAACGGTTTCCCTTCGAGTCACATCATCACCGCGCCTGACCAACGTCCAGGCCGCCACGCGCTCGCCGGCTGCCGCAAGGCCGGTTAAAATCTCACTCTTCGATTCCCCCACCAGGCCACCGCCCGCGCCCATGCCGGGATTGACGGCGGTAAACAGCGTTGCTCCGCGATACCGCAGCGCGAGCCAGCAACAGTACACCACGACCGGCGGGTACACCGCCCAGCGCGGCCAAAATTCCCAACGCGTGAGACGTCTCCATTTACCCAACATAAGACGGCGTCCACGCCAGGTTAGCGCCTGAATACCCAGTTGCGCCAGTACCCACACGACGAGTCCCGCCACCAGCAAACCGATCGTCACTCGTGTCCAAGCTTGAAACCATCCCAGCGCCGCCTGTCCCGCCGCCGCCGCGATGCCCACCAGCAGGGGAGTCCACAGCGCGCACGCCAGGGCGAACCACCCGGTAAACCGCAACCACGGCATGCGCAAAACTCCCGCCGCTACATAGGTTGGCAGTCGTGTTCCGGGCATAAATCGACTCGCCACAATCACCCATGCGCCCCGCTGCAAAAACCAGCGTTCAGCACGTGCCAGCGCTTCCGGCCCCACACGCCCTCG
>CANIXX010000112.1 GCA_947471115.1 Opitutaceae bacterium | reverse complement strand
GGCCTGGCCCGAGCGAATGGCACTCGGCGGACGTTTGCCGGATGAATTTTCACTGACTTGGATCGGAGTGAGACCGCGAGCGCCGAGCAGGCGCAGGGCGTCCTTGCGACTGGGCGCAGTCACCTGATCGGTGACGTTCTGGCCGGAGCGGTCGCGGGCGGTGTAGGTGAAGGTGGGCATGGGCCAAGGCGCGCAGTCCGGAAAAGCTTAACCTATTAGGTTAGGCTTTTCCGTTGGGGGCGGGCTTATTTTTCTACAACGGTGACGACGCGTAGCACTTCGTCGAGGGTGGTGAGGCCGGTTTTGACTTTGGCCCAGCCGGATTGGCCTAGCGTGCTCATACCGTTGGCCCGCGCGCATTGGGCCAGGGTGCGCGTGCTTTCGCGCTTAAGGATGAGGTCATGGAGTTCGTCCGTGGGTTTTAGGATTTCGAATAGTCCAATACGGCCGCGATAACCGGTGCCGCGACAGCGGTCGCAGCCCACCGGACTTTGCAACTGTGTGACTCCGTTAGCTTCGCTTTCGTCCAACCCGAGTATCGCCATCGTGTCCTTAAGTTTGATCGCGGCAATGGGCTCGGGGCGGGAACAGTCGTGGCACAGGCGTCGCACTAGGCGTTGAGCGATCACCAACTCGATGGCCGAGGCCACCAGGAAGGGCTCTATGCCCATGTCGATCAAGCGGGTGATCGCGCCGGGTGCGTCGTTGGTGTGTAGCGTTGAAAAAACCAAGTGGCCGGTGAGTGAGGCGCGGATGGCGATGTCGGCGGTGTCGCGGTCGCGGATTTCACCGACCATGATCACGTCGGGGTCTTGGCGCAGGATACTGCGCAGGGCGTTGGCGAAGGTCAGCCCGATCTCGGAGCGAATCTGGATCTGGTTAACTCCAGGGACTTCGTACTCGATCGGGTCTTCGACGGTGATGATGCGCAAATCGGTGGAGTTGATCTTGCGCAGAAAGGCGTTGAGCGAGGTGGATTTACCCGAGCCGGTTGGGCCCGTCACCAGGATGATGCCGTGGGGGTAATCGAGGACGTGGTTGATTTGCTCCTGCTCGCTCGGGCTCATGCCGAGGCGGTCCATGCTGTAGGCCTCTTTCTTTTGGTTGAGCAGACGCAGGGAGACGGACTCGGCGTAAATGGTGGGCGCGGTGGCGACGCGGATGTCGAGAACGGTGGCACCGGCGCGGAAGTTGATGCGCCCGTCTTGGGGCAGGCGTTTTTCCGAGATGTTGAGTTTCGCCATGATTTTCAGGCGTGAGATAATCGCGTCCTGAAAGCGGCGGAGGTTTTCCGGAACCGGAACTTGCACAAGGATGCCGTCGACCCGGTAGCGGATGGTGAGCTGGTTTTCCTGCGGCTCGAAATGGATGTCGGTCGCTTCGTCGGCGACGGCTTGGGAAATGACGTCGGTGACGAAACGCACCACGGCGGCATCGGCATCCACGTCGGACTCGGCTTGAGCGATAGTCTCGGGGGCGACGTAGGTTTCGTCGCCGTCTTCAAGGCTGCCTGAGCCGACACCGAAGTGCTGGAGAATGAGGTGGTGGATTTTTTCCGGAACGCCGAGGTGCCAGATCAGGGGACGCGGGGTGAAGGTGCGAATCCAGTCGGCCATTACGTCGTCGGGAATCCATGCGGTTGCGAGGTGCAGCGGCGAGCTATGGGTGGCGGGCTCTGGGTCTGACGGAGGGAGCTTGGAGCTGGGGGCTACGGAGTTGGCATCGGCGAGGCGGATGGGGACGAGTTGGTAGTCGTGGACCAAGCGGGCGGGGAGCAGGCCGAGGGAGTCGGGGTCGGCTTCGAGGTTGCTGGCTATGTCGAGGCCGGTGGCGGCGGCTAGGGCGGCGAGGGTTTTGGGTTCGTCGAGGCCGAGCGCGGAGGCGAGCAGTTTGATGCGCTGGTTGCGAGGGGCCTCGGCGATGCCCTGAAGTTGATCGCTGGAAATGCGCTCGGCCAAGGAATCCGGTAGCTGCTTGGGCACGGTTACTCGGCTAGGCTCCAAGGCGGCTAAATTCGGGGAGTCACTCATGATGCCACGGTTTAGCTCTTTTTCTTTTTAACTGTGGGCTCGGGCTTGTTGGCGGGCTTTTCGGCCGGGGGCGGGGGAGGTGGATTAAAAGGGGTGCCGTCGAGGTGCTTTTGAATTTGGTCCTTGTTGGATTGGCGCTCGATCTCGGTGCGCGCTTGGGCGGTGCCGATGCCGGTGTCGAGAACGTGGGGGCGGATAAAGAGCAGCAGCTCGGTACGGGACTCGGTCTTGGTGCGGGAGCCAAGAAGATGGCTGATGACTGGGATCTCGAAAATGAAGCCGAGCTTGCCTCTGGATTTCTCGTTTTTGATGCGCTGTAGTCCGCCAAGGACGATCATTTCGCCATCGTTCACGTTGATGGTGGATTTGGCCTGGCGGCGGCCGATGATGGGCTGGTCATTGCCGTCGACGGGCACGGTGCCAAGGATGTCGTTTACCTGCTGATCGATGGTGAGCTGGATGGTGCCGTCATCGCCGATGAGCGGGGTGACCTTGAGATCGATGGCGATGTCCTTGTAGGTGACCGTCGAGCTGGTGGTGGTGCCGCCGCCGGTGCCGGAATTGGGCGTCGCGGTGGAGCCGGTGATGATGGGGCGGGATTCACCGACGATGATCTGCGCTTCCTTGTTGTGGGCGGTGACGATGGTCGGGGCTGAGAGCACCTTGACCTCGCTCTTGGAGCCCATGCTGCCGCTGTTCATGGCGGCGTCGAAGGCGAGGGGATTAACAACGCCGTTGGTCACGTCCCATCCGGCTACACTGCCGGAGAACTTGGTTGGCTGTATGGTGCTGCCCGATGGGCCCACGGTGAGACCAAGTTTGCTGATGCCGCTCTTGTCGGAGTCGGACAGGGTGACTTCAGCGATGACCACTTCGATGCGTACTTGGGAAAGGACGATGTCGATTTTATCCACCAGTTCGCGGATGAGGCGGATGTCGTCGCCGGTGCCGCTGATGATGACGGCGTTGCTGCGTTCGTCGGAGGTGACGGTGAGCAAGCTGCTGAACTGGGTGTCCGAGTCGGAGCCGTCGGTGGGTGCTGAGGCGGGAGCCGGGGCCTTGGTGGCGGGCTGAGCGTTGGCGACTGGCTTGGCTGCGGGCTCAGGAGGATTAAAGGGGCTGGTATTAGCGGTGCCGGTTTGTGTCTTGGCGGCGCCGCCGTTTGCTTTGCTGGCCGCCGCAGTTTGGCCGGTGACGATGGTGCTGAGTAGGGTGGCGACTTTATCGGCGGTGGCATGCTTGAGGTAGATGACCTCGTTGCGCGTGTTCGGGTCGGCCTTGACGTCGAGCTTGGCGATGAGCGCGTCAAAAAAGGGGTGCTGGCGGGAGTCGGCGATAAGGACGAGTTGGTTGGTGCGGTCGTCGGCCGAAAGTGAAAGGGAGTTGCCGAGGGCCTGCTGGCCGGGATTTTGCAGCATCTGCTTCACGCGGCTGGCTAGGTCGCTGGCCTTGGCAAAATGCAGGGGGTAAAACTTGGGCGAGAAATCGGTGGAGGCGGGGCGGTCGAGAGTACGAAGTAGTTGCTCGACGCGTTGCAGGTTGGAAATGGAGTCGGTGACGAGAAACGCGTTGGTATTGTTAAACAGGATCGCGCCGCCGAGTTGGACGTTGAGCAGGGAGTTGAGCTGCGGGACGAACTCTTGGGCTTTGAGATTTTGGAGGTCGAAAATCTTGGAGGCGACCTTGCCGCTGGCAGGAAGGTCGAGGGTGGACTCGGTGATTAACTCGGGGGCTTCGGTGCGGGTCTTATTGGCGAGTTCGACAATTTTAAGGTATTTTTCTCCCATCTCGACCACCCCGATGTTGTTAAGCGCGAGGACGGAGACGAGGGCTTGGATCGCCTCGGACTTGGTGACGGGCTGGGGGATGTTAAGGGTGATGGCGGTGGGGGGGAGGGCTTGCGGACGTAGAACGATGCGTCCGGTCCACGCTTCCAAGCGGTCGATCACCAGATCGAGCGGGGCGTCGCGCAGGCGCAGGGAGTTGATGATTTCCTCTGGAGCGTGGGCCGCCGGAACCGTGGTGGATTCAGTGGCGGGCATCTGCGCAACCAAGGCGGCGGGAGTAATGCACAGACCGGTAATGGCAAGCTGGCGGGAAAATCGCATAAAAAGGGAGCAGTACTTCGGGGGCTAAGTCGCAGATCAAGGGTGAACGAGGCGAAGTTGTAAATGGAGTTATACAGTAAAGGTGACTGAGCGCTTTTGGCGCTTTCGGCGTGCAGCGTGTTTTGAAACTTGCGGGAGGCGAACGGCCCCCTAAGCGTAACGCTTTTTCATGCCCAACAGTTTCGGCCATCTTTTCCGTATCACCACCTGGGGCGAAAGCCATGGTCCCGGCATCGGCGTAGTCATTGACGGCTGCCCGCCTTCGTTGCCGATCACCGTCGAGGAGATCCAGGCGGAGCTCGATCGCCGCAGGCCTGGACAGAGCGACATCAGCACCCCGCGCAAAGAGGCCGACGTGGTCGAGATTTTGTCCGGCGTGTATGAGGGGAAAACCACCGGTACGCCGATTGGGCTTTTCGTACGCAACACCGACCAGAGGTCCAGCGCCTACAATGAGATGAAACAGGCGTTCCGCCCCTCGCATGCGGACTTCACCTATCAAGCCAAGTTCGGTGTGCGTGACCCCAACGGCGGCGGGCGTAGCTCGGCTCGTGAGACTATTGCGCGAGTGGCTGCGGGTGCGTTTGCCCGTAAGATCCTCACGCTGGCCTACGGCGTCGAGACCCGCGCTTATGTTACCCGCGTGCATGATATTGCGGTGCCGGTCGACGCGTTGAGTGCGTTTCCCTCGCTCGCCGAGGTGGAGGCCACTGCGGTGCGTTGCCCGCATCCCGAGACCGCTGCGGCGATGATCACGCGCATCAAGGACGTGCGCAGCCACGGTGACTCCGTGGGCGGCGTTATCGAATGCCGTATTCGCAATGTGCCGACGGGGCTGGGCGAGCCGGTGTTCGACCGGCTGGAAGCCGACCTCGCGAAGGCCATGTTATCGCTGCCGGCGACCAAGGGCTTTGAGGTAGGAAGCGGCTTCGGCGGCACTCTGCTCAAAGGTTCCGAGCACAACGATCTATTCGAAAACCGCGACGGCCGTGTGCGCACGTTGACCAACCGATCCGGCGGTGTTCAGGGCGGCATCAGTAACGGCGAAGAGATTGTCTTCCGTGTGGCCTTCAAGCCCACCGCGACCATTTTGCAGTCCCAGCAAACCGTGGATTTGGCCGGCCAGCCGACTGAGCTCATGGGTAAAGGTCGCCATGATCCCTGTGTCGTGCCGCGAGCGGTGGTCATTGTTGAGGCGATGGCGGCCCTCGTCTTGCTCGACCATGCGATGCGCCAGAACGCGCAGAACCGCTCATTTGAGTTTCCTGTTTAATCAACCAAAGTGGGGCATGAATCCCATGCCGTTGCTCGATTCCGTACCCGTTATGCCTGCTGAAACTCCCTTGATTTACATCATTCTCGGTGCTGCGGGGTCAGGGCGCCGAGAGGTGCTCGCCGACCTGATAGACGGTGGTCTGCCCGAGGGCGCCCACGCCGCCGTGTTGCTCGCCGCCGCTGAACCCGCCGATGCTCAGGACTCCCGTCTGCCATCGCTCGCTCGCTGGAATTTGAGCGAGGGTGCGATTTCCGCCGCTTTACCTCCCGGGGCTACCCATGTTTTTTTTGTGACCGATGGCCGTCGGAATCCCGTTGATCAGCTTGAGGCCCTGCAGAAATGGGTTCCCGCGGTGCAGGCCGAGGTCGGCCGCGTCATCACGTTGGTGAACTGCCGCTTGGCCGAGCAACACCACGCGCTTCTCGCCTGGTACGACGCCTGTATTCATTTTTCCGACGTCGCACTGCTTAACCAGCGTGAGGGCGTGGCCAATAAATGGATGTCTGAGTTCCAGTTACGGTTCAAAGAGCTGTGTTATCCCTGCCTTTTTGAATTCGTCAAAGCCGGCCGAGTTAAAAACCCGCTTCTCGTTCTCGATCCGCAAGCTCGGCGCATGTCGCATCTTTTCGACATTGATGAGTGGTCTGGCTTGGACCTCGAAGGAGTCGAGTTCGGCACCGAAGATGAGGATGGCCTCGAGGTGGTCGACGACCACCCCGAGAAAAAAGCCGGCCAGGGCAAGGACGACGCCGAGGGCGAGGACGATGAATGGAAACCTCAGGTTGATCCGTATTTCCAGCTGCGAATCGGAGGCCGACGAGAGAAGGAGATTCCTGATATCGCCAAGTACCTGTCCTGATCCTACACAAAACCGGCCTAACCGCTGGTTTTTTTGGGTGGGTTCTAAAGCGATCAGCGACGAGCCGCAATCAATGCACTGGGGGCCACGCCGTGGACTAATCTAAAACTGCGCGAGAAGTGAAACGGATCGTCCATGCCTACTCGTGTCGCGACATCCTGAACCCGCGCGTCTTTTTCGAGTAAAAAAGCGGCAGCGAGTGCCATTTTTCGTCGCCGTAAGTACTTGTGGGGGCTCACTCCCAGGAAGCGGCGAAATAGCCTGCACACACTCGATGCCTCGAGGCGGGCCGCAGTGGCGATTTCCTCCAGCCCACGCCATTCAGCGGCGTTGGTGTCGATGAGTGAGCGGCATCGCTCAAAGTTTTCCCGCGCCAGCTCGGTGCTTGCGTTGGCGCCAAGGCTGACGCTGCGGGCCGGATCCTCACCGATTTTCAGCAGCAAGACCTCCGCTAGCCGGCTGCAAATCGGCGTAGACGCAGGACCATGGCGACGGCCTTCACGGGTGATTTCCTCCGCCATTACACGCAGATCTCCCACTGCCGCTACCCGCCGAGCGCGTCCATGCAGAAGGCCTGCCTGGGTGAGCGCCCGGGTCACACCGGAACCGGCCAGAGCGAAGAAAAATTTTTCTAAGGGCGTATTTGCTTCAGTTTCGATTCGGCAAGCGGTGCGTGGGCCGCTGGCAAAACAAACACCCGGCTCTAAGCGGTGTTCGGTTCCATCGAGGGTACACTTACCACGCCCGCCCACCACCAGCTCGATCACGGTATAGGCGTAGCGACTTCGTGCTATCGTATAGTCGGGGCGACAGCGTTCCCAGCCGCCGAGTGCCACCGAGACCCGTTCACGCCATGGGCCAGACAGTTGAAGGAAAAAGGTGCTGCTGTCAGCCACTTGGGCGGCGAGGAGAGAAGGGGTGGGAGGTAGGCCGATATTATCCATGTGATGGTTGGTAACGTCCATTCACTTATTGGGAAAATCTGGTAGAGTGGGAAGGTTGATATTCGACCTATCAACGCCGCCCCTACTCCCCGCTCAATCTTGTCGAATCCCTACGTTAATCTTCCCTATGCCCTCCGTTAAAAAACTGCCCAAGAAGTGCGTCTATCTCGTCGCCAATGGCGACCTTCGCCAAACGGCCAACGAAAAGTGCTGGCCCGCCCAGGCGGCCATGGAAAAACAGCTGGCCGAGGTTGTCGCCTCGTTTGGCTATAAACTCGTTCGCGCCCATCCTTACAAAAAAGACGTGAAGCATGGCTTCATCTCCTCGCAGAAAGAGGGCATGGAGGTGTTCGCCGAGCTTGATTCCACCGCCCCGCTCATCGTCGCCGAATGCGTCTGGCAGTATTCGCACCACCTCCTTCCCGGTCTGATCTCGCACCGCGGGCCCTTGCTCAATGTCGCCAACTGGTCCGGCACTTGGCCTGGCCTCGTCGGTATGCTCAATCTCAACGGTTCGCTTACCAAGGCCGGCGTTAAATACTCGACGCTTTGGAGCGAAAAATTCGACGACACGCTGTTCCTCGGTGGCTTGCAAAGTTGGCTCAAGACCGGTGTTGCCAAACACAAAATCTCCCACGTCAAGTCGCTCGCCAAGGTCACGATTCCGGCTAAGGCCCGCGCCGTCGCCAAAAAGATCGCCGACGACCTTCGCGTGAACAAGTCCATCATGGGCGTTTTCGACGAAGGCTGCATGGGCATGTACAACGCTATCATCCCCGACGAACTGCTCTTCCCGCTCGGCGTTTACAAGGAGCGTCTGTCCCAGTCCGCGCTCTATTACGCGACCACTCAAATCTCCGACTCAGAGGCGCTGGAGGTGTTTAATTGGTACAAGAAAAAGGGCCTCAAATTCCACTTCGGCAAGGACGAGGCAACCGAGCTCACCGAGCGTCAGGTTCTCCTTCAGTGCAAAATGTATATCGCCGCCGTGCGCATCTCCGACGAGTTCGGCTGCGAGACGATCGGTATCCAATATCAACAGGGCCTCAAGGACCTCCTACCCGCCTCCGACCTCGTCGAGGGTTCGCTTAACTCCACCGATCGTCCTCCGGTCAAACGCGCCGACGGCACCGTTATCCGTCCTGATGCGCCAATCCCGCATTTCAACGAAGTCGACGAGTGCGCCGGCCTCGACGGCCTGTTCACCGATCGCGTTCACCAAGCCCTGGGCCAGCCCCGCGCCAATACCCTCCACGACCTGCGTTGGGGTGATTGGGACAAATCCGGCACCACCGACGAATACGTCTGGGTATTCCTCATCTCGGGCAGCGCTCCGGCCGATCACCACATCGATGGCTGGGCGGGCTCAGATTCACATCGCCAACCGGGCATGTATTTCAAGCTCGGCGGCGGCACCCTGCGTGGCATCGCGAAGACCGGAGAAATCATCTGGAGTCGCTTCTTTGTCGAGAATGGTAAGCTCAAGCTCGATATCGGCCGCGCCAAGGTCATCAGCCTGCCGCAGGCTGAGACCGAGCGTCGTTGGAAGGAAACTACATTCCAGTGGCCCATCATGCACGCCGTTACCTATGGCGTTAGCCGAGACCAGATGATGGCCCGCCACCCCAGTAATCATATCCAGGTTGCGTACGCCAACAGCGCCAAGGATGCCGATCTCGCCCTCTACACTAAGGCTGCGCTCGCCGCTGAACTCGGTGTCGAAGTGTTCTTCGCCGGCACCAAAGCCGACGGTAAAGCGTTCTAAAAAACGCGCAGGTGCGGGTGGCGATTAAAAAAAACGCCGCCCGCTATTTGCTAGCTCATGCTCGCTACTCACTACGTTTCGCTTTTCACCATGTCCCTAGACGCCCTTCTCAATCTTTCGCATCAACTCGGCCGCGAAGAGCGCCGCCTCGCCATTCTTGGTGAGGGTAACACCTCCATGCGGCACGATGCTGAGACCTTCACGGTTAAGGCCTCCGGCTCCAATCTCGCGACCCTTACCGTTGCCGGTACGGCGACCTGCTGCTTCGGGAAACTCCTTCCGCTGCTCGACGCCGAGAGCATGACCGACATCGCGGTGGACGAATCCCTGTTCGCAGGCCGCGTTTCCACGGAAATGAAGAAGCCCTCCGTTGAGGCCATTTTTCACGCGTACCTGTTGACCCTGCCCGGTGTGAATTACGTCGGCCACACGCACCCGATCGCGGTCAACGCTATCCTCTGCTCGAAACACGCCCGCACCTTCGCCGCCCGCCGCTTGTTTCCCGATGAGATCGTCTGCTGCGGCGTCGAGAGCGTCTTCGTTCCCTACACCGATCCAGGCCTCAAGCTCTCCCAAGCCATCAAGTCTGCAGTTGAGGATTATATTAAACGTCTTTCCCGTCCGCCGCGCGTCATCCTCCTCGAAAACCACGGCCTGATCGCCCTGGGCGCTACGCCAGAGGCCGTGCTCGCAGCCACACTCATGGCAGTCAAAGCGGCCGAGATTTTCTCCACCGCAGCCAGCCTTTCTGGTGGCGAACCGCAATTCCTCACCGCCGCTCAGGTCGAGCGCATCGCCGGCCGCCCCGACGAGCACTACCGCCAGAAGGCCCTTGGGCTCTAAGCCGATTCTTAAACGCTAACTCGATCGCTTCTTTATTTTTTAAAATGCCTACCTACAAATTCGTTAACTT
This sequence comes from Opitutaceae bacterium, assembly GCA_947471115.1. Classification (GTDB taxonomy): domain Bacteria; phylum Verrucomicrobiota; class Verrucomicrobiia; order Opitutales; family Opitutaceae; genus Rariglobus. The sequence goes on along the minus strand of CANIXX010000112.1, from coordinate 394 downwards.
CTCTTGGGACGACGCCAAAGCCGCTTCCCTCGATCCCGTCGGCCGTCTGATTTACCGCTCCAACTTGCTCGGTAGCGACCAGCGCATCACCAACACCGGCGGTGGCAACACCTCGGCCAAGATCATCGAGATTGATCCGCTCACCGGGGCCAAAGTCGAAGTGCTCTGGGTCAAGGGTTCTGGCGGCGATCTGCGCACCAGTACCCGCGAAAACTTTTCCTCCCTCTACCAGGACAAGCTGCTCAGCCTCCAACAGGTCTACGCGGCCAAGCCCAACAAGGGCGTCAAGTCGCAGGCCGAGGACGACATGGTCGCCATGTTCTCCCACGCCACGTTTAACTTGAACCCGCGTGCCTCCTCGATCGACACCACGCTGCACAGTTTTCTCCCGGGT
>CANIXX010000111.1 GCA_947471115.1 Opitutaceae bacterium | reverse complement strand
CGGAGTAGAGATGTCAGGCGACACCATCCGCCTGGCCCGCGCCAGCCGCCTCTCCACCGAGGACGAATTTGTCATCCGCGCCAAATTTTTCGCCGATTGCACCGGTGACGGACGGCTCGGGGCCGAGGCAGGCGCCGATTACCACGTCGGCCGCGAGGCCAAAGCCGACTACAACGAACGCCTCGCCCAGGACCACGCCGACCGACAGACCCTCGGCAGCTCAATCCTCCTCACCGGGAAAAAACACGGCACCCCGCAACCCTTTCACTGCCCGGCCTGGGTAAGAAAATTCAAAAAAGAGGACTTCAAGCTGCGTCCGATAAAAAGTTTTGAATACGGTTACTGGTGGTTCGAGTGGGGTGGCCAGCTCGACACCCTCAAAGACAATGCCGAAATCCGTCACGAGTTACTCCGCATCACGCTTGGCGTCTGGAACTATATTAAAAACTCGGGGGAATTTCTCGAATCCGCCAAATGGGGCCTCGACTGGGTGGGCTCCATCCCCGCCAAACGGGAATCGCGCCGCTTCCACGGCCCCTACCGCCTCACCGAAAAAGACGTGCTCACCCCCGGCCAGTTCGACGACACCGTCGCCTACGGCGGCTGGTTTGTGGATACACACCCCCCGCTCGGCGTGGACGCCCCCGAGGAGCCGCCGTGTATCCAGCACCATTTCGACCATCTGTTTCCCATCCCGCTGCGTTGTTACCACTCACGTAACGTCGCCAACCTCTTCTTCGCCGGCCGCAATATCAGCGCCACCCACATCGCCTTCGCCAGCACGCGGGTAATGGCCACCTGCGCCGTCGGCGGCCAGGCAGTCGGAACCGCCGCCGCGCTCTGGCTGCGGGAACCTTCCGCTGACATCCGCACTCTCTCCACCCCGGCAAACATCCGCGCGCTCCAGCAACGCCTCCTGCGTGATGACGCTTTCCTGCCCGGACTGCGCAACGAAGACAACACCGACCTCGCCCGCTCCGCCGCACCTCACGCCACCTCTGGCGCGGAGACCGCCGCCTTGGCCCTCGACGGGACCACTCGCGATCTGCGCGCCGCCTTCGGCTCCTGGTCTTCCGACACCTTGCACGCGTGGACGGCCACCGACCTACCGGCGGCTCTTACGCTTACCTTGCCCAAGCCCGCTCTGATTCGCGAGGTTCACCTCACCTTCGACAGCGGTTTCGAGCGCGAACTCCTGCTCACCCCTAGCCACCACCACCAAAAGATCAGTGCCCCGCGCGGCCCCCAAACCAAACTGGTGCGCCACTACCGCGTGAAGATCGACGGTGTGGTTGTGCACGAAGAGACGGGTAATCTCCTTCGCAAACGCGTGCACCGCCTCGCGGCACCGGTGTCGGGAAAGACGGTGGAGATCGAGTGCCTTGCCACCCACGGCGCCCAGGTCGCCCGCATCTTCGAAATACGCTGCTACTGAAGCCCCCCAGACCGGGCGGTGAGCGCACTCACCGCCCGACCATGCGCAAGAAAAAGCCGCGTCTTCAAAGACGCGGCTTTTTTCCGTTCGCTCGACGGCTCAGACCGCCGCCGACGTCGCGGTCGAGAGGCCCGAGCGACGCAGGTCGAGCTTGCGGCGCACCTCCGCCATATATGCCTCGGTGACGGGAAACCGGATCGCGAACAACAGCGCCAGGGCGCAAAAAAGGATATTCGGCGTGAAGGTAAACCACTGCAAACGGGTCAACACCTCCGGTGCCTGCACCTTCAAAGTTTGGTCGAAGGCCGAAAAACGCAGTAGATACCCCACCAGCACCACACAGAACGACACCTCCATTTTATAAACGAAGGAAACCACGGCGGTAAACAAGGCCTCGCGCCGCGTGCCATTCTCCACCTCGTCAATGTCGCAGATGTCGGGCACGATCGCATCGCGCAGCACGATTGCGATAGCGATGAGCGGGGCAGTCAAAGCCGCTGCCACCAACTGCAAATAAGGATTCGCCGGAGTGTAAAGGAGCGGCATCAAGCAGGCCTGCAACAAGGCGATGCCACAACCGACAATCACGGCCTTACGTTTTCCAATGCTACGACTTATACGCGGCACGAGCGGCAGCACCGCCATCGAAAGCACGACGGTCAGCATCGTGCCGATACCAATTATTTTGGTCGCCAGATCTTTGTCTCCGCCGCAGACGAAGTAGGTGTTCACGTAAAAAATGAGTTGGTTAAACACTACCAGTCCGAAGGCGGAAAAGAACCGCACCGCCAGATAGGTGCGGAAGACGCCCAATCGCACCGCCTGTTTGATCGACTTCAAAATGGGCTCGTGCTTCCGGTTGGTGAGGGCGAAACGCTCCTTGCAAAACAACACTGGCACCAGACCTGCAGCCAGGATGAACACCGCCATGCCCGCGCCAATCCAGCGGATGCCCTGGATTTCTCCGCCGAAAACCGGGCGCTGGGCCAGCCAGTAAGTCCACCCCACCACCGCCACAACCATCTGCAGAAACAGTGTGCGAATTGCCATCACCCGGGCTCGCTCATGATAATCGTCGGTCAATTCATAACCCAATGCGTAGTGAGTCATGGAATATGTGCCCCACGTCATGTAATAAAGCGTCGCGCAGACAATCAGGTAGGCGAACTGCCAGCTCTTGGGCCACGCCGGATTCGCCCACCAAATGCCAGCCATCAGAATCGCCCCTAGGATCGTAGTGACGAGCAGGAAGGGCTTTCGCCGCCCCCAGCGGGTTTTTATGTTATCGGATAAATGCCCAAGCAGTGGATCGGTGATGCCATCGAGCAGCCGCGGCAGCATCACCGCCCAGCTCAGCAGAACCGGATCGAGCCCGAAGCCGGTATTAAATATGGGCAGCACCAGCCCGAAGGTTTGAATCATGAGCGCATCCGAAATGGTGCCGACCCCCCACAGCCACATTTTATTTCGGGGGGCACTGTAAGGAGTCGAAGCACTGGCGGGATGCATAAAATGATGGAGTGAGTACTTAGTGTTTGGCCGGACGACGCTGCCAGACGCGGACCCAGTCCACGTCCATGCTGGTTCCATTGAGTCGATCGGTGATAGGCCCGGCCCAAGGGAAGACTGCGGTGCTAAAAATGATAGCTGAATCCGAGTGCCCGTTGGTATTAGGCTTCCGGTCCACTTCGCGGCCGTCCCAGTAATAAATGATTTCCTTTTCGTTCCAATCGACGGCGTAAACATGCCAGTCGAGGCCTAGATCTACCGGGGCTCGCCATCCCTTCGACAGCGACGGCAGGCTTTCTTGATGGAGCGACATGTTGACTGTATTGGGCCAGTGCCCCTCGTTGATATCGATTTCAAATCCCTTGTTCTTGAGTGCCGTTTTGCCGGAATGCAGCCAGAAGGCATTATTCAACCCGGGGGCCTGAGCGTAACGATATCGTGCTTCCCAATAGCCATAGGTTTGGCGGAACGCCTTTCCTGTGTCTAGCATCGCCGTAGTCCACTCTTTGCCCGCGCGCTTCTCTTTGCGGACGAGCAGCTGCATCACGCCGTCTTTGACGACAACATTCTCCTGCGTGCGCACCGACAACAGCTTTCCCCACGTCTGATTTTTGGCCACTTGCCAGACCGACTTGTTGAGTTGGTCGCCATTGAATTCGTCCGCGAAGGCGAGGTCCCAGCCCGTACCAGACGGTGGCCCAGAGTGCATCAACTGACGGTTAAACCGATCCAATAAAACCACAGCCTGTCCACGGGTCAGCAGCGAGGCACTCATTAACACCGGATCCCCGACTCCTTGGTATAGGCCCAGTGCTTGCGCCCAAGCGCTGGTATCCGCCGGATTGGCTGGCGGCTTTACCCATGCCAGCGGGCGCAGGCCGCAGCGAGCAGCGCTGACCATCAGGGTAAACGCTTCGCGCAAGCTCAACTGAGTACTCGCGGCATTGCCCTGCGCCCAGCCCTGACGTTGGGCCAAAACAGTCGCCGCAGCTGAATCGAGCTTATCGGTGGAAGTGCGGTTGAGTGACCGGGCCAATGCTGCGGTAAAATCCGCCGTACTCATCACCTGCGTCGGGCCAAAGACGCTTCCGGAAGCGCCTTCGATGATACCACTTTCCACTAGGCGAGCCGCGATGTCGGCCAACGGATCCGTTGCCTGAAGATCCGTAAAACTGACTTTTTTCGGGTTAAACGCCTTCGCGTCGTAGGCGGTTAGGTCATCCAGGATGAGCGTTTGCCAAACTTGTTGATGATCCTGCGGATCAAGGATGTCCAAACGCAGCGCACTCAGGCGCAGCGATCCGCTGCCCTGGTTAACGATGCGGATGGACTCCTCGCTGCGGCCACCAAACGAATAAACACCCAAATCCACCCAGCGCGCCGGTTGTGATTGGAGATCGAGCGGAACGGCTTGAGACTTTCCCCCCGCCTTTACTTCGGCGATGGCCTTGGGAGTACTCCCGGAGTTGGACGTGATGTAGAAAAACACCCGCACTGGGCAGACACTCCCCAAGTTGGGATACCACGTTGCACTCGCATCCCTTTCTGGACTCCAAATGGTGCTCTTGTCGGCTACATGTCCGACCAGAGATCCATAGTGCCAATTCCCCGTAACCTCGAAACGGGCCGCTTCAAGAATACCGGCGGTGCTCGGTGTGCCGGCCGCGATCCCACTGCATACCATGAGCAGAAGGACAACCTGGGCAACGAGGAGTCGAAGACGTGGATTACGGGGCGGCATGATTCAGAGGGTTAACGAACCTCGACTTTGATTACGTCGTGGGCAGTGTTTTTATCGGTTTTTTTGGAGGTCAGGCGCAAGGTGGTGCCATCCCAATTAAACGGCACGGCTTGGCCCGAGCTCATCACTTGTGCGCTGATTACCTTTTGGAAATGGGCACCGGGGGAGACGGCGATTTCGTTGGGGGTGCCGGTGATAGCATGCAGATACCAGGTGGAACCGCGAACGGTGACCGGGCAGGTGGCGACTACGTCGGTTGGCACCGCACCGACATCGAGGACGGCTTCGCGATGAATTTTCATCCAGGCGCTGAGTTCGTCGATTCCCCGGTAAAACGGAGGCGGGAGCGTGCCGTCGGGACGCGGGCCGACGTTGAGGAGAAAGGCTCCGCCCCAAGCCTTGGTGCGGGCGAGTAAGTTTAGGATGTTGGCGGTGGCTGTATATTTAGTTTCGTTGCCCTTAGTGTAACCCCAGTATGGTGAATTCCAGATGCGCTGCTGTTCCCACCAACCCGGAGGCCGCACCGAAGCGTCACCATGTTCCCACGTGAAATAATCGCCGGGCCAAGCTTTCTTGGTCTGGTCTTTCAGATTGCCGCGATTATTAATGATAATGCCGGGTTGGAGCGCGCGATATTCTTCGACGTTCATGTCGGTTCCGCTGCCACCATCGAACCACATAATATCTATCTTGCCGTAACGGGTCAGCAGCTCGGTGATTTGCTTGCGATTATAGTCACGGTAGCTGCGTTTAAACTCCTCGGTCATATCCGGTATGGTCACCGGTTGGTGATTAATATCAAACTCCGGCCGGCCCGGAATGGGCGTGAGGATTGAACTGCCTTTGCCTCCCTCGCTGCGGTAGTTAAACGAGCGGTACTTTTGATCGAAATACCAATCCATGCCGGAGAAAAACAATCCCACCTTCATGCCTTGGCGGCGACAGGCTTCGACATACTCCTTGACCAAGTCACGGCCGGGCAGACTGGTTTGCACGCCAAGCTCGGTTGTCTCGGTCGGCCACAAGGTAAACCCATCATGGTGTTTAACCGTGAGCACCGCATAGCTGAACCCCGCGGTTTTCGCGGCTCCTAGCCAGTGATCCGGATTAAAGTTCTCGGCCTTAAACCCTTCGGCGAGTTTCCAATAGGCACTCGGGGTGATTTTTTTACCGCTTCCCATATTGGCAATCATAGCCCAAGACAGATCAAACTCTCCGTTCACGGAGGGGATGCCCCAATGGAGAAACAGACCCATTGGACCGGCTCCAAACCACTGAGCATCGGGATGGTTGGTGTGATATTGCGGACGACCCGCTTGAATGTCTGCGGCCATACGCGAGGCCAATGCGCTGCGTTCGCGGTCAAGTTTAGCGTCTGCGGTGGAGCGCTTGGCGTCGTCGGCCGGGGCAACCGGAACGCCGATTTGCTGGTTGAGCACGGCACCTTGCTCGGCGGCATTGCGGCGCATTTCAGCTTCGTCGTCGCCGGCGGCGGCAAATAATCTCGAGACGAGGATTGTCGCCAGCAAACTGGCGCAAGGGAGTTGGATGGATGTCTTCATTGGGGAAAAGTGATATATGAATGTTTATAGACGGATAAATTCGTAATGCCGAGGCACCGGGCGGGCGGCGGCGCTGAGTCGAGCGAGGGTAATTGCCAATTCGGTGCGTAACCCGGCCTGACTCGGTTTGAGCTCAAGATACTCCTTGGCCTTATCCGCCGGCCAACCCGTCATGACGGGCGCGGTGAGTGCAGCGCGAATGCTGGCTGCCACTGACTGCGCGAGCTGGCGATTGCCCTCCGTATTAAAATGCACGTGGTCGACCTGCAGCTCCGGGCAGCGGGCCACCACGACACTATGTAGGTCGTTAAGGCGGATGCCGGTTTCTTCCACGATTTTGCGCGCGACGTCATTATAGCTGAGTTCGTGGCCGGCAAAATAACCATGAAAGTCGTCTTTCAACGGCGTGGTGGTGGCGAAGATCACCTGGGCTCCGGTCGCTTTTAGGCGGTTGATCAAGGTCCGCAGATTATTCTCGTAGGCATTCAGAGGGACGCGCGGCGCGCCTTCGCCGGGCCGCGGATACTCCCCTTTTTCATTTTGGACTTTATTGCCGGGAAAAACATGACGGAGGTCACCGAGACCGAAATTAAAGTGAATCACATCCCAATGTCCCTCACCCAGCCAGCGTTCCAGATCGCGCAGCCCGATGGTCGTCGCGCCACCGTTAGCGGGGATCCGGTGCACATTGGCCACGTCGGCCAACAGCGCCCGTACCGGGAGCGTGTAGGCGATGGAAATGGAATTCCCGATCAGCAGCACACGCGGCAAGCTTGGGCGGTCGGTGATGGCCGTGAGTGCCGGATCCACCTTGGGCTCGGCGGCAAAGCCGGTTGAGATCAGCATGATCAAAAAAGCGCCGTAAGCCCGGAATTGTTTGCGCATTTGGAGTTTTCGCATGGGTAGAGGGCAGTGGTGATAGTTAGTTACGGTTCATTATACGCTTGGCTTGAGCAGAAGTTTGGCCGGGGCGGCAAATAGAGTGGCACGTGGCAGCCCCCATCGCTCTTAATGGCGCGCTCCCCGATACCTCCCGGTAGGATTCAGGCTGGGGGGGGCGACGTAAGGTAGGGGTGTAGATTAGCGGAGGAGTGAAGTGGAGAAGAGGGTAACTAGGCCGACAGGACCGGCGCTGTAGCGCGCTGATCCGATGCGATAGACTAACCCTTTTGGTGTTCGGCTAAAAGACTGAGCGTGGTCTTTTATGTATACTTTTGAGCAAACGGGTCTTTTTTGGCATCCTTCTTAGAAATGCTTAGGTTCTTGTAGGCGGCTGATGTTGAATTCTTTACGATTCTAAAGAGTGGCCTCGTTTTATGGGGCGTCTTGGAAACCCGTGTTAATGGGCTAAACCATTGGTGCTTATGTGCCGATATGACGGGGTATTACATTGAAATCCCCACTATCGATGAAATCACCCCTTCTCCGTATAACCTTGGGCTATTAATCCGGAGCCTTCCCGTTCGTAAGATTCTGGAAAAATGCTCATAGCCGGCATCGTATTCTTCGTCATCTGCGTAGGCTTTTTAATGGCCTTTGCACGGCTTTGTAGTGGGCGGCTCATTCACGTGAGCGGCGCCTGGACGTTTGGGGATATGGGTTGCAGCGTTTTTTGGCGGGGGGGCTCATCTGGGTGCATTGCCTGCCGCCGCTTTTCTACGGTTCGCGCTTTGGTTCTTATCAGTCTTGTCATTGCCGTGCCGTCGGTTCGGGCAGCACAGCAATCGTGGATAAATAACGCAGGTTCTACCACGTGGACAACGGGTAGCAACTGGGTCAGTGGCACGGCCCCCGTCAACAGTCTCGCCACGGACACGGTTCTTTTTAACCAAACGACCTACAGCAATCAGCCGAACTACGGAACCACCAGTATCAAAGGTATCACCGTGGGCGATGGTACCACAGTCACGGCATCCCTCGTACTGTCGGGCACTGCGCTGTCTTTGGGTAGCAGTGGCATCACAATCAACGCTAATGCCGGAACGGTTGCTCTGAGTGGTTTGGTGAACCTGGGGGCGAGCCAAACATGGACCAATAACTCAGGCGGTCTTTTCGATGTCAGCGCGGCGATTACCAATGTCGCTAATACGAGCCCGTTCACGCTCACCATGACGGGCACAGGCAACACCACCTACTCGGGTGTCATTAGCGACGGTGGGATCACCGGCACGACGTCTATCACCAAGGCTGGAACCGGAACCGTGACCCTTGCCGTGGCCAACACTTACAGTGGGAATACGACGCTCACCACGGGTACGCTCGCCGCAGGGAACAAGGGGGCCTTTGGAGCTAGCACCCTGAAACTAAATGGCGGCGCTCTCCAGGCGGCCAGCGCCCTAACCGGCGCGAACGCCTTGGCTAACATCGTCACGCTGTTAACCGATTCGACGATCAGCGGAAGCGCCAATCTCGAGCTCGCGGGGGATTTTACCAATAGTTCCGCGAGTAACACGCTGACGGTGAACAACACCGGCTTAACCACCTTTTCTGGATCTTTGTGGATCAGCGAAAGTACCGCTAATCGCAGTCTCACGTTCAAAGGCACCGGGGATATTCTCATCAGTGGTGCGATCGGCAAAAACGCCGCCGGCGGGAGCGCATCGACCAATGGGAATTTAAATTATAGCGGCACTGGCACCCTTACTTTGGCCGGCTCCAATTCCTTCGGAGGAACTCTTGGCGTGACTGGCGGCGGCACGCTCAGTGTGAGTAACCTGAGTACGGCTTTAGCCGGACTTCCAGCGAATACCAATGGGCTGCGCCTCGGCGGGGGCAATTCGAGTAGCACCGGCCGCTTGCTCTACACGGGCGTAGGGGAAACCTATGCCAGACCCATTGTAATCGGAACAGCGGCGGGAGACTCGATCGGTATCATCGACCAGTCCGGCAGTGGACTGCTCAAACTAAGTGGTGGAATTACCTCCGTCTTAAGTGGCAATAAGACGGTCGTTCTTCAGGGATCAACTGCGGGGACGGGAGAAGTGAGCGGTGTTATTTCAAGTGGTGCGGCCACCAGTCTAAGTCTGACCAAGCAAGGCTCGGGTACTTGGAAACTCTCCGGTAACAACACCTACACCGGCGCGACCACGGTTTCGGGTGGCACGCTTATTTTGGCCAAACAGAATGCAATTCAGTCGAGCGCGCTTACCTTGAATGGCGGTACCGTGGATTTTGACAGTTCAGTCATTGGTAACGCCTTCACCACTGGAGGTTTGGCCGGCTCCGGCAACCTTGCACTGCAAAACAACGCTGGTTCCCCTGCGGCGGTGGCGCTCACCATCGGCAACGGCAATAACTCGGCCAGTTACGCCGGGACCCTTAGTGGAGCCGGTTCGCTCATCAAAACCGGCAGCGGTACCCAAACCCTCACCGGGGTCAACACCTACAGCGGCCTGACCACCGTCAACGCCGGCGATCTCACAATCAGCAGCAGTGGCAGTCTGTTGAGCGGCAACGCACTCACCCTCGGCGCGAGCGGCGCGGCCACCTTCGCCAACACGGGCCAAACCTTCGGCGCGGTCAGCAACGACAACACTACGGCCAACGCGCTTAATTTCACCTCTTCGAGCGGAACGGTGACCCTCGCCAGCCTGAGCGGCGCGGGTGACACCCGCTTCGGCAGCAATGGCATCGTTACCGGCGGTATCTCGGCAGGAAACGTGACGACCGTCGGCAATCTCTCCGCCAACATCTCCGGCGGCACGACGACCGTCGGCGGCGTGGCGACGATCGGCACTCTTTCTGGCGGTACCGCCAACTTGAACGGCTCCACCAGTGCGATCACGACCTTGAGCGGCGGTACGGTTAACTTGGGGGCTTCGACCACGCTTTCAGTGAGCGGCGGCACCAGCTCCGGTTCGATCACGGGTAGCGGCGGCAGTTTAACCAAAACCGGCTCCGGCACGCTCACGCTCAATGGTACCAATACCTTCACGGGCGTAACCACGCTTTCCGGCGGTACGCTCGCCTTTAACGCCGCTGCCGCGCTCGGCACCACCTCCAGCATCAATCTCGCGGATACCACAACGCTCACTTACACCGGCGCGGGTG
>CANIXX010000110.1 GCA_947471115.1 Opitutaceae bacterium | reverse complement strand
TTGGCCCGCCAAGGCCGCGCCTTCCGGCTTTTCGACTCCGCCGATCGCCTCGGCGGTAACATCCGCAGCGAACGCTCTTCAGGTTGGCTGATCGAAGCCGGCCCCAACTCCCTTCAACTCACGCCTGCGCTGGCCGCCCTGTGCGCCGAACTCGAACTGCCCCCGCTCTCCGCGTCTCCTTCCGCCAAAAATCGTTACCTCGTTCGCCAGGGCCGGGTCCTCGCCGCACCCTCATCGCCCCTTAGTTTTGTTAAAACTCCGCTTTTTAGCGCCCACGCCAAAATCCGGCTCTTTGGCGACCTTTTCCTTCGCCCCCGCCAGCGCACCGCCGATGTCAGTCTGGCTGACTTTGTAGCCGCTCACTTCGGTACCGAACTGGTTGACCATGCACTGCGCCCCTTTGTGTCCGGTGTCTACGCTGGGGATGCTAGTCAGCTCTCCGCGCGACTGAGTTTCCCGTCGCTATGGGAAGCCGAGCGCACGCACGGCTCGATCATTCGTGGCATGAGCGCTGCGGCCAAAGCCAAGAAAGCCCGTGGCGAAGCGCGTGGACCAACCCCACTCATCAGCTTCACCGACGGACTTGAATCCCTGCCCCGCGCCCTCGCCGCCCGCCTGCCCTCCGGCAGCGTTGCGTTGCAATCCAGCGTCACCGCGCTCGTGGCCGACTCGGGGCCCGCCAAAACCTGGACCGTGCACTGGACCGGCCCCGACCAGGCGAGCCACAGCGAACCCTTCGCCTCCGTCATCCTCGCACTGCCAGCGGGCGCCCTCGCCGCTTTACCAATCACCACGGTCGGCGCACCCCGCGCACTTCCGCTTTCCGGTCTCGCGGAAATTACCTATCCGCCTGTGTCCTCGCTGTTTCTCGGCTATCGACGTGAGCAAGTAACTCATCCGCTGGATGGATTTGGTATGTTGATTCCTCCAGCCGAAAAGAGCGACGTGCTCGGAGTGTTGTTTAACTCCACGCTTTTCCCCGATCGTGCCCCGGACGGTCACCTCGGCATCACCGTAATGACCGGCGGAGCGCTCCGCCCAGAGATGGCGCGACTCGACGACAAAACGTTGCTCAGCCGCGTGGGAGACGAGCTGGAATCGCTGCTCGGCGTAAGCGGTGCACCGGTGTTTATGCGCCGCACCATTTGGCCTAAGGCTATCCCACAGTACAACCTCGGCTACGACCGCTTTATTGAGCAAATCGTCGCCGTAGAAGCGACGTATCCAGGGCTCTTAATCGGGGGCCCTGTGCGCGACGGAATTGCGGTTCCGCAGTGTCTTGCGGCAGGCGAAAAACTCGCCGCCAGGGCACTGGATGGCGTTACCAAATAAGGCGTCTTCAGCTGGCTGGCAAATAATCGCTTAGCTAAAACCCATTGGCGCTCAAGGTGCGGCTTGAGCGCGAAGTGGGCTTTGAAGCGCCGACGTTCCTGGGCGCAACGACGCTGCCCGTTCAAACTCCAAACGGCTTATCTCCGCCGCTTCGCCTTAGGGTACGCCCGGCCCTTGCTCGCCGTCTGCGCCGCCTTGCGATAATCGCCCGACTTCAACGCCTCAATCTGGTCGCGCAACAACGCCGCCCGCTCAAATTCCAAACGGCCTGCCGCCGCCGTCATATCCTCCTCAAGCTCGGCGATGACCGCCTTCACATCTTCCTCGCCACCCTCGGCTGCAAGCGCCGCATCCTCGGTCTTTCCGCTGCCGTCGTAGACATGCAAACTCGATTGCGCCGTGCGTTTGGTGCTGCGCGGGGTAATCCCGTGCTCCAGATTGTAGGCAATCTGTTTGGCGCGCCTCGCAGAGGTAATTTCCTGCGTGCGGCGAATCGATTCGGTGATCTTGTCTGCGTAGAAAATCACCCGACCGTTTTCGTGGCGGGCCGCGCGGCCGGCGGTCTGAATGAGCGAGGTTTCGCTGCGCAAAAACCCTTCTTTGTCGGCGTCGAGAATCGCCACCAGCGCCACTTCCGGCAGATCTAGCCCCTCGCGCAATAAATTGATGCCCACCAACACGTCGAAGTTACCCAGGCGCAGGTTGCGCAAGATCTCCACCCGCTCGATCGCGTCGATGTCGCTGTGCAGGTATTCCACGCGGATCTTCGCCTCGCGCATGAAACTGGTGATGTCCTCCGACAGCCGCTTGGTCAGTGTGGTCACCAGCACGCGCTCGCCATTTTCCACCGCGCGGTTGATCTCGCCGATCAGGTGCTCGACCTGGCCCTTGGTCGAATGGATCACTATCTCCGGATCGAGCAGCCCGGTCGGGCGAATCACCTGCTCGGCGATCACGGCGGATTTCTCCAACTCGTACGGTGCCGGCGTGGCCGAAACAAACAGCGTCTGGCCGGTAATCGACAGGAATTCCGCGAAGGTCTGGGGGCGGTTGTCCAAAGCCGAGGGCAGGCGAAAACCGAAGTTAACCAGGTTCATTTTTCGCGCCTTGTCGCCGTTGGACATGCCGCCGATCTGCGGGATGGAAACATGGCTCTCGTCGATCATCAGCAGCGCGTCCTTGGGGAAAAAGTCCACTAAGCAGACCGGTCGCTCACCGGGTTTACGGCCGGCAATAACGCTGGAGTAGTTCTCGATGCCGTTGCAGAAGCCCATTTCCTGCAGCATCTCCAAATCGTAGTTCGTGCGCATGCGGATGCGCTGGGCTTCGAGTAGCTGGCCGTTTTTTTCGAACACCGCCACGCGCTCATCCAGCTCCGTTTTGATCGCCTGAATGGCCCCCACGAGCTTGTCCTTGCCGGCGACGTACTGGGTGGCTGGGTAAAGATCGAACTGGTCGAGCACGCGCGTTACCGTGCCGGTGGTCGGATCGAACTCGCTCAACGCCTCAATCTCCTCGCCCCAAAATTCGACGCGTAAGCCGAGTTCGAGATACGCCGGCATGATGTCGACAACATCGCCGCGCACCCGGAACGAGCCGCGCTTGAGCTCGTAGTCGTTGCGCTCATAGAGCACGTCCACGAGTTTTTGCAGCAGCACGTTGCGACCCAGCGCCTCGCCCTTGCGCAGCGCGATGCGCATGGACTGGAAATCCTCGGGCGAACCCAAGCCGTAGATACACGACACCGAGGCCACCACGATCACGTCGCGGCGCGATACGAGCGAACTCGCCGTGGCGATGCGCATGCGTTCGATCTCCTCGTTAATCGATGAGTCCTTTTCGATGTAAGTATCGCTGGAGGCAACGTACGCCTCAGGCTGGTAATAATCGTAGTAACTAACGAAGTATTCGACGGCGTTCTCGGGGAAAAAATTCTTAAACTCCGAGTAGAGTTGGGCCGCGAGGGTCTTGTTGTGGGAGATGATCAACACAGGCCTATCGCACTGGGCGATGACGTTGGCCATGGTGAAAGTTTTCCCAGAGCCGGTGACCCCGAGTAACGTCTGGTAACGGTTACCCGCTTGAATCGACGCCATGAGCTGCGCGATCGCCTGCGGTTGATCCCCCATGGGCTTATAGTCGGCGTGAAGTTTAAACAGCGAAGACATGGCGCGGTCCGGCAAAATCCCACCATGTCCCGATTCGGGCCCGCGTTGCAATCGCAACCCTGATTACAAACCAAAGAGTTTAAGCAACTTCACCGCTGGCCCCTCGTTGCCGCGCATGCGCTGGCGTGCCTGACCGCCGGACTCGCTGGCCAAAAACACACCCGTGCCCTTGATCTCCACTTCATAGAGCGGACGACGCTCAGCGTAATAACGCCAAAAGCTCAGGCAGCGCACCGGCTTGAGCGCAAGTTGAGGGCTGAAGCCCACCACACCCGCTTGCGCCACCCAACGCGAAGCCAGTTCCCCGGACTCGTCGGCCGGCCTCATCACTTCGACGCTCACTGCGCTCATGCACGATACAATCAAACGGCACGGCCCGAAGAACTCCCAATAGCCAAAGCGACCCGACACCCACGACTGCCAGTGGAACAGGCGCAAATGGCGCCGGATTGCTACGGATTTACCTCCCGCCGTGATCACGCCCACGAGAAACCCCGCGCGAAGAATAAACGAGCCGCCCTCCGGCACCGAGACGATCGAAAGTTCGGCAAAAGGGTCCTTGCTACTGGCAAAGGTAACCCACCGCTGTCCCGCGTTTCGTTCATTGCGTAGCTCAACCAGCCCAGTCAATCCGGAGGCTAAACACGAAAACGCGCGGCGCCAGTTTAACACCAAACACAGCCGACGATTGAGGCCCTCTTCACTGGACTGCAGGAAGTGCGGACGCACCCGCAGAAGCTCGCCCGGCCACAGCTCATCGGCCACCGACAAAGAGCTCTCCTTTACCATCGGCAGCACCACCTCGCCCTGAACCAACTGAACGGCCTTCCCTCGCACAATTCGCGGGGCCACTCCGTAAAAAAGCACCAGATCCACGAAAAACCGCCCGATCAAATAAGCGCAAACCACCGCCGCAACCAGCCAGCGTGCTTCAGCCCAAGCCATGCGCAGGTAGTGAAAAACAGCCTGCTGCTCAGCCGCCAGCGCACGCAGATTTCCCTCCACAACCGGGAGTCGTTCGCTCACCACAGCCAGCCGTGCCTCAGTTAACGCCAATTGTTTTTGCAACTCCATGACACGCTTGCCGGCTTCGAGCTTGATCGCATCCATTCGGGCGATTCGGGCCACATGAACTTTCTGCGCCTCGGCATCACCAAAGACACGCTCGATCAAACCAGGGTCCAGATGATGCAGGGTTTTAATGGTCCTTTCGGCCTGATTAAGACGAGAATGCTGCGCGGTGAGCGCCGCGCTGGTTTCGGTTTTGGTGTTGGTCAGTTGGGCCAATTCACCCCGTAGCTCCGTTAATTCCGATTCGTTGGCGGCGACCAATTTTTCGCGTCTACCCGTAAAACTAGCCGGCTCCTGCACATACATCCACAGACTATAGGCGGCCAGCGTTAAAAGGCCTACCACCAATGCCATAAGGAACTTTCTCAGAATTTTTGTGGGGAAATCTTTAGCCAAATTTGCCATAACGATGGCTGGATCAAACGGGTATTGCGGTGAATTTCAACGCACATGCGTCCTTACATGTAAATTACTGTTAAACTCGTTTTAATACCCCACCCCATAGAAACCGATTGATCGAAAAGCTCACAATGAATTCGGGCATAATTGCCAGAACCAAGCAATTGCAAGCCAAGCCAATAAGCATCCCGGTCAGAGATCTGGGCGCCGCAGAATCCAAAACCCGCCATTTTCCAACAATCCGAACACTATCAAGAATTCGGCAGATTTATCCTGAATTCCGAAGTTTAAACCAACCACAGATTACACAGATTGCACATATACAATCCCTTAGAAGGTAAACGAACTCGACTTGATCCCCTTTTTTTTCATCCTGTCTTTAAATTCAGTAACACTCTGTTTTCTGTGCTCATCTGTGAGTTCCGTGGTTAAAACTTCGGCGTTCGGGTTTATCGTAATAGTATTCGATTGGGTTCAGTTTGCAGAATTGTATTCATTCAGTTTTGGTTTTCGTGATTTTTTTAGCGGAGTAGTGGGTTCGCTTTATCAAAAGTAGTCGGTTGGTTTTTTAATTATAATTTTGGCGTCGAGGCTGAGAGAGGCAGTCGATTCGAAAACCCAAACATAGGTTTTACGAGAGCACCAAGTGCAGTAGAGCGGTCCCCCAAAAAAAAACGCCAAAATAGCGACCTACAGTTTTTCCGACCGTATGCTTACACCAAAGAGAAAATGAATAGTGGATTTGGCGAGTGGGTTTTCAGAAAAATTCTTCAACCGAAACAGGCACTACAGTGAGTGAACATGCTTATCCGGACTGTGCTCCGAGCCGTACACTCCTCGCCAACGCAGATCATCGCTGTGGATTAAGGTGAGGGAAAATGAAAAACGCCCCGTGGCGCGTTTAACGAAATTGTAAAAAAGCTAGATTGCGGTCCATTTTAATTCGTTTTGGTTGATATTTGACTGAAATATTTTTCGAGTTATTCATGGCTTCTCTAAATTTCAGAACAAGAGCAAAAAAAACATCAGGCAATTCAGATGCAGAATTGACCGTTTTAATTGAGCGAATTTGCGCTCTTGAAACCGACCTCCAGAAGATCGTAGAGATTATTGAAAGAAAGGGGCTGTTTTCCAGTTCGGACTTCGCCAAAATCATTATTAAAAAGCGTCTTTATGTGGAAGATACCGATCGAACGAATTCGGGCATTAAAAGTGTTTTGGTTTACGATTAATTTTTCCTCATCCTATAATATCGATTAGCTTGTTTTTATTCTTCAGTTTCCACTGAAGTATAAAACCCAAACTCCATGCACCCGAACCACCCGATTCGCGAATGCACATCACGGGGGCCCAAAAAAATATCCGGGTGAAGCCAAACCAGACACGACAGCTATAGACGCACGAAATTGTTTGATGAATCGGAATGCATAATTAATAATGGCGGCATGATCTCACATGGTTCGAATGGGGAAAAAAAGGCTCAAAAATTATACTCCACGACTAAGCGAGCACTGGCTTTTTATGATAAGCAAATGCTTACATGCTTGAATCAAGCTATGCAGGATTTCATTCTTCGCCAAGAAATGGTTTTTATCGCTACTTCAGATGGTGCCGGGGAATGCGACAGCTCATTTCGTGCAGGATTACCTGGTTTTGTTCGTGTGTTAGACGAAAAAACATTAATTTACCCCGAGTATCGTGGCAACGGAGTGATGGCAAGTATTGGCAATATACTTGAAAACAATCACATCGGAATGATGTTTATTGATTTCCTTGAAAGCACTGTTGGTTTGCACGTAAATGGATCAGTTCAAATCATTGAAAATGATCAGCTTTTGGCCCTCCCAAATCTACCCGACTCTATGATGGCAGATTTATCCGCTAAGGGCGGGCGAAAGCCTGAACGATGGATAAAGATTTCTGTATGCGAGGCATATGTCCACTGTTCAAAGCACATTCCGCTCTTAGCCAAGCTTGATAAAAAAATACACTGGGGGACTGACAACAACATGCATAAAGGCGGAGACTACTTTAATATTAGTAAGTCACGAGTACCCGGTAATTCGATTGGCTAAAAACACAAGTTATTGATTTGAAGCCAAGCGACTGCCCGAAGACCGCCTAGGCGTGTTAGGTGAGTGGGTGTAGAGTCGGGGCATGGCAACAAATAGAATGACCCGCAGCTGGGAGTAAGCCCATCGGAGCTGCGCGCCCACACCCGATTAAGTGGCGACCGTGGTATCGCTGAGAGCGGCCTGGGCGGCAGCCAAACGGGCAACCGGCACACGATAGGGTGAACACGACACATATGTTAACCCGATCTGGTGACAGTAACGCACCGAGGTCGGGTCGCCACCGTGCTCACCACACAACCCGAGCTTGAGGCCAGGACGGGTGCGCCTACCTTTGGTGATGGCAATCTCGATCAACTGCCCAACGCCACTCTGGTCGAGCGTGGCAAAGGGGTTTGCCTTTAGGATCTCCGCCTCCTGATAAGGAATCAAAAATCCGCCAATGTCGTCGCGCGACATGCCCAGGCAGGTTTGCGTGAGGTCGTTGGTGCCGAAGCTAAAAAATTCTGCGGTGTGGGCGATTTCGTCGGCGGTGAGGGCGCCGCGCGGAACCTCAATCATCGTGCCAACCGTGTAATTTAACGTAACTGCGCGCTCGGCCATGACAGCGCGGGCGGTGGCATGGATAAGTGCGACTTGCCGATCGAGCTCCTTCTTAAATCCGACCAGCGGCACCATGATCTCAGGCTGGGCGTTGGGCACGCTGGCGGCGGCCTCAAAAATCGCCCGCGCCTGCATGACGGTGATCTCTGGGTATTTGATTCCGAGTCGGCAGCCGCGGAAGCCGAGCATGGGATTAAATTCGGCCAACGACTGGACCCGTTGAACGATTTTTTCCAGCGGTAGGTCCAGCTTTCGGGCGAGGTCGAGCTGCTGCTTGTGAGTGTGGGGTAAGAATTCGTGCAGAGGCGGGTCGAGCAGCCGGATGGTGGCGGGCAGTCCATCGAGGGCGGTGAAAATCCCGATGAAATCGTCGCGTTGAAACGGCAATAATTTGGCCAATGCGGCTTCGCGGGCATGGCCGCTGTCGGCCAGAATCATTTCGCGCATCGCGTCGATACGGTCGCCGGCGAAAAACATATGTTCACTACGGATCAGCCCGATACCGCTCGCGCCAAAGGCAAGCGCCTGACGGGTTTGCTCGGGGGTATCGGCGTTAGTGCGCACTAGCAGGCGCGTGGCCTCGGCGCACCAAGTCATGAGCTGCTGGTAGTCTTTAAATTTTTCGGTGGCTCGGGCAATCGGGTCGTCGTGGAGCAAACCGGCGATGATCTCGGAGGGAGCCGTTTTAACCAGCCCCGCGTACACGTGGCCGAGAGTGCCATCGAGAGAGAGTGCGTCGCCTTCACGGAAATCGCTTTGGCCGATCCGCAATCGCTTGTGGTCGTAGTCGATGTGCAGGGCCGACAGACCGCAGACGCAGACCTTCCCCATCTGGCGGGCGACGAGAGCGGCGTGGGAGGAAACGCCGCCGCGGGCGGTGAGAATACCTTCGGCGGCGATCATGCCGCGCAGGTCCTCGGGAGAGGTTTCGAGACGCACGAGGATGACTTTTTCGCCCTGAGCGGCGGCATGAACAGCGCGCTCGGCGTTGAAATAAATTCGGCCTGAGGCGGCACCGGGGCCGGCGGGCAGACCAGTGGCCAGAGGCGTGAGCGTGGAGAGTTGGTGCGGGTCGAAGATCGGCGCGAGAAGTTGATCCAATTGGTCGGCGGGATTGCGTAACACGGCGGTGCGCCAATCGATGACGCCCGAGCGGTGCAGATCGAGGGCGATCTTGAGTGCAGCCATGGCGGTGCGCTTGCCGTTACGCGTTTGCAGCATGAACAACTTGCCCTCCTGAATGGTGAACTCGATGTCCTGCATGTCGCGGAAATGCGTTTCGAGCACGGTGCGCACGCGCAGCAGTTCGGCGTAACAGGCGGGCATTTTATGTGCGAGGTCGGCGACTGGCAGCGGAGTGCGCACACCAGCAACGACGTCCTCGCCCTGAGCGTTGAGCAAAAACTCGCCGTAAAACTCGTTGGTGCCGTTTGCGGGGTTGCGGGTGAACGCCACACCGGAGCCGGAGGTTTCCCCGGTGTTGCCGTAGGCCATGGCCTGGACGTTGACTGCGGTTCCCCACTCGCTGGGGATGTGGTATTTGGCGCGGTAAACGACAGCGCGGTCGTTCATCCACGAGCCGAACACGGCCCCAGCCGCACCGCGCAACTGCACCCACGGATCGGAAGGAAAGGCATGGCCTGTGCGCGCCAAAACGATCGCTTGGAACCTGTGCACGAGCTCCTGTTGATCGGCGGCGGTGAGAAGGGCGTCGTCGATCTCACACCGGTAGCGCTCGTGTTTGAGGGCGGCTATGGCGACCTCAAAGGGCTCATGGTCTTCATGCGGGCCTTTTTGAACGCCCAGCACGACGTCGCCGTACATCTGAATAAAGCGGCGGTAACAGTCCCAAGCGAAACGGTCGTTTTGGGTGGCGCGAGCGAGGGCTAGGACAGTCTGGTCGTTGAGGCCAAGGTTTAGGATCGTGTCCATCATGCCCGGCATCGACTCGCGCGCGCCGGAGCGCACCGCAACCAGGAGCGGAAAATTTTCCGCGTCACCAAAACGGTAGCCCATAATCTGCTCCATGTTGCGGATGCCCGCCTCGATGTCGGCTTGAAGTGAGGCTGGGTAGGTGCGGGCGTGGTTGTAATAATAAGAGCAGACCTCGGTAGTCAGGGTGAAGCCGGGAGGCACGGGTAGGCCGATACGGGTCATTTCGGCGAGGTTGGCGCCCTTGCCGCCAAGCAAGTTTTTCATGGCGCCGTTTCCCTCGGCGCGGCCGGAACCCCAGGTGTAGAGGTATTTTGGGGCCCCGGTGGTGGGCGCGTTGCGAACAAGGTGCAGATGGGAGTTTGGCATGAAAGGGGAAGTTGGTATAGCCCGGCGAATGACTCCTAATAGCAATGAACGCGCTATGGAGTGACGCATTATGACAGATAACAGGAGAATGCGTTCGATGTGATCTGATCAGTTTTTAATCGAACCCGCCCCCATTTTGCCGCCGAAAAAGGAATGCCGAAGGCACCCTTCAAATCGTTTCGCGCTGCGAGGCAATTGGCGCACTTGCGGCACAGATGGCTCGCGAGTTCATCCCTCCAACCTGTTGCGTGCGGTAAACTCATTTACGATCAAGATGCGTCAAAATGACCGAGGACGGCCAATGCTCCCACCCGCCCCATGCGGATTGGCCGTCCCAGGCCACCTTGAATATGAGTGGGCCTCCCAGAAGACC
>CANIXX010000109.1 GCA_947471115.1 Opitutaceae bacterium | reverse complement strand
GCGCCATCGCCAAATTGGCGACGTGCAGACCCAGAGCGCGGGCCTGCAAGTCGAAGATTTCCAGCGCGAGCGGGTCCCCGTTTTGCGCTAGCCCACGCAGGGAAAGCGCCTTGTGTTTGGGGCTGTCAGTGGACGCGGCGAGCGGGTGTTCGGGGAAGTTGGGGAGCAGTAGGTCGAGGTACTGCGGCAAGCCGGAGATCGTCGTGTAAGCTTCGATACAGCCCCAGTCGCGGCCACAGCCGCAGCGGAAAGGGGCTGCTGCGGCCAGTTTCCCCCCCAGTAGGTGTAGCGGCGCCGGCATATGGCCGGCCTCCATGCCAGCGAGGTGGTCGCCGGAAAGCGGCAGGCCGCGGGCGTCGATGTAAGCGGTGCCGAGGCCCGACCCAGGGGCGAGCAGGACGACCGAGGCTTTTTGGTCGCCGCGCACGCGGGCGGCTTCACCGACGCCGCCCAGATCGCCGTCGTTGCCCACGACGAGGGGAAGGGTTCGCCCGGCCTTTTGGGCGAGAGCGGCGGAGTAGTCGGCGAAAAAATTCCAGCCGGTAAACGAGGCGGGTAAATTGGCCGAGCGGTCCATTACCCCATAGCTCTGATAAGGGCCCGGCAACGCCAGGCCGACACCGGCGACTTGGTCCCAGCTCAGCTGGTTATCGGCAAGGAATTCCTCCACGCCCTCGACCCAGCCCTTGATCACTGCGGCGGTGCCGTCCTGCGAGTTGGTGGAGCTCTGGCGCAGTCGGGTCGAGATAGGTGATCCATCGGCCCAGACCCCGCCAGTTTTTGAGGTGGTGGCGCCGCTGTCGGTGCCGATGAAAATGAGGGGTGATTTTGTCGGCATGAGAGGGGGCTGGATGTGGGTTAGCCTAGTCGAAGAAGGCGGCGGGCGTAACCGCGGCGGGTGTTAACCGAGCAGGTTTTTTAGCGCGGTGAGGTATTTTTCCTGGGTGCGCGCAATCACCTCGGCCGGAAGGGTGGGGGCAGGCGGGGTTTGGTTCCACTTGATGGCGAGCAGGTGGTCGCGGACGAACTGCTTGTCGTAGCTGGGAGGCGAGCAGTCGACGCGGTAGCCGTCGGCCGGCCAGTAGCGGGAGGAGTCGGGGGTGAGCACCTCGTCGATCAGGATGAGGTTACCGGCGGCGTCGGTGCCGAATTCGAACTTGGTATCGGCCAGAATCATGCCGGCAGCACGGGCGCGGTCATGGCCGAGCTGATACAAAGCGAGGCTGGTGGCTTTGACCTTTTCGTACAACGCGGCACCGACAGCGGCGGCGCCCTGGGCGTCATTGATGGCCTCGTCGTGCTGACCTTTGGGGGCCTTGGTGGTGGGAGTGAAGAGGGGCTGGGGCAATTTGTCAGCTTGTCGGAGGCCGGTGGGCAGGTGGTGGCCGCAGACTTCGCCGGTTTTCTGGTAGGCGGACCAGCCGCTGCCGACGAGATAGCCGCGCACGACGCACTCGATGGTGAGCGGGGTGAGTTTGCGCACGATCATGGAGCGCAGTTGCAGATCGCGATCGGTGATGCCGCGGCGGGCGAATTCGCCGGCCTGGTCGGGCAGCAGGTGGTTGGGGAGAAGGTGGGCGGTTTGGGCGAACCACCAGTTGCTCATCTGAGTGAGGATGATGCCCTTGCCGGGGATGCCGTCGGGCAGGATGACGTCGAAGGCGGAAAGCCGGTCGGTGGCGATGAGCAGGAGGGCGTCGCCCAAGTCATAGATTTCGCGGACCTTGCCCGAGGCGAGGAGCGGGAACGGAAGGCCGTCGATGGAAGTGACGGCGCGGGCGGGCAGGGCGGCGGCGATTTGGGCGGAGATCATGGCGTGGGGCAGGACAGAAGACGGGGGGCGGGCGGAGCGAAAGCGAAAAGAGGCTGAAAGTTTACCCTTGCAAGAGACGTAATGGGTTTTAAGGTCCGGCCTCCGTTCTAAACGTCCCCATCGTCTAGCCCGGTCAGGACGTCTCCCTTTCACGGAGATAACCGGGGTTCGAATCCCCGTGGGGACGCCAGTTTACTCCTTCTTTAAGAAGGAGTTCCGCTTTTGGTCGAGCTAGGTTGCCAGTTGACGTGGCAAATCCTACATATCCCAGGTACCGCAGTTCGTCATTTCCGAGTTCACGAATCCCTCAGGGGAGATCGTTTTCCGCCTTACCGGCTGGCTTGACGGTAAGCGCATTCGAAAAAGCTTCCCGTCCCGCGCCGAAGCTTCCGCTGAACGGCAAACGCTGGAAATCCAGTCTATCCAGTCCACCACAGGCGTTCGTACCATCGCCACGCGCTTGTCCGACGAACAACTGCACGAGGCCGAGGCGCTTTTCAGGCGTATGGAAGGAACGTCTCGTCCGCTTTCCTGCTACGTTGATTTTGCGTTGTCCAGCTACCGAAGCGCCGGAGTGCCAAAAGCCCTTCGTTGGAGCGTTGTTGGCCGCCAGCGTGAAGGGGAGGAGAGCTTCAGTCGTTGCTGGTGGGCTCGGGGGCTTCTACCAGCGGAGTCATAGCGTTGGCGCGGTGGCCGTCGTGGGCGAGTGCGTAGAGCGGCACCGGTGGGGTTTTATCTAGGCGTTTGATCAACGCGGGATCGGTGCGCTTGGTCAGCTCCAGCCAGTGTAACCCCGTAGACTCGCAGGCAAGGAAGCGGGCGTAAGGCTTAAAGATTTCCACACGCCCTAAGACGCGGGCGGCGCTAGAACCAGCTGGGAGCTGGGCGCTGGGAGCTATGAGCCGTGCGCTCGGCTCGGCCGCGAGTACCAGGTAGCTGTAGGCTTGGCTGCGCAGGTCGAGACCCGCGCGGTGGGAAAAACGTAC
Source organism: Opitutaceae bacterium (assembly GCA_947471115.1). Taxonomy (GTDB): domain Bacteria; phylum Verrucomicrobiota; class Verrucomicrobiia; order Opitutales; family Opitutaceae; genus Rariglobus. The sequence continues at coordinate 7,529 of CANIXX010000109.1, read as the reverse complement.
CCAGTTCGAATCGTTTTGAATGCCGACGGGCGCCGAGGCGAAGAAGTGGCACCAGTCGCGCTCGTTGGCGGCTAGAAAAAGCGGGCAGTTTTCCCGGTGCGTGCAGGGGGCAACGATCTGGTGGGTCGTGCGCACCCGGTCGCGCACGGTGGCAAGCGCGCGGCTGTCGGCGTGCGTGCCCGGCTCGATCCATAACACGGCGGCGGCACCCGCCACGAGGGCGAGTAGCGCGGTGCGTTGCTCGACGCTCAGTTCGTTAAAAACGTGGCTGAGCACCAAGGTGTAGGCCGCGGGGAGGCTGGCCGGGGTCGGCGCACTAGCGATTTCCGTCACCTCGAGGGCAGGGAAGTGCGCGCGGGCTTGATTGGCGGCGAAGCTGCGGGCGAGAGACGAGTGATCCCACACCTGAAGAGCGGTAAAATGATCGGCACCCAAGGCGGCGGCGACGCGGCGCGCGGCGATTCCGCTGCCGCAGCCCCAGTCGATCAGGGTGGTGCCGGCCGGCGGGCGCCAATGGCGCAGGGTGAGTTCGCGCAGTAGGGCATCCCATTTCCAGCCGATGCGCTCGGCATAGGTCAGGTCATAGCTGGCCAGATCGGAAAGGGTGGTCCAATAGGGACCGTCGGCGGCACTGCCGCTGAGAAACCCCGCGCGGAGTCGATCGAGAGCGGGCCAGTCGAGTTGATCCCAGTTCATGCGGAGGAGGACGTTTTCAAGTCCGCAGGTGTGGCATTTTTTCCGTGGAGGTCAAAGCGCATGAACGCGACGTCGCTACGGGAAAAATCGAAGGTTAACCGACGTTTTCGGTGGGTATTATTCAAACCATGGACCGCAAAAATCACCAAGTGACACAAAACGCCCCCTAACGTTCATGCCTTCACGATAAAAAGAGATGATTTAGCCGCAAAAATGCGCAGGAGTCGCAAAAAAAAACCTGCTAAAAACGGCCAAGGCGCCTCACTTGGCCAGGTGCAGTTCGTCCACCGGAGCAGCTACGGCATTTTGGTTAAATTGTAGCCAGTACATACCCAACGTGTTCACCAAGATCATAAACTGGTCGTAGCTCACCGGCTTGATCAGGTAGCTGTTTGCCCCCCGCTGGTATCCTTCGGCGATGTCGTGTTCGATACACGAGGATGTCAGGATTACCACTGGGATCATCTGGGTACGCGGGTCGCTTTTGATCGCCCGCAACACGTCGAGGCCGTCGACTTTCGGCAACTTCAGGTCGAGCAGGATCAGCTTGGGCTGCTGGTTGAGATCACGGCCGATGTAAGCGTCCCGGCCGAAGATAAAGTCCAGGGCTTCCTGCCCGTCGCGGGCCACCTGGATTCGGGTGGCGAGTTTTTGACGAGTGAAGGCGCGTAGCGTCAGCTCCACATCGTTGGGGCTGTCTTCCACGAGTAGCATTTCAACGGGTTCATTCATGATGTTTTCGGGTGGGTTCGAGGGTGAAAAAAAAGGAGGCGCCGTTGCCCGGTTCGCTTTCGGCCCAAACCCGGCCTTGATGCCGGTGGATGATGCGCTGGACGCTCGCTAGGCCGACGCCGGTGCCGGGAAACTCGTCGTTACGGTGCAGGCGTTGGAAAACGCCGAAGAGTTTTCCTCGATAGGCCATGTTAAAACCTGCCCCGTTGTCGTGCACAAAAAAAGTCGGCACGCCGTCCTGCTTCGTGCAGCCCAATTCGATCCGCGCGTCGGCGGTTTTGGAGGTGAACTTCCACGCGTTTCCCAGCAGGTTTTCCAAGACCGAATGCAGCAGGGCGGGGTCGGCTTGCGCTACCAGATCCGGTGCGACCACGGTCGTGACGAGCCGCTCCGGGTCTTGGCGCTGCAAGTCGGCGAATACATCCTGCGCCAACGCACTGATATTCACCGTCGTGCGCCTTAACTCGCTGCGGTTGAGGCGTGAGAGCTGCAGCATGCTTTCGATCAAGTGGCCCATGTGCTGGGTTGCCATACGCACGCGCTCCAGGTGGCATTTTTCCTCGGGCTGCAGCCGGTCGCCGCAGTCCTCCTGCAAGATCCGGCTAAAGCCGTCGATGGAGCGTAGCGGGGCGCGCAGGTCATGCGCCACGGTGTAGACAAACGCCTCCAGTTCCGTGTTCGATGACTCGAGCTCGATGGTGCGTTCGCGCACCCGTTGCTCCAATTCCTCGTTAAGTTCACGGATTTTTGCTTCCGCCTGTTCATGCTCCGCTCGGATGTGAAAGGCCTCGATGCCATAGGCGAGATCGTTGGCTAGACCTTTGAGCAACTGAACTTCCTCGGCGTTAAACGCCCCGCTGTTTTGTGCGTAGATGCACAACACGCACCAGGTGCCTCCCGCCGTCCTTAACGGCAGGCCGATGCTGGCAGCGAATCCCGCCGTCAGAGCCTGTTGCCGCCACCGATCAAAGTGGGCATCTGTCGCCAGCTCATTGATTACCACCGTTTGGGCGCTTTGGATTGCACTGCTGGCGGGCCCTTGTACGTGCGCATCGGCGGCCCACGACAAGGTGATGTTATTGATATATTCGATTTTTTCGCCTGCCCATGCTATCGGCTTAATCGTCTTGCTCTCATTGTGTTCCGCTACGCCAATCCAAGTGAGCGGGTAGCCGCCTTCCTTGACGATCACCTCACAGGTTTCAGCAAATAAGACCGCCTCGGTGTTCGCATGCACGAGCACGTGGTCGCAGGCACTGACCATGCGTAACGCGCGGTTACTGCGGCGCAGCGCCTGTTCAGCCTGGTTGATCGCGGTGAGGTCGACCATGATGATCCCTAGCGTCGGCACCCCGGGGGCGGGCAGCAGGTTAATCGAAACCTGCACCGGCACGGTTTGACCGTCGTGTTTGCGCAAAGTAAGTCGGCCGCTGACTGGGTGGTGCTGGCCCTCATTTAGCCAGGTTTTGAAAACCTCTTGTTCATCAGGTGCCAGCCACGGCAGCATCGGATTGCCGAATAGTTCCGTCAGCGGGGCGGCTAGGATTTCACTGAGGCGGCGGTTGGCGTAGAGCACCGTGCCGTCAAGGGTGAGGGTGCCAGCCCCTTCGCCCATGGCCTCAATGAGTAAACGGTAGGGCGTCTCGGCCCCCTCAAGGCTGTAGACCTGCCCGCCCATCATCAGCGCATCCACATCGCCCGTGCGGATCGCGTATAACGTGTCCTCGGCCTCGATCAGCCGTTGGAGCAGTTCAGCGTAGTCCGCAGGCGGTTTCGCTGAGGCCTGAGCGGGCTCGTTCATGGGTGAAAAACGGGGTGGGGTAACGGGAGAAATGAGGCGGACTTAAACTAATGCACGCTGAAATTGGCCAAGGACGGCCAACGCTACACGCGGGTCGAAACGTAGGGCCAATTCAGCGCGTGGATCGAAATGTAGCGTTGGCCGTTCCAGCCAATTCAGCTCACTTTGAAAAAGAATTGGCATGAGGTGGGAACAGGTGCGCGACGCTCATGCCACGCTGAGTTGGGCACGGGTGCCTATCTCGTGACTTTGGGAATGGCGCATGATTTTTCCTTCGGCACTTTTCAGTGCTTGTGGGCTGCATCGGGTAGGGCAGGGGCGGCACGCAAATCAAGCCCAACAAGAAGGCGTTGGGTATCGCTCATGTCGCCGACGAAGCGGCGAATGGGCTCCGGTAACTTACGAATTAAGGTGGGCACAGCCATGACCTGATCGCCCTCGGCTAGCAGCGGCTGTTGGTAGATATCGATTACCTCGAGTGTGTAGCGTCCATGAAGGTGTTCTTCACAGAGTTTACGCAGGTTTTGGACGGCTAAGGTGGAGCGGGTTGTCATGCCGGCAATGTACAGGCGCAAGACGTAGGGCGTTTCATCAGTCTCAGTCTCGTTGGTGGCTTCGGCTTCGGCCTGTGTTGGTGAGGGCGCGGTAGGGTCTGGATGCGGGTTCATGGTCGAAGTGGAGGGATCCGGCGGGGCCCCACGGGGGCGCAGATCTAGGCCGATGAGTACACGTACCTCACTGGTCAGTTCGCCGATCAGTTTTTTGATCGGGCGGGGCAAAATTCTGACCAAGGTCGGTATCGCCATGATTTGGTCGCCGGCCGCCAAGTTGGGGTGTGTTTTCAGGTCAACCACATCAATTTCGTAACGCCCAGCCAGGTGCTCTTGGCAGATGCGTTTGAGGTTGGCCAAGGCCAAGCTGGATTTCTGCGTATGTCCGCAAATATACAGTCGCAGGACCCAGCGTTCGGGGGCCGGGGTGGGAGGGGAAGTGGACATAAGCATTTTGGGCCGGGTCGGATTCTAGGCAGCGGCGTGTTCGGTGGGCTTCCTTGGCCCAACCACGGGCTAGTGGCTTAGTATCCGACGGGTTTGCGGATTGAGTTCTGAGGTAGTGCGGTGCTTTAGCCCGCAGGTCTGAGGGTGTTTGCCGCTGCAATCACCGATGCGGGCTGAAGCACCGCATTACTTTCGATCCGACACGTTTCATGTTTCTACCGACTATATGGATAGCAGCCGACTTACCCCGCTACTTTCGAGTCGGTATCTGGGGTGGGTTTCAGTCGGCGTGGCGGGCGATAGCCATGCGCCCTTTGTCGGCATGTTGGGTTTCCGCGAGCAGGCGCACCTGTTCGCGTGCGTAGGCCTTTTCGGTCTCAATGCCGACGGCGCGGGTCTGCAGCATGGCGATTTGTATCTGCAGGCTGCGGTGTTCTAGGTTCAGTTCACGTTCCCTTTGTTCCGCTGTCTGCCGCTCGGCCAACGCGCGGGACTGATCCAGCGCCTTGCGGTTGAGCCTACCCGCTCCCGTGTAGTCGTCGCTGGTGCCCGTGTACACATCCAGCACGTCGATGCCTTTATTCGTCAGGTTGAACTCCCTCATTTGGTTGCTGTGTGCCATGCCGCGACTTTTTAACACATAGAGCAGTCGGTTGCGCTCGGTGGGGGTTTGGATCATTCGCAGCATGATCCACGTGTCGGTCATCGAGCTAATGCCCACCGCCGAGTTTTCCAGAGGGCTTTCGCTGCCTGTTAGGCTGGTGAGCAGCGTGGTGATGCCTTTGCTCTTCAGGAAGTCTATGAGTCGGGTAAGCATCGCTTTAATCTCCAAGGCATTGCCAATGGCCCCGAGGTTAGTGATGGGGTCCAAGATAACCACTGAGGGGGTGAGTTCTGTGACTAAATGGTGTAGGTGCAGCAGGTGCCCCTCCAGTCCGTAAACGGCCGGTTGGATGGAGCGTACATGGAGCAGGCCCGACTTGATCGGGGTCGCTAGGTCGAGCCCGATGGAGCCCATGTTGCGAATGAGTTGGGCTGGCGACTCCTCCATGGGTAAAAGCAGGCACCGTTCGCCCTGTTTACAGATTTGGGTGGCAAAGCTGGCAGCCAAACTGGTTTTCCCTGTTCCCGCCGTACCCGACACCAGAATACTGCTGCCTCGGTAGAAGCCTTTGCCGCCAAGCATTGTGTCCAGCCGCTCTATCCCCGTGGACACGCGTTTGTTGGATGCCGCGTAGTTTAACGTAAGTGAACTGATTGGCAGTACACTGATCCCTTGGTGATCAATCATGACCGGGTACTCGTTGGTCCCGTGGAGGCTGCCGCGGTACTTGATGATACGCAGGCGGCGGGTGGACACTTGATTGATGGTCCGGTGATCGAGAAACACGACGCAGTCGCTGATGTATTCCTCCATGCCGTGGCGAGTGAGCATTTTTTCGCCTTGTTCGCCGGTGATGATGGTGGTCAGACCCGTTGCCTTGAGCCAATCAAAGAGGCGGCGTAGCTCGGCGCGCACCAGTACCTCGTTGGGTAGGGCGGCGAAAAGGGTCTCGATGCTATCGAGCACAACCCGCTTGGCCCCAATGGCATTGATCGCGCAATCCAAACGGACGAAAAGGCCGTCCAAGTTGAAGTCGCCGGTTGCTGTGATCTCGCTGCGATCAACAGTAACATGATCGATAATCACCTGTTTACGTTGGATTAGAGCGGGCAGATCAAGGCCGAGTGACGCGATGTTTTCGGCCAGCTCAGTGACGGTTTCATCGAAGGAAACGAAGACGCCCGGTTCCTTATAGTCGCGGGCCCCGTGGACGAGGAATTCGATGGCGAGAAGAGTTTTGCCACTGCCGGCCCCGCCACAGATCAAGGTCGAGCGGCCCCGAGGAAGACCGCCAAAAGTAAGTTCATCGAGCCCACGTATTCCGGTGAGGCTCTTCGAGATACCTTTCGGTGGGGCGGTGGTCACCGCAGTGGTTTTGGCGTGTGCCGCGTCTTTGGGGTGTGCGTGGCCGTTGGAATGCAGGGGCGCGGGCGATTTGAGGCGGGATTGGGGAGGGTTCGACGCCTTTCGCGATTGGTTTACAGCGGGGTGACTGCGGGAATGGGACGTTTTCATGGGGCGGCTTCGAGGGGGGCGGGGTGACGGGGTTGGCTAAAAAATGGGGGCGTCGCGGGGTTTTTGCGGGGTAACACGCAGGCAAAATCCTAACATAGAAGGAGACCGTGCGCTGGGCCTGCGGTTCGCGGGTAAATACGATCGGTCGGCCGATTGTGGGGCACACGCGTGGCTGAGGCTCATTTCAGCTCATCGCTTCAGGAAGGAGTACGGAGCTTTAGCCCGTAGTTCGATGACTGCTACGGGGGCCTGGCTGATACCCTTTCGCCTTGAAGGTGAGATACATTGGCCAGAGACGGCCAACGCTGGTACATCGGATCGAGAAGAGTAGGGTTGGCCGTCTCGGCCAATTTAGCTCACCTGGAAGGCGGGCTGAAGCTCCGCCCTACTTCCCCCGGCTGGCCTTAGGCCAGTGCCACCGTCAGCGTGCGGTCGGGCAGCTTAATGGTCAGCATTCCCGTGCCGACGTCCAGATGCAGCGTGCGGTTAACTGTGCCGCCCACTTCGCCGCCCACCAGCCGGCAACCGTACACGGAGAGCATTTTCCTCACCGCTACCACGTTGCGCTCACCAATCTTAAAACTGTCCGGCCCCGACAGAACCGAGGCGCCTCCAGCCATAAATAGGTTGATCCGCGCCCGTTGCGCACGCACGCCGTTGAGCGCGTTAAACAACGCCGGTATCCCCGTGTCGGCGAACATCGCCGGTTTTTCCGCCGCCTTCGCTGGTGAAAGCGAGGATTCGGGCAGCATCAGGTGCAACAAGCCGCCGGCTTTGGCCGCAGCGTCGTAGGCCACCAGACCGATGCAGGAGCCGAGCGCATAGGTGCTCAGGGTCGCCTGAATTTGGCTGGCAACCGCCAGCTCGGCGACCCCGACGACGATGCGCTGGGCAAAAATACTGGCAATCGTGGGTGAGCCGGCCATGGCGGATAACTCAGGAGTAAACCAGCAGGCGTTGGCTGATCGGCGCCATCAGGTTGTGGCTACGTATTTTGGCAATCATGCCGACGTTGAGCGGCTGGCCTTCGCTGACCAGCAACAGGCCGTGCGGACTGTAAATGCCGCTGGCCAACACCATGCCTGCCTTGAGGTCTTCGAGCATCACTTCGCGCACACTGCGCGGCAGCGGTTGCAGGCGCGTAGTGGTGCGGAACAGCCGGATCGCCTCCGGATCGAGTTCT
>CANIXX010000108.1 GCA_947471115.1 Opitutaceae bacterium | reverse complement strand
CTGCCCTCGCCAAGGAAATCAGCGACACACTCGCTGCCATCAAGTCCTTTGCCGCCGATGTCCACGCAGGTAAAATCCTCGGCTCCACCGGCAAGAAGTTCACCCAGCTGCTCGTGATCGGCATCGGCGGCTCCGCCCTCGGCCCTCAACTGGTTAACCACGCCCTCGGCCGCCCCGGCGCCGACAAGTTGGCTGTCTCTTTTTTTGATAACACCGACCCCGACGGCATCGACTACGTGCTCGGTACCTTGGCCGGTAAACTCCCCGAGACGATCGCGGTGGTCATCTCCAAGTCCGGCGGCACCGCCGAGACCCGCAATGGCCAACTCGAAGCCGCCGCCGCCTTCAAGGCCGCCGGCCTCGATTTCACCAAGCACTACGTCGCCGTCACCGGTGCCGGCTCCAAACTGGAACAAACCGCTCTCGCCCAGAACTGGCTCGCCCGTTTCCCCATGTGGGACTGGGTCGGCGGCCGCACCAGCGAACTGTCCGCCGTCGGCCTGTTGCCCGCCGCGCTGCAGGGCATCGACATCCAAGCGATTCTCGACGGCGCAGCTGCTGTCGACGCAGTCACGCGCTCGACCAAAACCAGCGAAAACCCCGCCGCGCTGCTGGCGCTCATGTGGTATTACGCCACCGATGGCAAAGGCACCAAGGACATGGTCGTGCTGCCTTACAAGGACCGCCTCTTGCTCTTCTCCCGCTACCTTCAGCAACTCGTCATGGAGTCGCTCGGCAAGGAGTTCGATCTCAAGGGTAACGTCGTCAATCAGGGCATCGCGGTTTACGGTAACAAGGGATCCACTGACCAACACGCCTACGTGCAACAACTACGTGAAGGCGTGAACAACTTCTTTGTTACCTTTATCGAAGTACTCAAGGACCGCGACGGCGCCTCCTTTGATGTCGAGCCCGGCGTGACCACCGGCGATTTCCTCCAAGGTTTCTACCTCGGAACCCGTGACGCGCTCAGCGAAAAGAACCGGACCTCGATCAGCATCACGCTGGCCGACATTTCCCCTCGTTCGCTCGGCATCCTGATCGGACTCTACGAGCGCGTAGTCGGTTTCTATGCGTCGCTGGTCGGCATCAACGCCTATCACCAACCCGGCGTTGAAGCCGGCAAGAAGGCCGCCGGCAGCGTGATTACCCTCAAGTTGCAAATCACTGCCCACCTCAAGGCCAACGCTGGCCAGACGTTCACCGCCGAAACCCTCGCCGCCGCCCTCGGCAGCGCGGCCAACGCCGAGTTGGTGTTCAAGGTCCTGGAGCATCTCGCGGCCAACGGCTCGGTTAAAAAGACGGCGAAAACCCCGTGGTTCTCGTCGACTTACTCAGCCTAAGTCACGGTCCGCGAAACCTCGAAACCCACGACTCCCGCCGGCCAACGCCAGGCGGGAGTTTTCGTTTCTGCCCATCGGACGCGACGTCGAGCTGCGAAGAATCACTCGGCACCGCAAAACGGCGTCGCAAATTACCGCACTTAACCGCGCGGTGCCAAGGCCGTCACAGCAACGGGGCGAGCAGGCGGCTGATATCCTCGGCCAAATTACCCCAAATCCGGTTGCGCCCCGGAGTCTCGGGCTTGGGCTCCTTGCAGTGGTGCAAGAGTTTATTCGCCCAGACACGCATCGCCTGTACGTCGGCCTCGGAATAGAGAAAGACACTAATCTCGAAATTAACGAAGAGGCTGCGCAGGTCGAAATTGGCCGAGCCGAGCAAGCCGATGCGGTCGTCCACGATGACGGCTTTCGAGTGTAGCATGTGGCCATTATGGTGGAGCAGGACGCGCGCGCCGGCCTTGCGCAACTGGCGCAAATAATGGCGGCGGGCGTAGTCGGTGATGGGGTGATTCGACGTGGCGGGAACGATCAGGGTGACGTCCTTACCGGCACGCGCTTTGACGATGAGCGAACGCAACAGCACCTCGTCGGGAATGAAATAGGGGGTGATAATCCAGATGCTCTGCTCGGCCTCCTGAATCATTGAAAGCAGGCCCTCGTAAAGCGGGTCACCGTGAACGTCGGGGCCGCTGGCCACCACGTGGAGCGCGCTATTGCCCTCGATGCGCACCGCCGCCGGATCGATTTCGGTGTGCAGGGATTTGTACGACTGGCGGCTGGCAAAGGCCCAGTCGGCTAAAAACACCTCGTTGAGCAGGGCGGCGCCCGGCCCGCTAATGATCGCGCCGAAGTCGGACCAACGTTTTTTCGACGGGTGAGCGCCCATGTATTCGTGGGCGAGGTTGTGGCCGCCAACCATGGCAGTGTGTTGATCAAAAACGGCAATTTTACGGTGGTTGCGCAAATTGGCCGAGCCGCGGCCCGACAGCGGCAGCACCGGCATAAAGCGCACCACCTCGCCGCCGGCCTGACGAATGGGGTCAACGAAACCCCAACTGGAAAGCAGGCAACCCAGGCCATCGAGCTGCAAGCGCACTTTGACGCCTTCGCGGGCGCGTTTGGCCAGCAGGTTGACCAGATGCCGCCCGGTGTCGTCACGACTGAGAATAAAAGTGGCGATATGAATGGAGTGCTGGGCGCGCAGGATAAGGCCCTCGAGCTCGGCGTAAGCCTGTTCGCCGGTGGTGATCAGCCGCACCGAGTTACCACCTGCGGGCCGACCGGCACCAAAGGACGCCAGGGTATGGGCGGTGGGCGATGCGGCGATTGCGGGATCGACATCCGGGACGCCCGGCAAATTGAGAACAACCGGGTGTTTCCGTTTTTTGAGTTCGCGCAACTTGCGCCCACCGATGAGCACAAACAGCGGCACGCCGACGTAGGGGACCAAGCCAATGATCAACAACCAAGCGAGGGTATTGCTGGGCGGGCGTTTTTCACCGACCAGCCGCGCGATGGCGAAAACCGCCAGCAGGAACCCGCCCATAGTTAAAAAATGGGGGAAGAGGCTGGTTTCGACTACGCGGGAAAGCTCGGTGTCCATGGGCAAAGAGAGTAGCGGGCGGCTAGGGAACACGGTGTGCGAGGCGACGAATGAAGCAAGTCGCGCGGCGGGCGTGAAATTAGCTAAATTGGGACTTGAACTTAACGGAGGGAGCGGGCTTTTTGACCTTCCTGTTTGGTGGAATATCCAAGTGGCCAAAGGATGGGGACTGTAAATCCTCCCGCTCACGCGTTCGCTGGTTCGACTCCGGCTTCCACCACCAGTGTTTGCCCCGCAATGACTTAGGCCAAGTCTAGCGGGGCTTTTTTGTGCCGTTTAATATTAAGGTGGCTGCGACGTTCGCCTTTTTTATTACTCGGTGCGCCCCACACCGCCGCAGCCGTTTAAACTCGATGCTCTCGACTCCTAACCCGCCTGATCCAATCGGCCATGTCCTCCTAGCCGACCGCCTCGCCGCCCTGCCCCAGGTGCTGGCCGACATGATCACGCGCGGCCCCGCGCCGCTGCGCCCGGCTACCCGCGCCTCCCGGCGCTTCATTATCACTGGTACCGGCAGTTCGGAAGCGCATGCGCGTTACCTGACGATGCTGCTTAACCTCCACACCGACCGTGCCGCCGCTTACCTGCCGCTTTCCGGATTTACCATGGCCGAGTCGGCCTGTTTCGCAGGCGCAACCCTGGTGGTGTTTTCCCAGGGCGTTTCACCCAACGCCCAAATCGCGCTGCGGCGCCGAAGGGATTTTGCCCATTGCGTGCTGTTCACGGCCACGACGCCGGCCGCCGCACACGCGGCCGGAAAACCAGATCGTGCCGCGCTGCTTCAGTCCATTATCGACGCCGGCGGCGAACTCATCGAATTCCCCTTGGCCGAGGAGTACACCACCTTGATCCGCTTTGTCGGCCCCATGGCCGGCTATCTGGCAGCCCTACAATTCGCCGCAAGCCTCGACGGCAGCCGCATTCCACTACCCAGCCTTGGCGAGATTCTGCCGCTGCTCCAGACACGCCCACCGGCCGAGCTGCTTACGGCCATGAAGCGATTGCCCAGCGCGTTTTCAGCCGGCTTTAACTTGGTCACCGCCGCCCCCATATCCGATTACGCCCAAAACCTGGCCTGCAAGTTTATGGAAGGCGTGTACTGGCACTGTCCCCCGATCAGCGATTTTCTGCAATTTGCCCACGGCCCCTTTCAGGAAATGAACGCCCACCCCAAGCCGGTCCTCATTCTGCAAGGCGACTCGGCAATCGAATCCGAGATGGTCGATCGCAGCGTGCGCATGCTGCGCGAGGTCGGCCTGGACGCATTTGTAATCCGCGTGCAAGGCCCAGCGCTGCACTCCATTTTCGGCTTTGAAGCAGCGCTCAACGCCCTGGTTTTCGAAGTCATGGTTCACCTGCGCGTGGACCAAATCAACTGGCCAGGAAAAGGCCGAGACGACCTACTCTACGGCTTCTGCCCCGACTTGGCGCAGCCAACCCCCTAAGCCGAATCAAAGCCAAAACCCAGCATGGGTCTTCGCCACTTGCCTCACCCGGAGAAAACCATAAACCTCCGCATCCACTTGTTTTAACTAGGAGTTGCACGTTAAACAACAGCCCTTCTCCCTCTTTGCTTATGAGCTCTCACGCCGCCAACGACTCAGCCCAGATCCACGATGTCCAGTTGCTGGCCCGCGTCGCCCAAGGCGAACAAGCCGCCCTCGGCGAACTCTACGACCGCTGGAGCCTGCCGCTGCAAGCCCTCGCAGCCACAGTTTTTAAAGACCCCGCTCAACTCGAAGACGCCCTGCATAATACGTTTATTATGTTGTGGGAGAAAGCCGGTGACTTCGATCCCACCCAGGGCTCAGCCTACGCCTGGGCGACCACGTGGGTTCGCGCCAGCACGGCCTCCGCAAACTCGACAGCCTCACACTTAGACTCCTCCGCTGCACGCCCACAATCCTCCGCCGCACACCCGCAAAGCTCCGCTCCCATCGAACTTCCTCCGCCCTCGGCCGCCCTTCGCGCCCGCATCCTCAACTCCGCAGTCCCGCGCTCTTCCGAGGTTCATCACCCGCTCCCCTTCCCGACTCCACCCGCATGGCTCGGCTGGGGCTTCGCCGCAGTGTTCAGTCTGGCAGCTCTTTTCTTTGCCGCCAAAAGCTTCAACGTCCGCAACGAGCTGCAAGCCGCGCTTGAGGCCGAACGTATGTCACGCCTAGAAGCTGGCACCCTGAAAAACGTGCTCGAAGCCGAACGCATCCTGTCACGCGCCCAACTGGAGCGCTTGCTCGCCGCCGATCGGCTTAACGCCGAGTTACGCGCACAGCTTAATCTGGGCGTGCAACCCGCGCCCCGCTGAATGCGCAGTCGGGCGTGGACTCTACTTGGGATCCCGATTGAACCCACTGCGGCGTTAAGGCCGCGCCACCCGACTCAAGCGCCAATCAGTTGGGGGATAACGGGCTGCGCAGCCCGCGTTTGATCGTGCTGGCTGCGGGCTTGTCGAGCTTGCGCAGGCCCTTGAGCATCTTTTCGAAATCCTTCGGCAGAGGCGCCCGCAGATCGAGAACTTTACCGGTCACCGGATGAGTCACCACGAGGTGCTCGGCGTGGAGTAACATACGCGTGGGCTGCGCAGGGAGCCGCGGACTGGCCTTCCAACCATAAATCACGTCGCCAAGCAGGATGTGGCCAAGCGACTTCATGTGGACGCGGATCTGATGCGTGCGTCCCGTGTGAATGGTGCAACGCATAAGCGAGGCGAGGTTACCGCCAAAGGCCTCAACGCGTACCCAATCCGTGTGCGCATCACGCCCGCCGGGCCCCTCGACCACTGCCATTTTATGGCGCTGGGTGGGATTGCGCCCAATGGGCTTACGCAGGCTCCCGCTCAGCAGCCCGGGAACCCCGTCCACCAGCGCCAAATACTCTTTGTGCGAGGTGCGCGCGGCAAATTGCGCTGAAATCCCTCGGTGGGCCGCATCGGTTTTTGCAACCAACATGATGCCTGAGGTGTCGCGGTCGAGCCGGTGTACAATGCCGGGGCGCTCCACCCCGCCGATTCCGCTCAGCTCGCCCTCGCAATGCGAAAGCAGCGCGTGAACCAGGGTGTCCTCACCGGTGCCGGCGCCCGGATGCACCACCATGCCCGCCGCTTTGTTAATAGCCAGCAAGTGCTTGTCCTCAAACACCACGTCGAGGGGAATATCCACCGCGCGCAACTCGGTGGGCTTAACGTCAGGAAACGTAAAAATCAGGTGGTCGCCTGAGACGACCTCGGCACTGCGGTCGATGACCTTGCCATTGAGCGTGACCAAACCTGCATCGAGCGAGCGCTGAAAAGCCACGCGGCTGTGTTCAGGAAAAGCGGTCGCCAGAACCTTATCAGCGCGGGCACGGGAGGAATCAGGCGGAACGGTGTAGCAGGTGTTTTCCATGGAGCAGGCCCTTTATGGGTGATGAGCGCCACAGATAGCAACCACCGCCCCGATAGAATCCCACAAAGGAAAACCGGGGCGGCCCCTGCGGCCTGTTGTCCGTGGTTGCCGCCGGTTCGGCGGGTCGAACGCAGAGGTTAGATATGAATCGCCTCACCCAGCGAGGCGGCAGCAGCCTCCATAACAGCTTCGCTCAGAGTCGGATGCGCGTGGATCGTCTGGTGAATTTCGTCAACAGTCGCCTCCAACTCGATCGCCAGTCCGTACTCGGCGATCAACTCGGTGGCCTCGCTGCCGATAATGTGCGCCCCATAGATTTCGCCGGTCTTCGCGTCGGTAATCACCTTCACAAAGCCCTCGCTGTCAGCGGAAGCCACGGCCTTACCAGAGGCAGTGAAGGGGAATTTGCCCACGCGGTAGTCGAGTTTCTTCTCCTTGGCGGCTTTTTCGGTGAGCCCAGTGCTAGAAACCTGGGGCTGGCAATAAGTGCAGCCAGGGAACTTGGTCACGCGCTTGGCCTTGCCGTGGCCAAACATACCGTTGACGCAGCTGACGGCCTCGAAGGTTGCCACGTGGGCCAGCCAAGGCGGCCCGATGATGTCTCCGGCGGCGTAGATTCCCTTAACGGTGGTCTGATAGGAGTCGTCGACCTTTACGTAGTTGCGGTCGAGCTCGACCTTAACCGTGTCGGCGATGACGCCCTCGATGTTGGCCACCACGCCGATGGCGGATAGCACCACCTCGGCTTCAACTTCCTGCTTTTTGTCGCCAGTGAGGAGGTCGATTTTAACCGAGTCCTTGCCGACGCGGAAGTTCTCACACTTGGTGCCGGTGAAGATGGTGACACCCTGTTTTTCGAGGGATTTTTGGAGAACCTTGGCGACCTCCTCGTCCTCGACGGGGAGAACCTGGTTGAGCATTTCAACCAAGGTGACCTTGGTGCCAAACGCATTGTAGAAATAGGCGAACTCCACGCCGATCGCTCCGGCCCCGACGATCACGATGGACTTGGGCAAAGAGGTGTTGGCGAGCGCTTCGCGGGAAGTCATCACGCGCACGCCATCAACGGCGAGTTCAGGGATGCGGCGCATTTTGCAACCGGTGGCGATGAGGACGTTTTTGGTTTTAAAGAACTTCCCCTTCTGCTCGCCCTCGACGATCTCGACCATGCCGGCGGCGATGACGCGTGCCTTGCCGGTGAAATAATCGACCTTATTCTTCTTGAGCAGGAACTCGATGCCCTTGGCCATCTGACCAGCCACTCCGCGCGAGCGATCCATGACCTTGGCGAAATCAAAGGTCACGTCCTTGACGGTGATGCCAAAAGACTCCGCCTTTTTGATCTTCTGGTAGAGATCAGCGCTCTTGAGCAGGGCTTTGGTGGGAATGCAGCCCCAGTTAAGGCACGTGCCGCCAGCGCGCTCCAACTCAATGCAGGCGACCTTCTTGCCCAGTTGACCGGCGCGAATTGCCCCCGCGTAGCCCGCCGGGCCGCCGCCGATGACGATCAGATCGTATTCAATTGTGTCTGCCATAAAGAAGAAAGGTGAGTGAGATTTACCGCTAAAAGAGGGCTCAACGTCGCGGCAGCACGTGCACCGGTCAAATTGAAAAGCCGCGGTTCTTCGACACTCTGAGTGGGAGATTAACGGAAAATCACCGCTGTTTCTTTCATCTGTTGCTTAATTTTTCCTCGAATGAGTCGATGCACACACCAGCCCATATCGGTGTCAGTACAATCGCCCATGAGCCTCAGATTTTCGTTTCTGACGCGCCAATCCCTACCTGCAGCTTCGACCTATGGCTGAACCCACCATTCTCGCGTTCGGGCAACTACTTTGGAATCTATTTCCCGAGGGACCGCGCCTCGGTGGGGCCCCCGCGACCTTCGCCTGTCATGTCGCACTGCTCGGGTGTGAAGTCGCCCTGGTTAGCGCGGTGGGTAAAGACACCCGAGGGGCGGCAGCCGTTGCCCAATTGGAATGCGTCGGGGTCCGCACTTCGCTGATTCAACACCTGCCGGACTTCCCCACCAGCACCGTTGGCGTCGCACTCGATGCTGCGGGCAAACCCACCTTTGACATTCAAAGCGACGTGGCATGGGACCACATCGGCTGGAGTCCGGCCCTCGAAGCCTATTTACCGAGGCTGGACTGCGGCGACGCTGTTTACTTTGGCACTCTTGCCCTGCGCAACGAATGCTCACGCGCAACGATTCTGCGCGCCGTGCGCAGTGCAAAAGATCAAGGCGCGCTTCGCCTGCTCGACGTCAACCTGCGCCCCCCATTTTTCGACAACTCGCTGCTTCGTGAAGCGATTGAATTGGCCTCGGTGCTCAAGTTCAGCGACGACGAATTCACTCATGTCATGAATGCGTGCGGCATCGCCTGCGGAGGTAACATTGAGCCGGAAACGGCGCTGCGAGAACTGCTCCTTCGCTATCAACTCGCAGTCGTCGTCCTCACCCTCGGCCCCGAGGGCGCACTGATCGTCACCGCCACCCAAACCGTGCGCCAACCCGGCTTCAAAGTTAAGGTCTGCGACACGGTGGGCGCCGGCGATGCGTTTTCCGCCACACTCGTTCTGGGGTTACTTCGGGGCGATACACTTGCCCACATCGCACGCGTGGCCTGTGAGATTTCGGCGGCCGTCTGCACCGTTTCCGGTCCAATTCCCAGTCGCACCTTTTTTAAGGCGCACATGAGGGCCATGTCCGGTCGATAACGGGCGAGCCAAAGCCATGTGCCCGCACGACCTGGTGCAGTGGATTTCCTGTATCAATACTGCGGTAACACGGCTGTGCGTTAAGGCCCGTCGCGCTCCTCCACCTGCCCGAAGTTTTCCGTAACCGCCTCGCATAAACCCGCGAAGGTTTCCTCGGCCAGCGGCAGTTTTCGCCCCTTGAGAAACGACACGCCCCAGCGGCGCTTAAGCTTTCGTTTACCCAGCGGCACCGACACCAAAACGCCCTTGGCCAACTCATCGCGGGCGATCCACGGAGCCAGCACCCCGGCCCCCATGCCAATCTTCACCAGCTCCTTGATGGCCTCCATACTGCCCAGCTCGATCACGTTTTTGAGCTCAATGCCCTCGTCACGGAAATATTTATCCACAAGCCGGAAGGTGTAACTGTTCTTGTTGTAAAGAATCAGGCTCTCCGCGCCGATTTCCTCAGCGCTCGCCCGCCGTTTAGCCGCCCACGGGTGCATCGGCGAAACCAAAAACTTCAGCTCATCGGAGAACAACGGGCGGAACACTAGGTCCGCCGCGTTCGACTCGGACTCCAAGGTCAGCGCGATGTCCACCTGATTGCTGCGCAACAGCTCCATTTGCCGAGGGTGATCGCCCGCCTCGATTTTAATGAGGCAGTCGGGAAAACTCTGCTTAAATTCACGCAACACTGTAGGTAGAATGTGGTGACAGGCCGTCGTGCTCGCCCCCACGCGCAGCCGTCCCTGCCCCCAGTTCTGCAATTCAGCGAGCGCGGTTCGCGCATCCTGCATCTCGCGCAGGATACGCTCAGCGTGGGGCATCAACTGCTCGCCGCCCTGCGTCAGATGCACCCGTTTACCCACCCGATCAAAAAGGCGCACGCCGGCATCCCGTTCGAGCGTCTTGATCGTATGACTGACCGCAGACTGCGTTAAAAAGAGATCCTTGGCCGCCAAGGTGAAACTCCCCCTGCGCGCCAGTGCCACAAAGGCCAATATTTGCCGACTATCGAGCGTACTCATACATGACCAACTTTCATTGTTTTCATTAAAATAAACAGAAGCATTTCTTAGGCCACCGAGCCCAGTTGGCACATCATCGGCTAAAGTAACGGTCAGCCACGATGCCATCACCAAGCCGAAAGATCCTCCGACCCGCTCCAGCGCAAGCCGCGCTGCGCATCGGCTTCATCGCGCTTAACGACGCCGCGCCCATCATCGTGGCCCAGGAACACGGGCTGTTTAAGAAACACGGTTTAACCGTCTCCCTCAGCCGCGAAGTGGGCTGGGCGACGATTCGCGACAAAGTCATCCACCAGGAACTG
>CANIXX010000107.1 GCA_947471115.1 Opitutaceae bacterium | reverse complement strand
GGCGAGGAGCGGAACGAAGATGCCGCCATTACTTTCTCTATAGTTGTATGAGCACCACCCAGTCCCCTAGCCCGCTGTCAGTTATCCCGTTTATCGCCGCCGACGCCGGGTTGTTGCTCACGGCCGGGCTGATCGGCTGGGGCACCCAAGGTGAACTGACCGGCGGGCCTTTGCTGGCCGTGGTCAGCTGCGTCGGACTGGGTGCGGTCGCGATGGTTTATCCCTTTATTGTTAACGACGCCCACCAACGCGATGCCGCCCTGGCCGAGCGACAGCGCGAGTTGGCCGAGCTGGTCACCGCATCCAATGCCCACGCTTCACGCTGGGGCACCCAATGGGCCGCCGCCGCCACCGGTCTCGAAGACGCCGCCGCTCTCGCCAGCCGCAGCATTGCCGCCGCCGAACGTCTCCCCGTGGTTTTCCAGCAAACCGCCGAGGCGCTCACCCTGAAATTAACCGAAGCCGAGCAGCTCGCCCAGGCCCGCGCCGAACACGCCGCTCAGCAGGAATCCGCCTTGGCCGCCCAACTCGGTGCGCAACTGGCCGCCCAGCTCGAACAGCAGGCCGGGCAATTCGCTAGTCTGGCCGCCGTGTCCGGTGCGCAGGATTCGGCTTTGGCAGCACGTGAAGCAGCCCTCACCCATCACTCGGCGAAGCTCGACGGCCAGTTAACGACACTCACCGGCCAGCTTGCCGCGTTGACCGGCCAAGTGGAGAGAAACGCCACGCAAGAGTCAGCCTTGGCCGCCCGCGAAGCGAGCGTCGCTAGTCAGATGGCGACCTTCGCCGACCAGTTTGCAGCGCTCACAGCCCAAGTTGCCCCCATCGGCACGGCGGCGGTGGAGTTTAAAACCACGCTCCAGGAGTTCGCTCGCCTCGAGGTAAACGTGCGCGAACACCGCGCGGCGATCGCGGCCTCGCTAAGCGAATTCCCAGTCGCTGCCGAACAGGCGCGCAGCGCTCGAAGCGAGTTACAGGACGCCCTTACTGCGGCACCGGTAAAACTCGCCGCCGAAGTGGAGCAGCAGGTTTCGGTCGCCGAGGTGCGCCTCGGTGCCACCACCGCAGCGCTAACTGAGCGCTTGGCGGAGGTGGAGGCAGCCGTGGCGGGATTGGTGGCACAACTGAACCGCGTTGCGGAAGTGGCCGCCGCAGCGCCCTTGGCCCTCGCACCCGCGTTGGTCGCTGCAGCCCCCGTTCAGCAGGCACCCGTCGAGCAGGCGCCCGAAGCCGTTGTGGCGATTGCTGCGGTGGAAGAAGTCGTGCCCGTGGTGATCACGCCTGAAGTCGAGCCAGTCGAGGCGGTGCAGGAGCCGGTGATCGTCGTAGCGCCCGCAGTTGCGCCTGCACCCGTGGAAGTGGCCGCAGTCGTTCAAGCACCCGCCGAAGTGACCACTGCGACCCCTGCGCCTAAAGCCGCTCCAGGTGCGCCGACGGCTGCGGCGAAAACCCCGATTCGCAGCGAGTCGATCATGGACCCGTTCATCATCCCCAAGAACGGCTACGCCGCGCTCGCCGACGCGATGGACCTGGGCGACGCGTAAGCCCCAGCGCTCGGCCGCGTCGCCGCTCAGCGCCGGTCGGGGCGCTTGAGCGTAAAACGGTCGCGGGTGGTCACGTAGTTTTCGCCGCCCAACCGTCCGACGGTGTCGAGAAGGGCGGGCTCAATCGTTCCTCCGGCGCCGAGAACCGCATCGCTCACATAGGCGGCAACAATGCGCCCAAACACCACGCTGGCCGCACCCGCGCCTTCGCCCATGGGCACGATGGAGTGCAGCCGACACTCGAAGGCCACCGGCGCCTCCGCCACTCGCGGCGGGCGCACCTGCGTAGAGGCGAAGGCGGCGATGCCGAATTTATCAAACTCACTCTCGCCGTACGGCAGCAGCGCAGCGCAGGCATTCATCTTTTCGGTGAGCACGTGGGAAACGAGATTCACCACAAATTGCCCGGTCGCCTCGATATTGCGCACGGTGTCCTTCTTCTCGCCGGCTCGGTTATTGACCGCCGAAAACATCAGCGTGGGCGGGTTGCCGGTGATGCCGTTAAAAAAGGAAAAGGGCGCGAGATTGGTGCGCCCGTCGGGCGAAATCGTGGACACCCAGGCGATCGGCCGAGGGGTGATTGTATCCGCCATCCAGTTATAAGCGTCACGAGGAGAAAGCGCGGTGAAATCGAGGTGCATCGCGGCACCTTGCCGGCGGCCGGGGCCGGAGGCAACGCACGAGCTAGCGACCGCTCAAAGATTAACTCAGCGCAAGGCGGGCATTTGTGGAGCTTAAGGCTATGCTGAGAGCGATTCCGCTCTCGTGCTCCTGTCCGAACCTTGAGCTCACGCTCAACGGCCACCCACCGCCCTGAGCCGCGCCACACATCGGCCCGCGTGCACGCAAGCTCGCCTCCCGCGGCAAAGCGGCCACGGTTAGCGTTTTCCCCATGGCTTATCCCGACACCGAATCCTACCTGAAAGCGCGCATTCGCACCGTCCGCAACTGGCCGCACGCGGGAATCAACTTCCGCGATGTCACCACCCTGTTTCACGACCCAGAGGCTTTCCGCGTGATGGTCGAAAGTTTTTCCCTGGATGCGACCCGGCTCGGTGTGAACTTGTTGGCGGCAGTGGATGCGCGCGGGTTTATCCTCGGCGGGGCGCTGGCGTACCAACTGCACAAGCCCTTCATGCTGGTTCGCAAGAAGGGCAAGTTGCCCTTTGGCACGGTGGGCACCGACTACGCCTTGGAATACGGTAAAGCATCCATCGAGATCCACACCGACGCATGCAAGCCCGGCGACCGCGTGCTCATCGTCGACGACCTTATTGCCACCGGCGGCACGGTGCTGGCGGCGGCCAAATTGATCCGCTCACTGGGTGCCGAGGTGGTCGGTGTAGCGGCAGTGATCGACCTGCCAGAGCTAGGCGGCTCGGCCAAGCTGGCTGCAGAGGGTATCGCGGTGCACGCGCTCTGCCGATTCTCAGGGACGGAGTGATAGGTGGAGACGCAAAGAGTGGATGGAATGCTGTCAGCTACTTCCCGCTCGCCGAGAAGTAAGGCGAGCGGCACGTTAACGCCACTGTATGTCCGTCCCAGTCTCTCTCGACGAAGCTCCATGGAAAGCCGGCCTGCGTAGTGCACGCGCCAACCTCATCCCCGGCTTGGCCCTGCAGGCTTTCGCGCTGGCCGTTGTGCTAGGCTACTATTGGAGCGAGCCGGTCCATGAGTTACTCACCCAAATCACTGAATTACGTGCCCGCATCGGTTGGCCCTTCGCGGTCCTCTCCACCGGGCTATTTGGCGGATTGCTGCCCCTGCTCTACCTGAAAAGCTCACCCGCCTCCCGCGACCAACTCACCTGGAAGCAAGGCTCTCTGTACACGGCGTATTGGGCCTACAAAGGCATTGAAATCAGTGCGTGGTATTTATTTCTGGCTTGGGCAATCGGTGATTCAAATAACATCGGCAAGGTGGCCATCAAGACCCTGCTCGACCAGTTCATCTGGTGTCCGCTGTGGGCGGTGCCCAGCACTGCGGTCTTTTACTTTTGGTGCCAACACGGCTGCCGACTTGATGCGGTCCTTGCCGATCTACGCCAACCCCGCTGGTATGCGCGCCGCGTGCTGCCACAGCTTTTTGCTAACACCGGGGTCTGGCTACCGTTGGTGTGCATTATCTTTGCGTTGCCCACGCCACTGCAACTACCGCTCCAGAACCTCGTGCTATGCTTTTACTGCCTCTTGCTCGCCCATATGACGCGCCGTACGCAAACCCGCCGCAACGGGGAATAAAACCAGTCCAGGGAATCTCTCACGCCGTTAGCCGTTCTCTTATCCTCCCCGCCCATGCAAATTCGCCCAACGCTCGCCTTCCTCGCGCTTCTTTTCGCTTTTTTTGCACCCGCCACCCATGCCCAAGTGCAGGCCTCGCTCACCGCCGCCGAAGAGTCGGTGCAACCCGGTCGCCCGCTCACCGTTGCCCTGCGCCTCGCTCACGAGGGCCCCTGGCACACCTACTGGCTTAATCCCGGCACCGGTTTGCCTACTCAACTGCGCTGGAAACTCCCTGCTGGTTGGGCAGCCTCACCGATCCACTGGCCGCTGCCCAAGGTGATCCGCGACCCCGAAGGACTCATCGCAGGCAACGGCTACGACGGCATCCTCTACCTACCCGTTACCTTGACCCCGCCCGCCGACCTCGCCCCCGGCAGCAGCGTCACACTAGCCGCCGACGCCAGCTGGCTGATGTGCGCCGAAACCTGCGTGCCGGGCAAAGCCGCCGTCTCGCTCACCCTGCCCATTCTCGCCAGCCCACCCGCCGCTGATCCCCTTCACGGCACCGCCATCGCCGCAACCCTCGCCGCCCAACCACGCGAGTTAACCGGGCTGTCCGCTCGCGCCACCCGCCAAGGCGACAAGATCCACCTGCGCCTCACCCGCGCCGGCCCCGACTCACAGGCGCTCCCACCGGCGCAAAAACCGTGGTTTTTTGCCAACGATGATACCATCGCCTTCGACCAACCCCAGGCCGTGCGTCCCGCCTCACCGGCCCCCAAAGACAGCGCCGCCGCCACGGCAGCTAGCGGCATCGGTGGCGAATGGCTGAGCCTCGACCTCCTCGTCACACCCGAACTCGCCGCAGCACCCACGCGCCTTACCGGCGTGCTCCGCATCGAGGGCGAACCAGCCGCCACGGGTTTCCGCATCGACGTCCCCATTGAGCCCGCATCCCTAGTCCCGACGACTGCAAACGGGACTGCGGCGACGACGGGCGGCTTCGGCGTCACTCGTGCCACGCCCGAGGCAGCGGTGGCGGTGGATACCCTTGCCGGCACCCTTCTGCTGGCTTTCGTGGGCGGGCTGATCCTCAACCTGATGCCGTGCGTCTTCCCGGTTCTGGGGATAAAAATCCTCGGCTTCGTTAACCAGGCTGGAGCCGAGCGCCGCAAGGTCACGCTGCACGGACTCGCGTTCGCCGGCGGAGTGTTGCTCTCGTTCTGGACGCTGGCGGGCGCGCTCGCGGTGTTGCGCGCCGGTGGCGACCAACTCGGCTGGGGCTTTCAACTCCAGTCGCCCGGTTTCGTATTTGCCCTGGCTGCGGTAATGTTGGTGTTCGCGCTGAGCATGAGCGGGGTATTTGAGTTCGGCCTGCGCGCGGTCGGCGTCGGCGCCGGCCTGCAAACCCAGGGCGGCCTCACCGGCTCGTTCTTCACCGGCGTACTCGCAACCGTGGTGGCAACCCCGTGCAGCGCGCCGTTTCTGGCTCCCGCTCTCGGCGCGGCGCTGGCCTTGCCGGTGGTTGAGTCGTTCGCCGTGTTCACTGCCATTGCGGCCGGTTTGGCGCTCCCCTACCTGCTGCTCTCGATTTTCCCGCAGGCGGTTAAACTGCTGCCCCGCCCCGGCGCCTGGATGGAAACCTTTAAGCAGGTCATGGCGTTCCCGCTGTATGCGACCGTCGGTTACCTCATTTGGGTGCTGGCTGGGCAGCTCAAAGCCGACGACACGGCGCTGCTCGCGGTGTTACTCGGTCTCACCGTGATCGCCATGGCCACCTGGCTGTATGGGCGCTACGCCACCTTCAGCGCCACGCCCGCGCGCTCACGTCTTGGGGTGATCGGTGGCCTGCTCCTGCTTGGCCTCGGGCTCGGGATAGGCTGGCCGCGCCCGCCTGCGCCGACCTCGGTCGTCTGGCAAACTTGGAGCCCTGAGGCGGTGGCCGCAGCGGTGGCGAACGGCAAACCGGTGTACGTCGATTTCACGGCGCGCTGGTGTTTTACCTGCCAGACTAACAAAAAAGTCGTGTTTGGCTCGGCCGAGGTGCTCAAAACCTTTCGCGACCTCAACGTGGTTACCCTACGCGCCGACTGGACCGACTCCGATCCGCGTATCACCGCTGAATTGGCCAAGTGGAACCGCAGCGCGGTGCCCTTTAACCTCGTTTATCTCCCCGGCAAACCGGCACCCATCATCTTGCCTGAGTTGCTCACCCCCGGAACCGTGCTCGACGCCCTCAAGAGCGCACCGTGACGGGCGAACGGAGCCATTTAGCATCCACATAAAACGTGCCTAAGGGCAAAAAGCTCGCCGCCATAACCAGTCCGGTTCGGATCACCGGCCAGCCCTCATCAATGGCGGCCTGAAGCGCGGCGGCGAGATAGGCGATAAACAAGACGCCGTGCGCCATACCGATTACCCGCACCCATTCCGGCTGTCCCCAAAAATACTTTAACGGCATCGCTACCCCCAACAGGAGAAGAAACGAGGTGCCCTCAAGCCAACCGATCAAGCGCAGACGGCCAAGGGACGAAGTGAAAATCTTCATTCCCAGCATCGAGCAACAGGCGGAAAACGAGCGCAAGTTTCGGATTTCAGTTTCGCGCCAAAAGCCCTGTGGCTTGACCAGCCGACTGGCGACTCGCCGAACGAGGAGCGCAGTCGGCTAGTGGGGCCGATTCGGTAAAAAGGTCCGGAGTAGACTGGAAGTCCGCGCTACTTTTAGGAAACCTGATCGCACCAGTTACGCCCATGACGCACCTCCCCACCGCTGCCGCGATCATTGCCGCGCTCCAACTCGAAGCGTTGCCCAACGAGGGCGGCTTTTTCTGCCCAACCTACCGAAGCGCGCTGTGTCTGCCGAACGGGCGGGCGGCTGGATCCGCGATTTATTTCCTGCTCACGCCCGAAGGTTTTTCCGCCCTCCACTCCCTGCTCACCGAGGAGCTGTGGCACTTTTATGCAGGTGATCCAGTCGAGCACCTGTGTCTCGATCCGGCCACCGGCAACGGCACCAAAACCCAGCTTGGCCCCGACATACTGAATGGCCAGCGGCCGCTGCTGGTGGTGCCGGCCGGAACGTGGCAGGGCGCGCGACTGGCTCCCGGCGGCCGCTGGGCCTTACTCGGCTGCACCATGAGCCCAGCTTGGGATGAGCGCGAATTCCTCCTCGCAGAACGCACCCCGTTGACCTCGGCCTTTCCACAATGGGCAGAGGAGATTCACGCGCTTACACGTTGATTTTGACAGGTCCACCTCGCCGCACATCGTCACCCCGTAAACCATGTCTCTCGCCGATCTCCGCAAAGACTACAGCCTTTCGGGCCTTTTGGAAAAAGACCTCGCCCGTGATCCCATCCGCCAATTCGAACACTGGTTCCAGCAAGCTGAGGCGGCGCAGGTCATCGAGCCGAACGCCATGACGCTCGCCACCTCGACGCGCGAAGGCCGTCCCTCAGCTCGCACCGTATTGCTCAAGGGACTCGATGGGCGCGGCTTCGTTTTTTTCACCAATTACGAAAGTCGCAAGGGCCGCGAGCTCGCCGAGAACCCCCGTGCCACACTGCTGTTCCCTTGGCTGGCGTTGGAGCGACAGGTCATCGTCGAGGGCGAGCTGACGCAGGTCAGCCGCGAGGAGAGTGCGGCGTATTTCCACAGTCGCCCGCGGACCAGTCAGCTCGGGGCGTGGGTATCGCAGCAGAGTTCCATCATCACTGGGCGCTCGGTTCTGGAAGACTCGTTAAAGGCTCTGGAGAAAACCCACGCAGGAGCCGAGATCCCGCTGCCACCCGCCTGGGGCGGCTATCGCCTGACACCGAAAAGCATCGAGTTCTGGCAGGGCCGCCGCAGTCGCTTGCACGACCGCCTGCGTTACCGCCGTGACGCGGTCGGCGGGGAATGGATTATCGAACGACTCGCCCCTTGAACCGTCGAGTTAACCGTGCCTGTTGCCTCTGTTTAAAAACGCGCGAGGCCGCCTCGTCAGACCGCCCTCTCGCCGGCGCAAAACCGCAGCGCCCAACGCTAGAAAAGCACCACGCCTCCCCCTTCCCCCACACATGAAAATCTTGCTCACCGGTGCCTCCGGCCTTGTCGGTAGCGCCTTCGCCCAGGCCGCCACGCGTCGCGGCCACCACGTTATCGGCTTGGTCGGCACCTACGCCGGAAACGTCCCCGGACTGGCCGAGAAACGCGCTCTCGACCTGACCGATGAGGCCGCACTCACCGCAGTCGGCCTAGAGACCTTTCCCGAAGCCATCGTCAACTGCGCGGCCATTTCCGAGCCCGCTCAATGCGACGCCGATCCAGCCCGGGCCCAAGCCCTCAACGTCGCCCTGCCCGCGCACCTGGCACGGCTCGCCCACCACCTCAGCGCCAAGCTCATTCACCTCTCGTCCGAGCAGGTTTTCGATGGCACCAGCGCCGACGCCTACACGGTCAAAAGCGCGGTTAAACCGCTCAACCTTTACGCACGCCAGAAAGCTGAAAGCGAACGCCTGGTGCTGGCCGCAGCCCCTCTTTTGGCTGTCACCCTGCGCGTCCCGTTGCTCAGTGGCAACAGCCTCACTGCTCAACGCAGCCTGCACGAACGCCTATTTGCCGCATGGGCTGCGGGCCAGACCCCACACGTGTACACCGACGAATTCCGCCAGCCCTGCACTGCGGGCAACCTCGCCGAGCTGATGGTCGAGCTCCTCGAGCGCAACGACGTGCGCGGGGTGTTTCACTGGGCCGGCGCCGACCTGCTCTCCCGCCACGAAATCGCCCGCCGCATCCGCGCGCATTTCAAGTTAAGTGATACCTCCGCGCCGCTCATCGCGCGCACTCTCGCCGATGACCCGCGGGTTGCCTCAAAACGCCCGGCACGCCTCGGTCTCGACCTCAAACCCCTGGCCGGCGTGGTCAAAACCCCGATCGAGACCTTTGCCGCGCAACTCGACCAATTCATCATCCCGCCCGCCTGTCGCGCCTGGTATTTCAGCGCGTAACCGGCCGCCCAACTCCGCCCTCTTTCTCGGCTCCTCAGCCCACCGCTCTGAGCTCCAGCCTAGCCTCTATAGGCAACATTCTACCGGGTTTAGGCGAAGGCGTAAGCGTAAGAGCCCAATTCCCCCACAGACATGCCGCTCCACATCCTTCCTGACCGTACCGCAGGCGCTGCGGAAAACATGGCGGCGGACTTCCTTCTGCTGAACCGCTACCCCTCCCCAGAATGCGCCCGATTTCGCCATTACAGCTGGCGCATGCCCGCCGTCACCTTCGGTTTTGGTCAAAAAATCGCCTACGTGCGCGAGCAACTCAAGTCCCTCGCCCCCGACGAGCACTTGGAACTCACCCGCCGTCCCACAGGTGGCGGCATCGTGGATCACCGCGATGACTGGACCTTCGCCCTGGTCATCCCGCGTGGGCAACCGCTCTACGACGCCCGTGCAACCGAGAGCTACCGCCGGGTCCACGCCGATTTAGTGGCCGCGCTTCAGGCCCTAGGTCAGCCCGTGGTGCTCAAGGAACGCTGCGACTCCGCCTGCTCAGGTGAACCCACCAGCGCGCCCACAGTCTGCTTCGTCCGCCCTGAACTCTACGACGTACTCCACGCCGAGACCGGCGCCAAAGTCGCCGGTGCGGCGCAGAAACGAACCAAGCACGGGCTCTTGTTTCAGGGCAGCATCGCCAAGTCAGAACTGGGAAAAGTGGACTGGGATACGTTCGCTGAGACCTTCACAGCCCGCCTTGGTGCAACTCTTGGGTCCGAACTGCTAAACAGCCCCTGGCCTGAATTTGCGGAGGGAGAAATGGACGGACTGGTTGAGCAATACGCGGAAATCGGCTGGCTCGAGTACCGCTGATCGCAGTTAAAAAGCCAAGGCCTGATCCGGCCTGTTTTAGCAGGGGAAAACCCATTCCGGCCTGGCCTGAAACGGGCGTGAACCAAGGCAAGGAAACCAGAGCTTCCCCCGTTTATTTAAAGTCACCAACCGGACACAAAATACAGGTATCCAAGAACCGGATTCAGCTTAAAACAGTCCTGTTTTTTGCGTAAAAACACACTTTTCACTCACTGGGCACTTGCATTTATAAAAGACTCGCTGATGCTCGCCACGCGCGGTGCATAATGCGCCAAACGCCCGAAACCACTTTCGGGCGTCCTACCAGAACCTAAAATCCATACAGGAACATCCCATGGCCAAAGCCTCCAAAACCGTTAAGAAAGTTGTCGCTGCTAAGAAGCCCGTCGTCGCCAAGAAAGCCGTCGTCGCCAAGAAAGCCGTCGTCGCCAAGAAGGCTGTCGTCGCTAAGAAGCCCGCCGTCGCTGCCAAGAAGGCCGTCGTCGCCAAGAAGAAGTAACGAGCCCGCCTCGCTACCTTTTTAAGGAAAAAGCCGCCCGAATTTCGGGCGGCTTTTTTGTGCCTGCGGCAGTCGTTATTGAAGTCCGCAACGGCAGGATTACCTCTGAAAGTAGCGCGGACTGTCAGTCTGCCTTAGAGTGGAAATGCAGGACTGAAGCGAGCGCGGGGCACACTCCACCAGCACGCTGGAGGCCTGTGCTACTTCGCCCTTCAATCGGCGTTATTGAAGCGCGGCGGATCAATCCATCCAGTACCCGCCCCCACCCTTGTCATTACCTGCACCGACCGCCTCCAACTCCTCGGCGTGCGCCTCGG
>CANIXX010000106.1 GCA_947471115.1 Opitutaceae bacterium | reverse complement strand
CGGTCATGTCCTTGCCCAGCGCGTGTTTGATTTGGTCGACGCGATCGACCGAACCGCCGGCCTCCTTGATGAAGCGTACGTGCGGGTATTTGGCGCGAAGGCGCTCGATGACGGGCACGCCGATCTCGATCCCGCAGCGCCCGGGGATGGAATAAAGGATGATCGGTTTGTCGGTGGCCTCGGCGACCGCCGCGAAATAGCGGTAAACGCCCTCCTGCGACGGCTTGTTATAATAAGGTGCGACAACTAGGACGGCATCGGAGCCCGCCTCGGTGGCGAGGGTGGTGAGCTCAACTGCCTCCTTTGTCGAATTGGAGCCGGTGCCGGCGATAACAGGAACGCGTCCTCGGGTGTTTTCAATCACCGCGCGGATGACTTCGAGGTGTTCCTCGTGGGAAAGAGTGGGGGATTCGCCGGTGGTCCCGACAGGAACAATCCCGTTGATGCCTGATTTTATCTGAAATTCCACCAGCTTGCGCAGATCGTCATAGGCGACGGATTGATCGGGCTTAAATGGCGTCACAAGGGCTGTGATCGTACCGGTAAGAGGGCGGAGTTTCATGGCTGTTTTACGGAAGATAACTTGCACAGCAGAGCACCTCACTTTAGCAAATCCGCAACGTTTTTCATAGTTCTTACCCCCATGTCGCAAACCACGGATATTTTTAACGAGTTACTTAAATTGGCGGTCGAAAGCGGCGCGAGCGACGTTGTCATTAAATCGGACAAATCCGCTTATGTGCGGGTGTCGGGCCGCCTAAAGCCGGTCGATATGGATCCGATTTCCGGTGCGGAGGTCACTGAGTTTGTGGATACCCACGTGCCCAAAGTATTCAAGTCGCGGTGGGAAAATGAAGGTCAGGTGGACTTCGCCTACTCGGCGCCTGACGTAGGTCGTTTCCGTGTGAACGGATTTCATCAGCGCGGAACTCCCAGCATCGTCATGCGTCACATTAAAAACCGCGTGCCGACGTTTGCCAATTTAGGCCTTAATCCGGAACCGTTGCTCAACATGGCCAAGGCCAAAGACGGCATTGTTTTGGTCTGTGGGGCGACTGGTTCGGGTAAGAGCTCCACCATGGCGGCCATGCTCGGCTGGATTAATGAAAACTTCGACAAGCACATCGTCACGCTGGAAGACCCGATTGAGTTCACCTTCCAAGACGACAAGTCGGTTTTCCAGCAGCGCGAAATCGGCCTCGATGTGCCTTCTTTCGAGTTGGCGATCAAATCGGTGCTTCGGCAAAACCCTGATATTATCCTCATCGGTGAAATGCGTGATAAGGAGACGTTTGAAACCGCGATTTCGGCGGCGGAAACCGGGCACTTGGTGTTTTCCACCATGCACGCAGCTACGGTCGCCCAGTCGCTCACCCGACTTTTTGAGTTTTTCCCGCCGGAGCAGCAAGTCCAAGCGCGTCGCCAAGTCGCCGGTTCATTGCGCGGATTTATCTGCCAAAAGCTGATCCCGACGATGGAAGGTGGCGGGCGCGTCCCGGCCAATGAGATTCTCTGTTCGGATAGTGTGATTCGCAGCCTGATCATCGAGGGCCAGTTCGAGAAAATCCAAGGACTGCTCGAGGCCGGCACCGACTCGGCCAGTTTCTCCTTCAACCGTGACATTTACCGGTTGGTAAAGGCTGGCGTGATCAGCAAGGCGGAAGGGTTACGTTACTCGCCCAATCCGCAGGCGCTGGACATGAACCTGAAGGGTATCTTCTTTAAGACCTAATCCGGCCACCCGTAGCAGCGGGTTTTCGGATGGTGAGGAGTTGCTACTTCTTTCGGCATCAAACCCTTCGCGATGCAAACGGCTTGAACTCAGATAACATTATGGAGGCTTTCAGGTTAAGCCGGATTCAGCGCTGAATTGGTTAACTCTGAGGTTACTGCCTAATAGCGACTTTCGGTGATATTTGGTGGCTCGACGATCTCGCGAGCGAACCAGGTGCCTTCTTAAGTCTCGCCATGTAGCGTTGGGATTAACCGCCGTGCTCGGCCAACCAGCGCTCGGCTTCGATCGCCGCTTGGCAGCCCATGCCTGCAGCGGTGATCGCTTGGCGATAAACGTGGTCGGAGCAGTCGCCGGCAACATAGACGCCGGCCACGTTGGTCTGCACTTGCGAGCCGACGGCAGGCTTAAAATAACCACCTTCGTCCACCGCAATCGCCGGGGTGAACGGGCCGGTGTTCGGCACGTGACCGATGGCCACAAATACGCCTTTGACCGGCAACACTGACTCGGCGCCGGTCTTGATGTTTTTCACTTTCAGTCCGCTCACGGAGCCCTCGGCAACACCTAGAACTTCAGTCGGCACGGTGTCCCAAACCATCTGGATTTTTGGGTGGGCGATGGCTCGTTCGGCCATGATCTTGGAGGCGCGAAGGCTGTCGCGGCGGTGCACGAGGTAAACTTTGCTGGCAAAACGGGTCAGGAACAGCGCCTCCTCGGCAGCGCTGTCGCCACCACCCAGCACGGCCACTTCCATGTTGCGGTAAAACGCGCCATCACAGGTTGCGCACGTCGTCACACCCTTGCCGCCGTAGAGTTCTTTTTCGCCGGGAATGCCGGTCATGCGCGGCGAAGCGCCGGTGGCGATGATCACGGACTTGGCCAACACGACGCGGCCGCCCTCGAGCAGGAGCTTGCGCGGGTTAACAGTGAAATCGACTGCGCTGACCAGCGCCTGCTCGAAACGCGTGCCGAAACGGGTGGCCTGCTCGCGCATGTTTTGGGTGAGCTGAAAACCGTCCACTCCGTGCGGAAAACCAGGGAAGTTTTCCACTTCGCTCGTGGTGGTCAGCTGGCCGCCGGGCAACGGCCCTTCGATGACCAGCGGGTTCAGGCTGGAGCGGGCGGTGTAGATGGCGGCGGTGAGACCGGCGCAACCGGTGCCGACAATGACGACGTTTTCGACGGAGGAGGACATGAGTTTGTAGCTGGAAAAAGCGCTGAGCAGTGAAATTAAGCTAACAACCAAGGGTGAAATCAACGGGGGCGACAAGGGGGATTTTTTCCCTATGCCGTTTGCTGCCGGGGCGGATTCATGGATCCGATTGAACGTATTCGAGATTAAGCTGAGCCAAATGGGCCAGCGACGGCCAACACGGGATCTAGAACTACCAGAGTTGGCCAGTCCTCAGGCCAATTCGGCTGATAATGAAAGTGAATTGGAGTAAGCGGTGGAAGCGGCACCATTTTGCGGACGGACGGGATGACGGTTGACGGGCAAGAGTGGTCTCCTACGTTGGGCGGTGACACCCTGCAGTGTTCGAGGTGCTTTCAATAACTGCTCTTTGCCTTTGATAAACTACGGGATCCGGAACGGTTGGGAGAGTGCTAGGCCGTAAATCGGAAAGCACGAAGCCATCCGGAGGAGCCCACCTAATCGCAAAAGGTTCTCGAGCCTTTGGGCGCACGGCACAGGTGGGGTGTCACTTCCACTTTTTAGGCTTAAGGCCATTTGCGGTGATGCGGCGCAAAACTCACCCATTACGAAGAACCCGAAATGCAACACGCCGGCGTACTTTTAGGCGTATTTCCATCCAAAGAGCGCCGAAGCTAAACAGGATGCGCGCTTCGGCGATCCTAGCATGGAAAATGTGGTTGCATGGCGGCGCCAGACTGGGCGGTTTTGAGGGCATGGCATCAAAATACCTTCCCACTACGCGAGACCTCAAAGCCAGTGAGCGCTTCTTAAATAAACAGGCTCAAAAAGCCCGCAGTAAAAAAGCATCGTCTCTGCTTCCCGTTAATAAGCCGAAGAAGTAATCGTCCGCTCGCCTGACTCACCCGCACACCAGTTAATATTCGGCTCCCGATCGGCTAAATTAGAATTCGTGCGGTGCGCAATGGAGGAGCCGGCGATTTAGCAGCGGCCATTGCCTGACACGCTGATGGGTTAGCCCGCTTCGACCCAAGCCTGCAAGTTGGCGGGTAAGACGAGGCGTTCACGGGTTTTTGAGGAAATGCAGACATGTTCGGTACGAACCACCGCCGCGCGTTTTTCTACGGCGCCCTTTTTCCAGATCACGTAGTCGATTGCGTAGCTGTTCTCGCTCAGGGCACGTGGTGCCACTTCGATGCGTAAGAGGTCACCGCAAACGAGCGGTCGCAAGTAGCTTGCCTCGCTCTTGGACACCGGAATCACGGCGCCATTGTCGGCAAAAAACGAGCCGAGCGGCACACCAAACGCCGCCAAGGATTCCTCGTAAGCCTCATGGCAGATCGACAAGTAGCGGGCGAAAAACACCACACCGGCGGCGTCAGTATCGGGAAAGTGGACCGTGCGGTGATAAGCGAAGGGCATGGCAAATAAAATGCAGGGGATTGTGGGAGGCCATTAGAACGAGGGGCCGCCGCCCTTACCGTAAAACTCCGGCGTCGATTACCGACAGGTTCAAATCGACCGATTCCACGTAAGGGTTTCGGCCGTCGGGCTGCGCTAGCAGTCGATAAACCCCTTCGAAGTCCTTCTCCAGTTTGGGCAAAGCGAAAAAAGTCCAAAAGCCGCGCGTCTTGACCATTAGCTCCTGAGCGGAATGAAAGAGCCGCTTCTCAGTCGGGACATTGTTGAAATCGTTGGATTCCTCAAATTCGGCAAACAGGCCGTTGAGTTTACCGGGGTAGGCGGGATCGGCCATTTGCCCGAGATAATCTGCGGTAGCGACCATACATCCGGTTACCCGCTCCACGTCGTTTCGGAAGGTTAACAGTTCAATCTTGCTAGTCAGGCCGGTGCAGCGGATGGCGTTAAGCACTCCAGCGATTTCGGCTTCATCGCAGCCCAAGCTGGGTAAAAATGAAGAGGCCATCGCGCAACTGCGCTCCACATGTGTGGCGGTGTACTTGGCACCCGTGCCCGATTGGTCAGTGCGGACTTTTAGGTACCCGCAGTCGTGGAGCATGATGGCGGTAAAGCCGAGGGCGAACTGACGTCCGGTGAAGGTGGGTTGTGCGCCATTTTTAATGCGACCTGCGGCCAGATCAATAAAGCACTGGGTGGCAAGCAAGGTGTGGTCGAAATTATGATAACTCAGGTCGGCCTTCTGGTAATTGGGGTGCCTGCCAGCGAATAAATCGGACACCAACGCGGTGATGTTTTCTATTAGCCCAGAGCAATTCGACGAGTAGGAGCCCTCATGGTGGTTTTTAGCTGCTGCCAAAATTAATTCTGGGGTGGGATTGGCGTAGAGCATGGCTGCGTACTGAGCGCATAACGCTGAGGTTGGTTTGATTAGTCGATTCAGAAAGTCGCCCCAACCGATTTATGCGGGTGGTGGCGGGCAGGGCGAACTGGCTGATTAAGGGTAAGCGAATGGGGCTTTGGAGCGGCTGCATTTGACCCCACATGCACGCCGAATTCGCACAGAACGCCCAGTGAAAACCCCGCGTCACAAGACCGGCTGATTATAGAATTGCTCCTGCTGCCACAAAGCCTCTTTGGGGAGGGATGTCGCCGCTGAACGCGGTGAAACCTCATTACGATTTACGCTGATTTTACCATGATCAACTGGACCCACTGGCACAACGAACCGCACCTCATAGGCGGGCTTATCTTGCTCGGCTGGCTTTACGCCCTTGTTACGGGTCCCTTGCGGGACCGCATCGCCCCCGGTGCCGTTTACCCGCGTGCCCAAGCCATTCGCTTCTATCTTGGGTTAATCGTTTTTTATTTATCGGTGGGCTCGCCGCTCGACCAGATTGGCGAGCGGTTTTTGCTCAGCGGGCACATGGTGCAACACCAGTTGATCATGTATGTGGCCGCGGTGCTTTTTTTGTTGGGCTTACCGAGTTGGTTGGTGGCCAAGGTCACCGCCCGACCCGAACTAAAGACCGTTTTTGGCTTTCTTTCTCATCCGTTGATTTGCGGCCTCATCTACACGCTCATTTACTCGGTCTGGCACGTGCCTGCGCTCTACGATTGGGCGCTGCAAAACCGCTGGGTGCACATCACTGAACATGTCATGTTTTTCGGGGCGGCGCTGTTTTATTGGTGGCCCATTCTTAGCCCCTCCACCGAGTTTCCGCGCATCTCCTATGGCGCACAGATGCTCTATCTTACCGGTGTGGTCATCGCCATGACGCCGGTCTTTGCCTTCATCGCCTTTTCGAGCGATATCCTTTACCCCACCTATGAATACGCCCCACGCCTGTTCGCCAGCTTCGGCCCGGCCGAGGATCAGTTGATGGGCGCGGTGATCATGAAAATGGGCGGCATGGGCGTGACGTTTATCGTTTTTGTAATCGCCTTCTACAAGTGGTACCAGGCTTCGGAATCCCGCCCCACGAGCCCGAAAAAGCCGTCTGCCTGAAGATGTCGCTGGGGACTCGGGGCGGGATTGAACACCCTTCCAAATCCGAGTTTCCGATGCCCTGATTTCCCGCTTGTCCGTCCCTGTATCGGGCGACACAAACAACCCTCGTGCCCGCCCCTAAAAGCTTTCCCGTCGCCGAGATTCACGCCGCCATTGAGCGCTTGGCCAACGCTATTCGTGAACGCCATTCGTCACCCAGCCGACTGATACTCCTCGGTATCGCCAACGGAGGCATCGAGTTGGCCAACCGTCTTGCTTCGTCCCTCGGCGTACAGTCCGGCACCCTCGATATTTCGTTTCACCGCGACGACATCGAGCGCCACCCGATCCCCAAGGAATTTAGCCCCACCCGCATCCCCGTCGATGTGAGCGGCGCGACCGTCATCTTGGTTGACGACGTACTGTTCTCCGGACGCACCGTCAAAGCAGCGCTCGACGAGCTTTTTGACCATGGCCGCCCCGCTAAAGTCGAGTTGGCCGTGCTCATCGATCGCGCTGGCCGCAAGCTCCCCGTTACAGCTGATTACGCCGGACTTGCCCTCGAAGTTCCGGCATCGGCCAAGATCGTCGTGAGTCTCGATTGCGCTAAGCCCTCACGCGACTCCGTCACCATCATTCCCTTTAAGCCCGTCGTTTAACTCCATCCACGATCCGCTGCGCCACGTTCACCGGACCTGGCTCAGTTGAGTTTAGTTATTCTTCCTATGCCCTGGACCCGCCGCCACCTCATCACGCTCGAGGAACTGTCCCTCGACGAGATCAACCAAATCCACGCCACCGCCACTGCGTTTAAGAAAATCCTCGGGCGCAGTGTGAAGAAAGTCCCCGCCTTGCGCGGTAAGACGATCGTCAACTTGTTCCTCGAACCGAGCACGCGCACGCGCATGGCCTTCGACATGGCGGCCAAGCGCCTCAGTGCCGATGTGATCTCGATGGACGGCTCGAGTTCCTCCACCACCAAGGGCGAAACGCTGCGCGATACCGCCCAGAACATCGAGGCGCTTGGGGCCGACTTGATTGTTATCCGCCATGCCGCCGCCGGCTCGCCCCTGTACCTGTCAAAAATCCTAGGTATCCCGGTGATCAACGCCGGTGACGGTGCGCACGAGCACCCGACCCAGGGCCTGCTCGACACGTTCACCATGCGCGAGCACCTCGGCTCCCTCAAGGGCCGTAAGGTGGTGATCTTGGGCGACATTCTTTTCAGCCGCGTTGCCCGCTCCAATATCCACGCCCTTAACAAGCTCGGCGCCAACGTGACGGTTGTGGGGCCATCCACCTTGGTGCCGCACACGCTCAAGGCGATGGGCGTGACCGTCTCGCACGACCTGCGCAGTGCGCTCGCCGATGCTGACGTGGTTATGTTGCTGCGCATCCAGCACGAACGCCAATCCAGCGGCATGTTCCCCTCGCTTGGTGAGTACACCAGCCTGTTCGGGCTCAACAAAACCCGCGCCGGCTGGCTCAACCCCAAGGCGATCATCATGCACCCCGGCCCGATCAACCGCGGCGTCGAGATCGACAGCGAACTGGCCGACGGCGAACGCAGCGTCATTTTGGAGCAAGTCACCAACGGCATCGCCGTGCGCATGGCGGTGCTCTACCTGTGCTCCGGCGGCCAACCCGAAAGCGTCGTTTCGGCGGAGTGACGGCGAGGAGTTTTTGCCACGAAAAACACGAAATGACACAAAAAACTGAACCGTGAAATTCGCGCATATTAACCAACTCTGTGACGTCGTCAGGGAAACGAGTTTTGCTCTCCACCGTTACCACCGGCACGGCCACGCTGAGAAAATCTACGAAAACGGGCTCGTTCACCGGCTGCGTAAGCAGGGGCTTAAAGTGCACCAGCAGTACCCGCTTCACGTTTACGATGAGGACGGCACGCTGCTCGGCGAATTTTTTGCCGACCTTTTTATTGAAGACCAGCTGATCGTGGAGCTCAAAGCCACGAAGTGTGTGCTCGATGAGCATGTTGCCCAGCTCCTAGGCTACCTCAAATCCAGTCGGATCGAAACCGGCTTACTCATCAATTTCGGTGCACCTATCCTACAAGTTAAAAAATATCTGATGACCGATTCGGTCGCCTGATTTTTTGTGTCATTTTGTGTTTTTTGTGGCCAACCCTCCTATGCCTTCACTCTGGATTTCCAACGCCCGCGTCATCGATCCCGCCGCCAAGCGCGACTCGGTTGGCGACCTTTTTATTAAAGACGGTAAATTCGTCGCCTCCCTCTCGGCCGCCGAGCTCAAGAAGGCCAAAAAAATCGACGCCAAGGGCCTCGTCGCCTGCCCCGGCCTAGTCGATATCCACGTTCATTTCCGCGAGCCCGGCCAAATGCACAAGGAGACCATCGAGACCGGCTCCCGCGCCGCCGCCGCCGGTGGGTTTACCTCAGTTGTCTGCATGCCCAACACCGCCCCGGTCGCCGATACCGCGGGCACCATTCAGCAAATCAAGGACTCCATCGCTCGCACCGCGTGCATCAAAGTCTACCCCACCGGTTGCATCACCGTCGGCATGAAGGGCCAAGCCCTTGCCCCCATCGGTTCGCTCAAACGCGCGGGCGTCATCGCCATCACCGACGACGGCGATTGCGTTCAATCCAACGAGCTCATGCGCCGCGCCTGTGAATACGCGAAGATGTTTGATCTTCCGCTCATGGACCACTGCCAGGACCACTCGATGACGGTCGGCGCGGTCATGAACGAAGGCGTGGTGTCCACTCGCCTTGGGCTCAAGGGTTGGCCCAATGCCGCCGAAGACATCATCGTGGCGCGCAACGTCGTGCTCGCGACCTACACCGGTGCGCACATCCACATGCAGCACATTTCCTCGAAAAACTCAGTCGAGATCCTGCGCCGCGCCAAGGCTCGTGGCGTTCCCGTTTCAGCCGAAGCCACTCCCCACCACATCGCGCTCACCGACGAGGCGCTGGGCACCTACGACACGCACTTTAAGATGAACCCGCCCCTGCGAACCGAAGAGGACCGCGTGGCGATCATCGAGGGCCTACGCGACGGCACGCTCGACATCCTCGCCACCGATCACGCCCCGCACACCGATTACGAAAAGGACAAGGAGTTTGACTACGCCCCCAACGGCATTCTCGGCCTCGAAACCGCGCTGCCCATCTCGCTCGAAATCCTCGTGCGAAAAAACAAGTTCAAGTTGCCCTACGTCATCGATCTGCTGACGCGCAAGCCCGCGAACCTGCTCAAGCTCGAAGCCGGCACACTCGCCGTCGGCGCTCCCGCCGACGTGTGCTTGTTCGATCCCGACGAGAAATGGCTGTACGATGCCAAAGCCGGGTTTAGCAAATCCAGTAACAGCCCGTGGCATGGCCAGACCCTGCAAGGCCGCGTTAAAACCACGATCGTTGACGGCAAAGTGGTGTTTAACCACGGCAAGATTTCTTAACTCGCGCGCTGCTGACTCCTCACGCGCTCATCGAGCCACGCGCAGCCGCCCTCAGTCCACCTTTCACCGTCCATCTCCACACAACTCGTGAATCCCCTTGTTATTGGTTTGGAAGTGGGGATCTGGTTGGCGGGACTGGTTGCGCTGTGGCGGGTGGTGGTGGCCCGACGGGTATTCGCTTCCCCATCGCTCGCCCCGTGGTCGGTGACGGTAGAGGGGTTTGCCCTCGGCGTGCTGCTAACCGTTGGCGGAGCTCTGGCGCTGCCGCATGCCGTCACCCATCTCGGCGACAATTGGTTGGGAGCAGCCGCGTATGATGGCGCGTGGTGGCAGGCCGTCCAAGCGGCCGCCTTTCAACTCGGGTTATTGGCCGGCATGTTAATCGCAGCTCTTTATCTGCGCTTAAATAAGTCGGGCCAGATTTCCGTTTCGGCCGTCACCCCCGAGGTCTTTCGCCCCGAGCCGACGCGTTACCCCGTCCTGGCAGGCGTCACGGTTTTCCTGATCTCCATTCCGGTGATCAACGGTATCGGCCTCGGCTGGAAAACATTTCTTGCGGCCCTGGGACTTTCCGTAGCGGAACAGGACATGGTTGGTCTGTTCCGCGACTGCGATGATCCGGAGCGCTGGCTGTTTATGGTGGGCCTCGCCACGGTGATTGCCCCCTTAACCGAGGAACTGGTTTTCCGCGCCGGATTGTTTCGGTTTCTCCGCAGCCGCCTTCCCCGTGGGCTCG
>CANIXX010000105.1 GCA_947471115.1 Opitutaceae bacterium | reverse complement strand
GGCGCAGCTGCGCCTGCCCAAACGCCTCGGCATCGAGCAGGCTAAGGATGTCGGTGAGCGCTTGAATCGCGCCGTTGAGCGTGCCTTCCAGCAACTGCTTTTCAGCGGTGATAAGCCGGTATTGCTCGAGGCCGGCGTTGAGCGCAGCGGATATCTGTTCCGGAGCGCAGGGCTTTAGCATGAGCCGGAAGACACCGGCCTGGTTAATGGAGTTGAGCGCGTCGCCCATGTCGGCGTGGCCCGAGATCATGAGGCGTACGGTGTCCGGGCGGAGCAGGCGTGCCTTTTGCAAAAAGGCGACTCCGTCCATGCCGGGCATTTTGAGGTCGGTGAGAATCACCGCGTACTCCTGGGCCTGGAGCAGCGCGAGGGCCGCCTCGGGGCCTTCGGCGGTGTGGAGGGTGAACTCTTCGCCAAGGCTGCGCTGGTAGGCGCGCAGGATTAGGGGTTCATCATCTACGGCGAGGATTAGTTGCGACATAAAGAGGGCCGGCGCGTACGCCGAATAAGGGCTATGTGATGGGCGTGGTTAAGCCTTGGGCAGTTCGGCGATCAAGGTCTTCCAGATAGGGATGCGGGCTGCAACGGCCTGCAGGCAGTCGGGTGGGAGCTTGAGCGAGGTGGTGGGCACGCCGTCGATGGCGGGTTGGGTTTCGCCGACAAGGATATGCGCCACGTGCAGGAGTGCGGGTAGCGAGAGTTCTGCGGAATCTATCGCCGGTCCGGAGTCGTGAAAGGCAACCGCCTCGACGATCGCAGGGGGTAATTCCCACAAACTGAGGACATAAGCGGACACCTCGGAGTAGGTGGTGCGGTAGATGGGGCGTTCACAGGTGTGGAGCGGCTGCCGGATTTTGCGGGCCAAATCGATGGCCGTGCTGAGTGGGCCCGGCAGGTTGGTCGCTAAGACGAGGAGTCCGCAGTTGTGCAACAGACCCGCGGTGAAGGCGGCCTCCTGCACCTCGCGCGGCAGGCGCTCCTCGCGGGCAATCGCCCGAGCCGCCGCTCCCAGCGCTTGCGCCCGCGCCCAGAGCCGATCCACGGAAATTCCTGCCCGACCGGGATCGTGACAAAAATCAAAAAGTTGCGCACTCAGGACCAACGCCTTCAACAGCTCGACGCCGAGCAGGCTGACCGCCTCGCTCACCGAGTTCACCGTGTGACCGAAACCGAAATAGGCACTGTTGGATAACTTGATTACCTTCGCGGTGAGGCCTTGGTCGGCTTCAACCAACCGCCCGAACGTGTCCAGATCGGTGCCGGGTTGGTTGATGGCGGCAACCAGACGTCGGTAAACCAGTGGCTGGCTCGGCAGCAGCGGCAAACGGTTGGCCATCAGGACGGCGCTCACGTTATCGGCCTTTTCGCCCAGGCCAACGAGGTTGAGCACGGTTTCGCGCAACTGCTCCGGGTCACAGGGTTTGGCGAAATAATGGTGGGCGGTGCTCACGCATTGCGCGAGGAGGGTTTGGTCGGCTTGGCCTGATAGGACGATGCGCACGACGTGGGCGTGGCGCTGGGCGACCACGGCGAGCAGTTCGGCGCCGTTCATGCCGGGCATGCGCATGTCGGTCACCAGCACATCGCACGGACCGGCGGCGAGTTTTTGCAGGGCTTCGTCGCCACTGGTGGCGCTATCCACACTCCAGGTTTCTGCAAGGTCATCAAAGGCACGTCGTAGTCCGCGTAGGACCAGCGGTTCATCGTCTACAAAAAGAATGTGTTTCATCGGAGTCAGGCGGGGAGTGCGGTCGGGGTGGAAAGGGATGGGGTGGAGAGGGGTGGGTGGGTTTCTACGGCCACCAAAGGGAGTCGGATGACGAAGGTGGTACCGCGCCCCAGTTGGGTTTCGAAGTGAAGGGTGCCGTGATGGCGGTCGACGATGATCGAGCGGGCCAACGCCAAGCCCTGGCCGGTGCCTTTGCCCACCTGTTTAGTGGTGAAAAACGGGGTGAAAATGTGGCTGCGGGCGTTTTCCGGAATCCCTGTGCCGGTATCGGTTACGCGCACCTCCGCCCAGCCCTCGCTCAAGCCGGTGCGCACGGTGATCACTCCCTTGGTGCCAGGGGAACTGGAGACGGCATCGGCAATGGCGTGAGCCGCATTCACCACCAGGTTAACGATGACCTGGTTGAAGTCCCCCAGTTGGCAGGGCACGAGGGGGAAATCAGCGGCGAGCTCCGTGCGCATCTCGGCCACGTATTTCCACTCGTTACGGCAAACAATGAGGGTGTTTTCTATGGCTTGATTGAGGTCGCAGGGGGTGAGTTTGTCGCTGCTGGGGTGGGAGAAATTCTTCATCGCGCGGACAATCTGGGTGATGCGGCCCATGCCGTTGAGTGCATCCTCCAGCGAAGCGGGCAGTTCGCGGCGCAGGTGTTCCAGTTTGACGTGGGCTAGGGGCGCGGTGAGCTCCGCAAGTTCCGCGCTCAGCGGGCCGCTGGCTTGAAGGGCGGCGAGCACTTGGGGGTAGGCGGCGAGCACCGGTTCCAGTTTGCCCACGCCTTTGGCTACGTAGGCGAGGTTGTCGCTGACGTATTGGGCAGGGGTATTGATTTCGTGGGCGATGCCGGCCGCCAACATGCCGATGGACTCCAGTTTTTGGGCCTGGCTGAGCTGGATGTGCAGCAACGCCAGATCTTCGTCGGCTTGCTTCTGCGCAGTCACGTCGAGTGAGAAGCCAAAAGTTCCGGTGATATTCCCGGTGGTGTCGAGCAGGGGCATTTTGCTGGTTGAGAACCAGCGCGAGGTACCGTCGAGACGAGTGGAACGCTCGATTTTGCCGATGATCGGTTGGCCGGTACGCAGCACAGCTTCTTCATCCAGCCGCGACTGTTCGGCTGAGTGAGCGCTGAATAAATCGAAGTCGGTCAGGCCGATCACCTCGCTGGCGGAGGCGACGCCCAGGAAGGAGGCGAAAGCTTGGTTGATTTGGATAAAGCCCCCGGCGCAGTCCTTGAAATAAATATGCGCAGGGGCGGTGGCCATCAGGCTGTTGAGCAGCCAACGCTCATGGCGAAGGGCAGCTTCGGCGACGCGGCGCTGGGTGATATCTTCTTTGCTGGCGAGGTAATGGCTGACTTGGCCTGAAGCGGTTTTGATCGGCGCAATGGTGGCGGCTTCCCAGTAGAGTTCGCCGGCTTTGTTTTTATTGTGAAAAACCCCGCTCCATACCTCGCCGCGGCTAATGGTCGCCCACAACTCAAAGTAGTTCTCTGGCGTGGTTTCGCCTGACTTGAGCACGCGCGGGTTTTTACCCATAACCTCGTCCAGGGTGTAGCCGGTGAGCTGGGTGAATTTCGCGTTCACGTATTCGATTTCGCCTCGGGTGTTGGTGATGACGACGCTGGCTGGGCTCTGATCAACGGCGCGGGAGAACATGAGCAGCCGCTCCTGACTGGTTTTCAGCTCGGTGATGTCCCAGTTAACACCAATCATCTTGAGCGGTTTTCCATCTGCGCAGCGCTGTATGCTG
Source organism: Opitutaceae bacterium (assembly GCA_947471115.1). Classification (GTDB taxonomy): domain Bacteria; phylum Verrucomicrobiota; class Verrucomicrobiia; order Opitutales; family Opitutaceae; genus Rariglobus. The sequence goes on along the minus strand of CANIXX010000105.1, from coordinate 7,019 downwards.
GCGACCGCGCGCAGGTGGCGGAGTGAACCATCAGGCCAGAGGATGCGGAACTCGGTGTTGAAGGGGCGGGAGCCTTCGATCGCGAGGCGGATTTCTTCTGCGCAGCGGTCCCGGTCATCAGGATGGAGTGCGCGGGCCCAGTTCTCATAGGTGCATGGGCTGGTGTCCGGCGTTAAGCCGAGGAGCATGAACAGGGTGGCGTCCCAGTGAAGGATATCGGTGGTGATCGCCCATTCCCAGATGCCGATGCCGCCGGCTTGGGTGGCGAGGCTGAGCCGCGCGGTTTTTTGCCGTAAGGCGGCCTCACTTTTACGCAACTCGTCCAGCGCGGACTCAGCTCGCTGAATTTCGCTGGCGAGGCGGACTTCGGCCTCTTTGCGCTCGGTGATGTCGAGCTTGGTGGCCATGAAGCCGGTGAGATGGCCGTGCTCGTCATGCAGCGGAATGACATCGAGGTTAACCCAGTAGTCTTGGCCCTCTTTGTTCTGGTTGCAGATGTCGCCTTGGAAACTCTGGCCGTGGTCAAACGCGGTGCGCATGGCCCGAATCGTGGCTTGGTCGGTGCGCGGAGATTGCAGGAAGTCGCCGGGCTTTTTGCCGATCGCCTCGTTGGCGGTGAAACCGGTGATGCGCACAAACCCGTCGTTGACCCAGGTGATCCGCCGCTGGGCATCGGTGAAAATGACCGCATTGGTGGTGCGGGTGGCGACCAGGGCGAGTTGCACGGTTTTGTTTTTGGCGTCCGCCAGATCGGTCGTCATGGCGTCCGCCAAAGCGCGGGCTTTTTGCGAGGTGCGCTGGTAACTCAGCAGGAGGCTGACGACCAAAAAGGTGAGGAGCGGCCCGATGAGTGCTGCGTTATAAACGGCACTGCGTGAAACAGTCTTAACTTGGGCGCTGGGCGTGACGGAGAGTTGCCACGACTGGTTGCGCAACAGAAGGGGGATAACACGATGGAAAGCGTCCCGCTCGGGCGCGTTAAGGGCGCTGGCCTTGGCGGCGCTTTTTTCGGTTTCGATCAGGATGTTGCTGCGCTCGGGCCCGGCCAAAACCGCAAAGTGAATCTCGTTGCTGAGCTCGCCGCTGAGGGAGTCGAGCAGGCGCGCGGCGCTTATCGGAAGGTAGGTCCAGCCGACGAGCGCAGCGCTGCGCTCGTCGGCGGTAGTGGGGTGGCTACCGTTTCGGTAAACCGGTAGAAGCATGAAAAACCCGTTGCTGGCCGGGTCTTGAGGGTTGAGCAAAAGTGGCGGAGTGAGGGCGATTTCGCCGGTGCGCATGGCGAGTTCAGCGACCGCGCGCAGCTGCGGATTCGCAGCGAAATCCATGCCCTCGGCGGCGGCGTTCGGTCCGAGCGGATTGATGAATTCAACAACGTGCAGTTCGGCCGCATCGCCTTGGCTTTTGAGTTGGAAGCCCGGTGCGTCATCGGCGCGGGTGGCGGCGATGAAATCCGCCAGGCTTTCCCGAGGCACGCGGCGAATGAATCCCACGCCAAGTGCCCCGGGGAACTCGGTGGTGAGATTTCGCTCGGCTATCATGGCGGCGAATTCGCCGCGTGCGACCGACTTGCTGGCGGGCCAGAGCGAGCGAGCACCCCGTAGCCCGTTCTCGCTTTGGGTAATGCGCAGGTGGATCGCGGTTTTAAGGTCTTCGCCTAGGTGTTTAAAGTTTTCTAAATCCCGGGTTCGGGCGATCTGTTCGGTCCACCAGGTGGCTACGAAACTGAGACCGACCCCCAAGAGCATCACGCTGACGATGGGCAGGGAGAAGGCGCGCAGGCGTGCGTTATGGAGACGTGCCGATGGCCGTGGTGGTTGCTTGGGTGGGAGCGCGGAATCGTGGGCCGCGCGACCGGCAGGTGAGCCGAGAGCAGCAGAAGGGTGTGGGGGCGGCGGCATAACCGACAGGAGTGGATCAGCTATTAATCGGCGCATTAGGCCGTTTACCTTAGGGCTAACTGTTAAAAAGCGGCAGTCACCTCGTGGAATAAGCGCAAGTTTTGGCGGCTCAGTGGCTGGCTTAAGCCAATTCGGGTTCAATATGAGCTGAAGTGGCCTGGGACGGCCAACGTGGTTGGACCAGGCAGCCTCATCTGGGGGCGTTGCGTAACAACAATAGCCGATGCTCCAACGCATTGGTGCCGACTCAGGCGTGGATTCAAATGGGGATTTCCCGCAGGCCCGTGCGCTGTCGCGTTACCTCGACCAGAAGCAAGGCATGGAAATGCGGCTTAACGCGTTGTCGCAACTCTGGCGGCTTTCACGCTTTGTGGGCATGCTGACCGACTCGCGCAGTTTCCTGTCATATCCTCGGCACGAGTATTTCCGTCGTTTCCTGCACGTTACATCTCGGCGTCGCCGTCGAGTCGCTGCGGGCGTCCTGGCAGAAGCGCCTCGACGTTGAGGCGGATCGATTCGAGGTTTGCGCGGATGAGGTCGCCCATCGACTCGCAGCTCAAGTATTCCTCGCGCCCGTAGTGCTCGGCGAGCTCGGTGCGCAATTGATGGATGTTTTCAATCGGGGCCAGGTGATCGGCCGACATCGCCACAAGTAAACGCTCCAAGCGATCTTCGATGATCGCCGCCCGCTGCAGGATAATAACCTGCTCCTCGCGCTGGTACTGTTGGGCGGTTTCGAGCCGCAGGTGCTTCACGCAAAACAGCGCCAACGGCTGGTTGCCTTTGAAAAATTGCGGGCGGTACAGGTTCATGCGGCCCTCGTAACTCTGCTGGTCGAAGTCCATCGCCCGAATCCGCAGCTGAGCCCCTTCGAAATCGGGCGTGAGCACCACCACGAAGTTGTAGCTGCGCATGTCCCCGAGCAGGCGAACAAAGGAGCGCTCGTTGAACTTCACCAGTTCCTTGGCCAATCGGATCGGGCTAATTTCAGGGCTGCCCAGCCAGCGGTCGATGAAGTCGTTGCCGGGAATGCCTGCGATGTGCTCCTCAACGAGGGTGTCACCGTAGTTAAGGTAATTGAGTCGGTTCGGCGAGAGCAGGTGCTCGAGTTCTAGGCCGTAGATGCGCGAAGCGTCGCCGCGCTTGATGTAAAAATAGTCGGGGTTGTCGTTAAAGGAATTCACCACTCGGATACGGAACGGCATCGAGTTGCCGTAGGAGCAGAAGTCGATGCGATCGACGTAGAGGTGCTTCATCACCGACAGGTCACCAGCCACCCGGATCAAGGCGTACATGCGCTTGAGGTCCTCGTGAAGCGACTCCATCTCGAAGCGATCGTAAAAAACGCTCTCCCACAATGAGGCCTTACCCTTGGCGTCGGTGAGCGGAACGGAGTCGACGAAGCGGCGTAAGCGGTCGTAGGTGACGGGCAACTCGCGCTCACGCCGGTAGCGTCGCAGGTAGGCGTGTAGTCCGGCGCTGATCGGGAAGCTGGGTTTTTTTTGCTGCGGTCGCACCGCCACCAACGGCTTTTCGTCCATAGTGCCGGTGAGCATGCGTACGGCCGAGCCCCGCTGGCAACGCCGGAGGTGGGCGGGTCGAAACCCGTGTGCCGAAAATGGGAGAATTAACGATTGGGTATTTCGACTGGTCTCCGTCGCGCCGCTGCTTAGCTTCTAGCGCCATGATCCTGTTCGCCGCCTCCACAATCGAAAAACTCAATGCTGTCCCCCGCCAGACTTGGCTCAACATCGGCCTAGGAGTGCTGATTTTTATCGCCGCTTTTATGGTGCTTCGCGTGGTCGCGAGGATGAATAAAATCATCCTCTGTATCGTTGTGGGGGTGGTCTTGAGCATGGTCGGCTTTAATTGGATCTACTCCCGCAACGAGCCCAAGTTCCTCACTCCGGTGGTCGACAAAATCGCCCCCTTCTTCCCCTCTGGCCCTGCGACCAGTCCGAAGGCTAAGAAGCTTGACCAAGCCATTGGGCGCTGAACCCGGCGGGCGGGGCTTAACCAATTCGTTTTCAATGTGAGATGAATTGGCCAAGGACGGCCAGCGCTACACGGGATCGGAAATGTAGGGTTGGCCCTCTCGGCCAATTTGTCTCATCTTGATCGCTAATTGGTATCAGGTGAGTCCCCGTGTGGCGGGGCGCGGCGGGGTGGCTTAGTCGCCCGTAAACCGTGCTCTTGATCCATGAGATGCCGTGCTTGTGAGAATGAATTCAACTCCTTGGAATTGTGATTGGTCTTTGTCCGCTAACTCTCCACGGTACCGCACTTTCACTATGCCAAAAACGCACTCCGACATCGGACTCATCGGCCTCGCCGTCATGGGTCAAAACCTCGCCCTGAACATCGCCGACCACGGCTTCCAGATCTCGGTTTATAACCGTACGGTCGAGAAGACCGACAAGTTCGTCGCCGAAAACCCCAAAACCCCAGGCGGTCTGATCGGTTCCAAGACCCTTGAGGAATTTGTGCAATCCATCGGGCTGCCCCGTAAGATTGTCATCCTCGTTCAGGCCGGCAAGGCCACCGACGCGGTGATCGACGGCCTCATCCCCTTACTCGCCCCCAACGATATCATCATCGACGGTGGCAACGCCCTTTGGACCGACACCATTCGTCGCGAGAAAGCTCTTAAGGAAAAGGGTCTCCGCTTCATCGGTTCCGGCGTGTCCGGCGGCGAAGAGGGTGCGCGTTTCGGCCCCTCCCTCATGCCCGGTGGTGACAAGGCAGCCTTCAAGGAGCTGGAGCCCATCTGGAAGGCCATCGCCGCCAAAGTCGACAAGAAGACCGGCAAGCCCATCATGGGCGCCAAGCCCGGCAAGCCCGTCAAGGGCGGCGTGCCTTGCACCGTTTACATCGGCGAAAACGGCGCGGGCCACTATGTCAAGATGGTCCACAATGGTATCGAGTATGGCGACATGCAGATGATCTGCGAAGCCTACGCCCTCATGGAGGGGCTGCTCGGCCTCAAGCCCGCCGAGATGGGCGAAATTTTCACCCAATGGAACAAGGGTGCCCTCGACAGCTTCCTCGTCGAAATCACCGCCGACATCCTCAAGCAAAAGGATCCGGTTACCAAGAAGCCCTTTGTCGACATCGTCCTCGACACCGCTGGCCAAAAAGGCACCGGCAAATGGACCTCGGTTAACGCTCTCGACATGGGCGTGCCGGCTCCGACCGTCGCCGAGTCCGTTTTCGCGCGCTGCATTTCCGCCGTGAAGGAAGAGCGCGTCGCCGCCTCCAAGGTCCTCAAGGGCCCGAAGATCAAGAAGGTTGCCCCGGCCAAGAAGAAGGCCCTGATCGCCGCGATCCACGACGCCCTCTATTGCTCTAAGATCTGCTCCTACGCCCAGGGCTTCCAGCTCATGCGCGCCGCCCAGACCGAATACAACTGGAAGCTCAACTTCGGCCAGATCGCGCAGATCTTCCGCGGTGGTTGCATCATTCGCGCCGCCTTCCTGCAAAAGATCACCGAGGCCTACGCCCGCAACCCCAAGCTGGCGAACTTGCTCCTCGACGCCTACTTCAACAAGACGATCCAGAAGGCCCAGGACAACTGGCGCAAGGTGATCAGCCTCGCGGTGGAAAACGGCATCAGCGTGCCGACCTTCTCCTCGGCTCTGAGCTACTACGACGCCTATCGTTCGGCCCGCCTGCCGGCCAACTTGCTCCAGGCCCAGCGCGACTACTTCGGCGCGCACACCTACGAGCGCACCGACAAGCCCCGCGGGAAGTTCTTCCACATCGACTGGCCCGAGGCTAACCGCCCCCAGCTCGAAGCCTAATAGCCCTCCGGCTTATCGAGGCGCGACCCATTGGGGTCGCGCCTTTTTTGTGGCATCCCAGTTGGCCCACCCATTCGTACCGTTTTAACCTCCGCTCTCTTCGCCTGCCATGAACTCGCCCCTTACGATTTGGTGTAACGCCGCACTCTCCGCCCCCGCGGAGCAACGCTTGGCCTTCGGGCTCGCCGAACACCGGCTGGTTTTCGCGCAAAAGCGCTCTGCTTCTGTGCTTGCCGCCGGCCCCTCTGACGCCGGGTTTTTGGAGGCCGATGTGGTGCTGGGTCAGCCCGACGCGGGTGATTGTCTGCGCAACCCAAAACTCCGCTGGCTCGCCGTGACCAGCGCGGGTTACGGGCGCTACGACACCCCCGATTTTTTGGAAACCTTTCGCGCCCGAGGTTCGGTTTTCACCAGCAGTTCGAGCGTCTTTGCCGAGCCCTGCGCCCAACACGTACTCGGGATGATGCTCGCCCTCGGCCGTCAACTGCTCGCCTCGCACGCCGAGCAACTCGGGGAGCGCCGCTGGCAGTTTTTCGAGCGTCGCGCAGCCTCGGTGCTGCTCAACGGCCAGACCGTTCTCCTGCTTGGTTACGGCACGATCGCGCGGCGGTTAACCGAACTGCTCGCCCCGTTTGGGATGAAAATCTACGCCGTGCGTCGTAAAACCCACAGTGAGCGCGGCGTTCACGTCATCTCCGAAGAGCGCGTTTCTTCGGTGCTGGGCGAGGCCGACCATATCATCAACCTGCTGCCCGACAACGAGGCCACCGCCAACTATGTCAACGCCCGCCGGCTGAGCGCGTGCAAGCCGGGGGCGCGGTTTTATAACATCGGGCGCGGCTCCACGGTGGACGAACGTGCGCTGGTGCAGGCGCTGGAAAACGGGCGGCTTGGGGCGGCTTATTTGGACGTTTTCGCCGAGGAGCCGCTGCCGCCGTCGAGCCCGTTGTGGACGGCGCCGAATTGTTTTCTCACGCCGCATACCGCCGGTGGACGCAACGATCAGGACCTGGCTCTGGTATCCCATTTTTTGAAAAACCTCGCCGCCTTTGTCGCGGGCGGTGCGGCGATGACGGACCGGGTGGTGTGAGGCTAATTAGCTTTAGAGCATTTTAAATAAAACTATAGCCGCAATGTGTGAACCAGCCGAGGGCGTCGTTGGGTGTGACGGCGCTCAAAGCGGAGGCGATGGCGGCGAGTAGATCGGGGTGGCTACGTGCCTGGGCTTTGCGGAGGAGGGCCTTCACTTTGCTCCACATCATCTCGATGGGGTTGAGGTCGGGAGAGTAGGCCGGAAGGAAGCGGACTTCGGCACCAGCCT
>CANIXX010000104.1 GCA_947471115.1 Opitutaceae bacterium | reverse complement strand
TGCTCAACCACCCGAAGAAGGTCGGTAAAGTGGATAACATCCTCAATAACTCCTTCGGCATGCTGGGTATAAATTCCACGTTGATTGTGAAGCGATTTGTGCCCTAACTGCGCCCTCTACATCCTCAAAATGACCAAAGACGAAACCAAACAAGTGGTCCTCGAAATCATCGCCGACATCGCGCCGGACGAAGATATTTCCAATCTCAAGTCCGACGTTCGCCTCCGCGACCAGATGCAATTGGATTCGATGGACTTCCTCGACATCGTGATGGAGCTGCGTAAGCGCCACAATATCGAGGTCCCCGAGGCCGACTACATCCAGCTGGCTTCGCTCGACAGCTGCGCTGATTACCTCACGCCAAAGTTCACAGCTCTCGGCAAGTAAGCCCCGCTTCTTAGCATTCACTTAGGGCCTGACCTCGGTCAGGCCTTTTTTATTTAGCAAATGAACACCGCCACCCACTACGACGTCGTCATCATTGGCGCGGGCATGGCCGGACTCGCGGCCGGCATCCGCCTCGCGCATTTCGGCAAAAAAGTGTGCATCTTTGAGCGCCACAACGCCACGGGCGGTCTCAACAGTTTCTACAGCCTGGGAGGGCGCAAATACGACGTGGGGCTGCACGCGATGACCAACTTCGTGCGCGCCGGGGTCAAAGGCACGCCGCTCACCAAGCTCTTGCGCCAACTGCGCATCGAGCGCGACGAGTTCGCGCTGTGCGAGCAAAAGCGCTCCCGCGTTGCTTTCGGACCGCGTGGCGACGTGTCGCTGACCTTCACCAACGATTTCACGGTTTTTGAAAGCGAAGTCGCCCGCCAATTTCCCGCCCAAATCGACGGATTCCGCCGCTTGGTTAGCCTGATCCGCAGCTACGACGACGTTTCCCTTGGTGCCATACCTGAGTCGGCCCGCGCTGTCATTCGCCGCCACCTGAGCGACCCACTGCTCGAGGACATGCTGTTTTGCCCGGTCATGTATTACGGCAGCGCCACCGAGCACGACATGGAGTTCGGCCAGTTTGTGATCATGTTCAAGGCGCTCTTCCTCGAAGGTTTTGCCCGCCCGCTGGACGGGGTGCGCGTTATCCTGCGCGTGCTTTTGGACAAGTACCGTCAGTCGGGCGGCGAGCGGCGCATGAAATGCGGTGTGCAAAAAATCATCACCCGCGACGGCCAGGCACGCGCTCTGGTGCTCGATGACGGCACAGAAGTGACCGCTACCCACGTTATCAGCACCATCGGCGCACCTGAAACCGAGCGGCTTATGAGCCCTCAGCTTCTAGCGCCAAGCGCAGCGCTCACAGCTTCGCTCCCCCACCCCGCAGGCGCACTCAGTTACACGGAAACCATCACCGTTCTCGACCGAGAGCCGGCTGCGCTGGGCTGGGGCGACGATACGATTATCTTTTTTAACGACTCGGAAAAGTTCACGTACGAGCGCAGTGCGTCCGCCGTGGATGTGCGCAGCGGTGTCATCTGCATTCCCAATAACTTCGATTACGGAGCCGATCGCCACCTGCCCGAGGGCCTGTTCCGCTGCACCTGCCTGGCAAACTACGAGCAGTGGGTGAACCTGCCCGAAGCCGAATACCGTGCGGCCAAGGCCCGCTGGTATGCCGACATCCAGCGGAGCGCCCAGCGTTTTCTGCCGACGCTGCCGACACCCGACGCACTCACCCACGCCACGGTGGCGACGGATATGTTCACCCCGCGCACCATCACCAAATTCACGGGGCGGATGGGCGGGGCGATTTACGGCTCGCCGCAAAAGATCCGCGACGGCCGCACCTCGATGGACAACCTCTACCTTGCGGGCACCGACCAGGGTTTTTTGGGGATTATCGGCGCGATGCTCAGCGGCATTTCGATGGCCAATTTCCATATCCTTCAGGCAGGCAAGTAGCCGTTAAGTTGGCAACCCGCGTCGGCGCGTCCCCAGTCTGGCTTCGCGGCCCATAGCTCGCGCTTGCCTCAGACGGCACGTAACCCAATCTCCGGTCCCTCGTGCCAGCTCCTCTTTCCTCTTCGCCCGCCACTCACCCAAACGCCATGGACGCCAAGCCAATTCCAACTACGTTTGGGCGCATCCGTCGGCTACTCCCCCACCTGCGAACGGCGCGCTGGGACATCCTCGGCGGCTCACTTGCGGGTGTCATTTACGGAATCACAAGCGGCGCCGGTCTACCGATCATGTTGCAGACGATCGTGCCGATCATCTTTGGCGAGACCAAGGGATTACCGGCGCCTGTTATAAAAGGCATTCACCGCGTTTTTGCTGATCCCTACGCCGAAAAGATCATTAGTTTAGCGACCGAAAACGCCTTACTGGTTGCGTGCATTGGGCTCCCATTGATCTTTTTCATTCGTGGTTTGGCTGGATACGCTAACCGGTATCTCATCACACGGGGAGGCTTCCGTATCTTGGAGGGATTGCGAATGGAAGTGTTTGATCGGCTTCAACAACTCCCACTCAGTTTTTATCAACGCTACAAGTCCGGCGACCTGCAATCGCGTCTCATGGGAGACACCAATGGGCTAAAGGACACCATCACAAAGGTCAGTTCTGAAATCATTAAACAGCCGATCGTATTATGCTCGGCGCTCAGCTTCCTACTCTTCAAGGCGTACACGGAACGAAGTGCACTCTTCGCCCTCGTCGCCTTAATTAGCGTCCCACTGTGTGTATTCCCGATCCGTATCGTGGCCAAACGCATTAAAAAACGTAGCCGCCAACTAGCCGAGTACAACGGTGAGATCACCTCGACCACCACGGAAACCCTGCAATCTCCGGCCGAGATCCAAGCTTATAACCTGCAGTCCCAACAACGTAACCGATTCAGCGCACTTACCGAAAAAGCGTTCACCCTTTCAATCAAAGCAGTCAAATACGACTCGATTCCAAGTCCTTTAATCGAGTTCATCTCGATGGTCGGTTTTGCAATTGCGCTCTATGTGAGTGCTGGCAACGGCATGACCTACGGAACCTTCAGTGCACTCGCTTTCGCTCTGTATGCTTGCTACGAACCGATCAAAAAACTCAGCGATCTGAACGCCTCACTTAAAAACGGCGAGGTCTGCCTGGAGCGGCTCGAAGCCGTCTTGCACGCGACGGATACCGTGCCCGACCCCGTTTTGCCCGTGGCGCTGCCGCCTGCCTCCCCCTGCCTGCGTTTCGACCGCGTCGGTTTTTCCTACGACACCGCCGACGAGTCCACCCAGCGCCAAGCCGCCCTGCGCGACATCACCCTCACCATCCGCCCCGGCGAGACTGTGGCATTGGTCGGCCCCAGTGGCGCCGGTAAATCCACCTTCGCGGCCATGATCCCGCGTTTCTATGACCCTTCGGCGGGCACCATCACGTTTAACAACGTCGACCTTCGCGCAGTCACCAAAAAGGGGTTACGCGACCGCATCGCGCTCGTCTCCCAGTCCCCGGTTTTGTTCAACGCCACCCTCGCCGACAACATCCGCGCCGGCCGCCTCGGTGCCACTGACGCCGAGGTACAAGCGGCCGCCGAAAAGGCCCACCTCGGAGCCTTCATCGCCTCGCTCCCACAAGGTCTGCAAACCCCCATGGGCGAGCGCGGTTCCAGCCTCTCCGGCGGGCAACGCCAACGCGTCGCCATCGCCCGCGCCTTTTTGAAGGACGCGCCCATCCTCATTTTGGACGAAGCCACCAGCGCGCTCGACAGCGAGAGCGAGGCGTCGATTCAGGCCGCGTTGCAGGAACTCGCGAAGGGCCGCACCACGCTCATGATTGCGCACCGCTTCAGCTCCATCCGCCACGCCACGCGCATTCTAGTGTTTGAGGACGGCCGCATCGTCGCCGATGGCTCCCACGACGAGCTTTACGCCACCAGCCCGCTCTACCGCAGCCTATACGACCAACAAGCTCCGACTCGCAGCTCGTAAACGTGAAAAATAATCAGCGATTATTTTGCCAGGATCACGGTGTTTTCGATTGCGATAGGCAGGGTGGATCCTGCAACTAACGAGCAGTGTCATCCGCCTATCAGGTCATTGCCCGCAAGTGGCGCCCGCAGACGTTCCAGGACGTTGTCGGCCAGGATCATGTCGTGCGCACCTTGCGCAACGCCATTGGGCGTAACCGCATCGCCCACGCCTACCTGTTCGTCGGCCCGCGTGGCACCGGAAAAACCTCCACCGCGCGCATTTTCGCCAAGGCGCTCAATTGCACCGACGGCCCAAAGGCGGACTTCGATCCCAAGGATCCGGCCGTGCAGGCGATCACCGATGGAACCTCGATGGACGTGATCGAGATCGACGGTGCGTCGAACAACTCCGTCGACCAAATCCGCGAGTTGCGCGACGACGTGCGCTACGCCCCCACCCAGGGGAAATACAAAATCTACATCATCGACGAGGTGCACATGCTCTCCAACCAGGCGTTCAACGCGCTGCTGAAGACCCTCGAAGAGCCGCCCGAGCACGTGAAGTTCGTCTTCGCCACGACCGACGTGCAAAAGGTGCTGCCCACGATTCTTTCTCGGTGCCAGCGCTTCGACCTCAAGCCGATCCCGAGCGAACTGATCGTGCAACGCCTGCAAACCATCGCGGTTGAGGAAAAGATCAACGTTACCCCCGAAGCGCTGGCCTGCATCGCCCGCATGGCCGACGGCGGTATGCGCGATGCCCAGTCGATCTTCGACCAGATGATTTCGTTCTGCGGCTCCGACATCGCCGAAGCCGACGTACTGGATGTGTACGGTCTTGTTTCAGGCGAGAAAATCAACGCGTTGGCCGGTGCCGTTGCAGCGGGCGACCACCAAAAGATCATCGCCCTCGTCGACGAGTGCGATGAAAGCGGCCGCGACTTGGTGCGGCTGCTCACCGATATGCAGGCCTTGGTGCGCAACGCGCTGCTCGATGCCATTGCCAAGGGCGGGCGTAGCGAACGCCTGGGCGGCGTGTCCATGACCACCGAGCAGCTCACGCGTCTGCTGGATGGCCTGCGTGAGGGCGAAGGCGGCGTGAAACTCGGCCTGGCTGAAAAAATCAATTTTGAGGTCACGCTGCTCAAGGCAGTCGAGGCCAGCCGGTCCCGCGCCATCGATTCGCTCATCAAAGAGCTCGCCGCGCTGGCCGAAGAATCCGCGATTGCGGAATCGGGCTCGGACGACAGCGAAAAAAAAAAGGCCTGATTGATCGGTTGGAGTCGCGGCTGGTCCTCGCAATCGAGGTATCCAAGGCGGCCCAGCCGTTAATCGTCAGCGCCGAGGAACCCGAAGCTGATGCACCGGATGAAGACGCGGGTGAGGCCGGTCAGGTCACGCTCCCCGGAGTCGAGGTTACACCCGTAGCGAGCGAGCAAGAGCGCGGCAGAGCCGACGACATGGGTTCCGCCATGCCGCCAACCGACGATGACGGCCCGAAGTGGCCGGACGAAGTTGCCGAGTCGGGAATGCGCGCCGAGGCGACTCAGCGCGGCGAGACGTTATCCTCGAAAGCGGCGCGGGAAGCCGCTGAAGCGTTGGCCGAAGCGGCAGCGGAAAAACGCAACCTGCCCCCGCTCGACGACCTGATTAACCAAATCCCTGCCGAGATCCGTGACACGCTCGAAGACCTGTTTCGGGTGAAGTTCAACAAAGTTGCCCGCGCGCCGAAAAAATCGCTCAAAGCGTAAGGGGCAAAACTACGCCAGGATTTCGAGGCAATCCGCCGCGATGCACACGTGCAGACCCTGCTGGAGAACGTCCACCGCCACGATGATGCCCTTGGGGCTCGCAGGGTCATCGACCACGCCCTCCAAGCCCCACAAGGGGCCACTGACCACCTTGACGCGGGTTCCGCGCTCCATGACGGGGCGCAGGCTGATTTCGAAGCCCGAAGCCACCAGCGCACGCACATCGGCCATTTGGCGCAGAAACTGAGTCTCGTTGCCCACGGGAATCACCCGGGCGAGCAAGTCCTGCTGATAAATGCGGGCTTTGTTTTCCAGAACGACTTGGGCAAAAACATAACCGGGGAAAAGCGGCTTGGTGAAGCGTTTGGTTCGTGGGCCGTATTGCCTGATGCTTTCCGTAATCGGCAGATAATGCTCGATTTTTTCGGCCACCAGCAACGCGGCTAGTTTCTTTTCGCAGCGCGGCTTGGTGTGGCAAACAAACCACCGTAACTCGTCGGGGGCCGGGGTGCTCACCGTTTCAGCAAAAACCGCACGGCGGCGAAATACCCCTCAAGCCCGAGCCCGCTGATAACCGCCAGGGCGATCGGCGCAGTCAACGAGGTGTGCCGAAACTCTTCGCGCTTGTAGATATTGGAGATGTGGACTTCCACGGCGGGAATGTGCGCGCCGGCCAAGGCATCACGCAGGGCCACGCTGGTGTGCGTGAGAGCGGCGCCGTTGATGACGATACCGTCGAGTTTCGCGTCGGCGAGCGCCCCGATTTTGTCGATGAGTGCGCCCTCGTGGTTGGACTGGAAAAAGTCGAGGACGGCCACGCCCGCGAACTCGGCCCGCAGGGACGCCTCCAAGTCGGCAAGGGTCGTGTGGCCGTAGATCTCGGGTTCACGTTTGCCGAGGCGGTCGAGATTGGGGCCGTTGAGAATGGCGATGGTTTTCATCGGTAGACCCAAGGCACTAATAGACAACGCACGACGGCGTCACGCCTTCTTTCACGCGGAAGTGATTCGGCAGCCGTGAGCACTGAAGCCCGCACCGAAGCTGACCAGCCACCAGTGGCGATCAGGTTCGGGTCGGCCAACGCGCAACGCCTCGGCTAACGCAAAGAGCACCGAGGGGCTGCTCATGTTGCCGTGGTTGCGTAACACGCGCCGAGTAGCGTCGAGCGGGTATGCGGGCAGAACGCCTTCAATGGCCTTGATCACCTCACGGCCGCCGGGATGGGCGATGATTTGGGTGGGCGGCGGCGTGCCAAAAGGCTCGTCGGCGAGCAGGTGCGAGACCGCGTCTGCGGCGAGCGCGGGCACGCTTTTGTGCAGGAGGTTGCGCAGCTTACCATCGCGGGTCTCGAAGCAGAGTTTGTCGCGGTCCTGGGGGCGATGCAGGGTATTAAAACCGTGACAACGCACCGCAGCCGAGCCGGCCTTGGGTTTCGCGCTCCAGATACTTGCCGCCGCGCCATCACTGAAGAGGCACGCGCTAATCAGCACCCCAGGGTCGTCGTCGATGAAGAAAGCCGCCGAGCAGATCTCAACGGCCACGCAGGCCACGGTCGCGTTGGGCTGGGCGGCCAGCACGGCATTGACGGCGCGCAAAGTCGGGATGGCCGCCCCGCAGCCTAGGCCCACGATATCTTGAAGAAAGGCGTTGGGGCGCAGGCCGAGTTGCTCGGCCACATAACTGGAAACGCCGGGGCACAGGTAGCCGGTGCAGGTACAGATGAGCAGCGCATCGAGTTCGCTCGCGCGCAGGCCTGCCTGCTCCAGCGCAGACGTGAGCGCGCGACCAGCCAAGCGGGGCGCGGCTTCGCGAAAGGCGGCGTTAAGCTGGTCTGGAGTGTTGTCGAAAATCGCGTCGAGGTCGGTCGCCGAGAAGTGACGCCGGTCGATGCCGCTGTCGCCGGTGAGCACCGCTTCGAGCATCTGCAGCGAACGCTCCGAGAGCCGTTTGCGGGCGTTGGACTGCGCCAGGAGTTGCCAACACTCCGGTTGCGATAGGGAGGTGGTTGGAACGGCGGTGGCGAGGGCTTGGAGATACATGCGCGGAAATCGGAGCGTTTAGTGAGTGAGTTGATAAAGCGAGCGAAGCGGTAACACGCCGAGGCGGCTGGCGAGTGCTAGTGTGCGCTGGCCGCTGGGAGCGACCAGAAACGGGTGGAGCGACGAGGCGACCGACAACCGAACCCGAAAAAGATGCCGGAGCCGCTGCTGTACCGTGGTGATCGTCTCATCCCATGTCACCTCGCCCCGCGACCAGGCAAGCAGCGGGTCCAGCGCCTGCTCGGCGCTTTGAAACGCCATGGCCATTCCGTGTCCGGTGAAGGGCGGAATCATCGCGTAGGTGTCGCCGATCACAAGTCGATCAGGACGCGTGTAGGGTTTAGAAAAACCGAGGCCGGCAACGGCGGAATACGAAGCCGGATCGATCGCGACGTTGGCGAGCCGATCAGCGAGGTCGACGAGTCCGCTCGCGCGCAGGTAGGCGGACAAAGCGATTTCGCGGGAAAGCTCGAGGCCGTCACGCAGACGGAAAAGACCGGAGACGTTCACGCGCCCGTCCTCGACAGCGCAGAGTCCCACGTACGCGTGGTCGCCGAGGTGCAGTTCCAGCTCGGACGCGAGGGGCAGTTTGAGTGCGTGACATTTTAAGCCGATCCACTCCGGACGGGCGGGACGGCGACCGGTGGCAAAAACGCGCCCAGCCGGTGCTTCATCGAGATCAACGCGGTTGCGCGTGCGAAGGTCGCCCCCGGCGCTGGTGAAGGCTGCGGCGAGCCGCTGATCGAGTGCAAAGCGGCTCAGGCCCAAGGCCGGTGAGGGCAACATCTGGCGGCGCAGCGCTTGCCCGTGCCAAAACCACGCCACCTCACGGTGCGCTTGGGCGTCGCTAAGAAAGGCAGCCAGGCCCAAGCGGTCTATCGTGTCGGCTGCCAGTCCGGTAATAAATTCGCCGCAGACGCGGTGCCGGGGATAAACGCCCGCCTCAAAAATTATAACCGGAATCCCGTTACGCCGCAGGGCGAGACCGAGCGAAAGCCCGGCCAAGCCGCCGCCGGCGATCTGAATCGGCTGTGGTGACGCCGGCATCAGCAACGGCGTTGGGCGATCAGCCGGTAGGCGCCCAGCAGCGTGGAGGTTACCCGCCACTGCCAGAGCGCAGGATCAAGGCCGAGCGCGTGCGGTAGTTCGTCGCCACGAAAACCGGCGGCGATACTCACGTACCCGTCGTGACGGGTGACTCGATTCGCCCCTGCTAGCGGCGCGGCGATCCGCCAGAAGTGTTGGTTGAAGCGTTTACGCGTAGGCTCGCTAAAAATCAGTAACCGGGCGTGCGGCTTGAGCGCCGAGCCGAGTTTACGAAGGGCATCGTCGCTAAAGTGATGGAGGATGAGGTTGCCGATCACGACGGGATAGTCACCCCAGCCACTAAAGTGCTCGATATCGGCCTGATGCCAGCGGGCCTGAGATGGCCAGATCGGTGGCGCGGGTACGCGGTCGATGCTGTCGATCAACGGAGCTACCGGACGCAGGAAACAGGCTAATTCGCCCGTGCCGGCACCGAGTTCGAGCACGCGTTCGTCGGGTTGCAGGTGCTTGGCCAAGGTCGAACGGAACCAGCGGGCGTTGCCCATCAGCCGGTTGATCACCCGCAGGTCGCACCGACTTTGCAACGCGTCGGGGTGATCCGGCGGAAGCGAATCGAGCAACTCGGGTACCAGTAGCCGAATGTCATCGTGATGAGCCATGAGAGCGGGGCCGAAGCGACTAAGTGGGGCCTCAGAGCGGATTGTCGGTGGCAATGAATTCCCAAGGCAGGTCAAACTTGGCAGCCAATTCGGCGGCGAGCGCTTTTACCCCGTGAACTTCGGTGGCGTAGTGGCCGCACAGGTAGAGATTCAGCTTATTTTCCTGCGCAGTATTGAACCACTCCTCGCGTAATTCGCCGGTGACGAGCGTATCGACACCAGCAGGCAGTAACTCGGGGACGGCGCTGTTACCACTGCCGCTGCAGAAGGCCACGGCGGCTGGCTCAGTGGAGCCGTATTCAATCGCAATGACGCGGGTGTAGAGGCTTTCGAGTTGCGCTCGTAGGGCCGAACGCGAGCCCGAGTAGGGCGCGACACGCCCGATGGCCTCGCCGTCGCGCACCAGGAATGGGCGCTCAGGCACAAGCCCGAGTTGGCGGGCGAGCAGGGCGTTGTTGCCCAATTCCGCATGCCCGTCGAGCGGGAGGTGGTTACTATAAAGCGCGCAGTCGCCGCCGATGAGCGTGGCCACGCGTTCGTAGGCCGGGCCGGTGAGCGGCCGAGGCATGTCCCAATACATGCCGTGGTGCACGATGAGAAAATCCACTCCGGCGGCGACGGCCTGCCGGAAGGGATCCACGCCGGAATCGACGGCCGCACCGATCTTAGTGACACGTCCGCGATTGGCCAACTGGAGGCCATTAAAGGCGCCGGGCGCATCCTTATAGGCCGAGCGCCGGGTCCGTTCGTCGCAATAAGTAACGAGGTCTTGCAGAGTAGGCATGGCGGGTTGATGGGGCTGCGGATTCAGGGTGGCAATTTTCAAAACGCGGGCTACCGCTTGGGCCTATGAGCGAAACGTGCTCCGCGGTTGATCTAATCGCCCAAGCCACCCGACAATTCACCGAGCGCCCCTCGTGGGATGATTATTTCATGGCTACTGCCGTGCTCATCTCGACGCGCTCCCCGTGCGAACGGCTCCATGTGGGCTGCGTCATCGTCAGCGGCGGCGAACGCCAAAACCGCCTCATCGCCGCCGGCTACAACGGCTTCCTGCCCGGCACCCCGCACCTTTCGCGCCTGCGCGAAGGACGCGAGCAAGCCAC
>CANIXX010000103.1 GCA_947471115.1 Opitutaceae bacterium | reverse complement strand
GGTGCAACCGTCGGCTCGGCGTTGTGGACGGGTGCCCAGTTGCCCACCCAGCAGGTGGCGGACGGGCTCACCACCGTCACCGTCGATCAGAACGATTCGCAGGCGTTGCTCACCTGGCAAAACTTCAACATCGGGCGCGAAACCAAGCTACGTTTTAACCAGGGCGGCGGCGACTGGATCGCGTTTAACCAGATCGTCGATCCTTCAGCCAACCCGACTCGCATCCTCGGCTCCATTGAGGCTCCTGGACAGGTTTACGTTATCAACCCCAACGGCGTGATTTTTCACGGCACCGCCCAGGTCAACACCCGCACGCTCGTCGCCTCCTCGTTGCCGCTCAACACCAGCCTAGTCGCCCGCGGTGTGCTCAATAACCCCGACGGCCAGTTCCTTTTCTCCGGTTTGGCCGCGCCTAAGGGTGCGCAGACCAACGCTTTCACGCCGCCCGCGCCTTTGGCCGCCAACGGCCGCTACGGCGACGTGCTGGTCGAGGCAGGCGCGATTCTCAACTCGCCTACCAACGCCGATAAATCCGGCGGCCGCGTCGCCCTTATCGGTGCCAACGTCACCCAAGCCGGTTCGATCTCCACGCCCGATGGCCAGACGATCCTCGCCGCCGGTTTGCAGGTTGGTTTGGAGGCCAGCGCCGATGCCTCGCTGCGCGGTTTGCTGCCGAGCGTTGGCTCAGTCGGTGACTATGCCGGCACCGTTCTCAACACCGGCCAAATCGACGCGCCCCGGGGCGCCGTCACAGTTGTCGGCAAAAGCATTAACCAATCCGGCCTGATCGGGTCGACGACCTCGGTGTCGCGCAACGGCCGCATTGACCTGCTCGCCCAGTACGACGCGGTCCCGGTTGGTGATTTTGCCGAGTTACCCGACTTCTTCGCCTCCACGACCGGGCTGGTGACCCTGGGTTCGGGCAGCCTCACTTCGATTCTGCCCGAGACCAGTAGCAGCGAAAAGGCGCTGGGCACCGTGCTCGCCCTCGGCTCCCAGCTCAACCTGCGTGGTCTCGCCCTGCATATGGAGTCCGACGCCTCGGTGTTGGCCCCGTCCGCCACGGTGAACTTCGACGCCGGTCGCTGGAAGCCCGGTCACATCGGGCTGGGTTCCGCCCAGGCCAAAGCCTTGTTCGTGTATACCGAGGGTCAGATTTATTTGGACGCCGGCGCGTCGATCAACGTCGCTGGTTCCACCGAGGTCACCGCTTCGGTGGCCGACAACATCATCGAAGCCTCGCTCAAGGGCGACGAGTTAGCTGATTCGCCGCTGCAACGCCTCGGCAGCCTCAGGGGCGAGACCATCCGCTTCGATGTGCTGCAGACGGGCACTTTCAACGGCGTGAACTGGGTGGGCACGCCGCTCGCCGATGTCTCCGGCTATGTGAACAATATCCAGCGCAACGTGGGCCAGCTCACCACGGGCGGCGGAACGGTTAACTTCACGGCGGGCGACTCCGTGGTGGTGAGCTCCGGCGCTTCCATCGACGTCTCGGGCGGTTACATCGACTATGCCGGGGCCAAGGTGGAAACGACCAAGGTGATTTATCAGGGGCGCTACGTGGATATCGCCCAGGCGACGCCGGACCTCGTTTACGAGGGCATTTACAACGGCGTGTTTACCCCCGTCACCAACACGGCTAAATGGGGCGAGGCGGCGGCCACCTCGCGCCAGAGCCGCAACAGGCTTTTTACCGAACGCTTCCAGCCGGGCTATATTCAGGGCGGCGATGCCGGTGCGCTCAACATTCAGGCCGCTTCGGTTGCGCTTGATGGCACGTTGACGGGCAAATCAGTCAGCGGCCTGCGCCAGCGGTCCACTCCGGCCCAGTCGGGCGGGCTCTCGCTGCGTTTCCAAAACCAAGTGGCCAATGTGGACGCGACCGACGGCTTCCTTGCGCAGACGCCGAGGCCGCCGATGGTGAGCTTTACCAAAGTGGCGAGCGTGGGTGCTCCGACGGCGTTTTCACTCGATTCCACCGGTCTGCCCGGCGGCATTGGAGCCGAGCGCACGGACAAAATGGTGCTCTCGCCTGAGCTGGTTTCCCAGTCCGGCTTCGGCCGTATCACAGTCGACAACCGCGATGGCGATGTGGTGGTCGCGGCCGATGGCAGCCTGACGTTGCCCGCAGGAGGCCAGTTAACCCTGACCGGTAAAAACGTGAGCGTCCTCGCCAACCTTACTGCTCCGGGCGGCAAGATCGCGCTCACCGCCAACGGGGTTTCTCACGACGAGAGCAACGCCTCCGACTTACTGAGCACCGCACCCGTCTTGGGGGCGAATCGAGGCCAGTTGCAAGTCGCCTCCGGGGTGACGGTGAGCACGGCGGGACTGATCCAGAACGAAGCGGTCGGAAGCGCCGAAGATCCGCTGGTGACCAAAGGCGGCACGGTCACGCTGACGGGTTACACGATGGATTTACAAAGCGGCTCCACGCTCGATGTTTCGGGAGGGGTTTATGTTTCTGCGGGTGCGCGGGGGGCGTATGGCAATGGCGGCACGCTGAGTGTGTTCTCGGGCCGCGATGCGACCGAACCCACGGTCTTGGGCGGCACCATTAATCTAAGCGCAACGCTTAAGGGTTTTTCAGGCGCCAAGGGCGGTTCGCTGGTGCTGATGGCACCCGCGCTGCACATCGGTGGCGGCACAGCGGCGGCCAACGCCACGGTGTTGGCACCTGAATTCTTCCAAAGCGGCGGATTTACCTCGTTTGACCTGCGCGGAATCGGTGGCGTGGCGAACGCCGACCTGGATCTTTACACCCCGGCAGTGCGGGTAAGCGCGGGCACGGTGATCGCGCCCCAGGCGTTGTCCTATTTCGTGCAGGCTGATAGCAGCGCGGCCGAGCGCCTCGGCTTTGGCGTGAGTTTACTCGACGTCGGCCAGCGCAGCGCCACCAGCTTGAGCCTGTCGGCGCTCGGCAGCCGTGATGCGTTTAACCTGCATCCGATTCGAGGCGACCTGGCTGTGCGCGGCGACCTTGTCGTTGAGGCGGGCGCTTCGATCACGACCGATCCTGCGGCGAAAATCTCGCTCACCGGTGACACCGTTGATCTGCAAGGCAGTTTGGTGGCCCGCGGTGGGGCGATTAGCTTAAAGGCGGGTAGCGATTCCAATAAGCTGTTTCCCGTGACGAATGACTTTGAGCCGCAGGGTACGCTTGTGGTGGGAACCGGTGCCGTCATCAACGCATCGGGCATTACTGTCCTCCAACCTGACAGCAGCGGACGCGACCTGCGCCTCGGCAAGGTGCTGGCGGGCGGCACCGTCAGTCTCACGGGTAACATTCAGGCTGCCGCCGGTGCCGTCATCGACGTGTCCGGTGCGAGCGATACGCTCGACTTGAATCCGGTGTTTTCGGGCCGCTCGGCTCGCCTGGGTGGGTTTGACACCACCGCCACTGCGGTCGCGTCCTCCGGTGGCACGCTGACTCTGGCTGGTGGCCAACAACTGCTTACCGCTGCAACCTTGCGCGGTGCCTCAGGCGGGGCTTCGGCCGAGGGAGGAAGACTCGTAGTATGCTCGGGCATTTACCGGGCTCCGCTCAGTGCCGACGCGATCACCCCGGATGAAGTGAGCCTGATCGTTACTCAATCCGCCTCAGCCGCTCTGGATTCGACGCGGGGCAATTTCGCTGCCGACGATTTTTTGGCGGGTGGCTTTGACTCGTTGAACCTGCGCGGCGTGGTGCGCTTTGACGGCCCGGTGGCGATCACCGCTGCCCGTGATTTGCGCGTGGCCAGTGGCACCACTGGCGGCGTGTTGTTTGGCGACTCAGCGGTGGAACTTAGCGCTGCGCGCGTGTCGCTCGGTACTGATTTGGTCAAACCAAAGCTCGCCGACCAGGATGAGCTCCGGGCGTTTTTTGCTACTAACAACGATCCCTACGACGTTGCGCCGGTTTTCGGCACGGGCCGCCTGACGGTTAACGCCAGCCAGCTCATCGACGTGGGCAACCTGTCGTTACAGAGCTTCGGTGTGGCAGAGCTGCTTGCTCCCAAGGGCGATATTCGGGGCAGCGGCACGCTCGATGTGGCTGGTTCGTTGAACCTGACTGCGGCGCAAATTTATCCGCCCACCGCCTCCGTGTTTTCGCTGCACGCCTACAATTATGTGGACGGAGGCCTGCCGCGCACGGGGTCGATCACGGTATCGGCCGGCGCCACGGCCCCCGCGCTGCCGCTTTCGGCCGGCGGCACGCTGAACCTCAACGCTAACACCATTAACCAGAACGGCGTGCTGCGCGCTCCGCTGGGCGTGATCAATCTGGGTTGGAACGGCACCGGCACCGCGCCGGTTGATTTGATGACCGGCCAGGCCGTCCCGGTGGCTAGCCAAGTCTCGCTCGGCGCGGGCGGGGTGACGTCGGTGTCGGCCTTCGATGCCCGCACCGGGCAAGCGGTGATCGTGCCCTACGGCGCGTATGCCAACGGTATTTCGTGGGTGGACCCGCAAGGGCGCGACGTGAGCACCTTGGGGCCTGTGGCCAAACAGGTGAACCTATCCGCCGCCACCGTCAGCACTGCGGCGGGCGCGCAGGTTGATTTAAACGGTGGCGGTGACCTACAGGTGGCGCGGTTTGAAACCGGCACCGGCGGCCACACCGACCACTTGGCGTCGACGGGCAGTTTCGCCCTGTTGCCCAGTTACACGGCGGAGTTCGCGCCCTTTGCGGCCTACAACGACAGCACGTTTGGCCAAGCCCTGTTGGGCAGCGACACGGGCTACGTTAACTCAACCCTCGCGCTCGGTGATCGCATCTACCTGGACTCCGGGTCGGGCCTCGCCGCCGGCTCGTACACGCTGCTGCCCGCACGTTACGCGACGCTGCCGGGTGCTTTTCTGGTGACGCCCAAGTCCGGCTCGCCCTTCGCAACTGCTGCGGTGCAACCTGACCAAGCAGTTCTGGTATCCGGTTTCCGGTTTAACTCCAACGGCTCGTCCTCCGCGGCGACTCCTTTGCGCAGCCTGTTCGAGGTCGCGAATTCCGATGTGGTCGCCAAACGCGCGTTTTATAATACCGCCCTTGGCTCCGAGTTTTTCCAGGCCAGCGCCTCGCGTAACTCAGCCACGGTGCCGCGTCTCTCGCTCGATGCCGGCCAACTGGTGTTCAGCGCCACGCTCGCGATGAATTTACAGGGTAGCATCACCGCTTTGGCCGCAACCAGCGGACGGGGTGGTCAGGTCGATATCAACAGCCCCGTGAACATCCGCATCGGCGACGCGGCAACCACAGCGTTGCCCGGCGAGCTTTTGCTCGATGCCAACCGCCTGAGTGCGTTTGCCGGAGCCAGCTTGTTAGTCGGTGGTAAACGTGAAACCACGGCAAACGGTACGCAAATCCAGGTCGCCACGGGGGCAATCACGGTGGACAACGCCGGTGCGCCGCTCACGGGGGCCGAGATCATCCTTGCGGCCAAGAACAACCTGACGGTCAACGCAGGCGCAGTTATTCGCCAAGAAGGCACCCTCGGGGCCGCAGGTGCGCAGGATTTAGTGCTCGGTGATGCGGCGGTTGCCGGCAGTGGCGACGGTGCTCTGGTGCGCGTGACTAGCGATAGCCAAGCGGGTGTGACCCGCGCCGGCGTGAGCGCCGCTTCAACGGCGAGTTTGGTGGTCGCTGCGGGCGCGAGCCTCGACGGTGGAGCCGGTCTTACCCTGGATACCACGGGGACCAATCAGATCGACTCGACGGCGGGCCTGCGGGCCGAGGCGCTCGCGCTGAGCAGTGGGCGCATTAGCCTGCAACTCGACGCGCCTGGGGCGCTTGCGTCGGACCCAGGGTTGGTGCTCACCAGCGGCGTACTCGATGAGTTGCAGGTTTCCAGCAACCGCTTGGCCTTGTTGAGCTACTCCAGCATCGACATCTACGGCACGGGTCGGGTCGGTTCGGACACGTTTGCCCAACTCACTTTGCGCGCACCTGCGCTGCGTGGCTTTAACAACGGCGGCGGCACTGCGACGTTCCAGGCTGACTCGATTCAGCTCAATGGCGGCGCGGGTGGCACCGCACCGGCCGCTGTGGCTGCGGATAGCGGCACGCTGGTGTTCGACGCCCGCTCGCTGCGCATCGATGTAGGCCAAATGACGGTTTCGCAGTTCGGGCAACTCACGTTGTCCGCCAGCGACCGCCTGCTCATGGCAGGTAATGGCGGCCTCACGGCCAGCGGCGCCGTTGTCGTGGAGACTCCTCTAATCACCGCCGAAACTGCCGCCGTGCAGCAACTCACGGCGGGCGGCCTCCTCACGTTGGCCAATCCGACCTCGGGCGTGGCGAGCGCTGCAGCCTCGGGCCTGGGCGCGAAATTATCCTTCACCGGCGGCACGGGCGTCGCGGTGGATACGGCCATCGCTCTGCCGAGCGGCGTGCTAGCGCTGCAAGCTACAACTGGCGATCTGGTCATCGGCGAAAGCGGCGCGGCGCGCCTCGACGTGGGCGGCACCAGCCTGAGCTTGCTCGATACGCTACATTACACCGATGCCGGCGCGATCCGGCTCGGCGCGGCTTTGGGCGATGTGCGCATCGGCAGTCTGGGCATCCTCGCGGCTTCAGCCTCGGCTGCGGCTGGCGATGCCGGACGCATCGACGTATCCGCTGCCAATGGCCGTTTCACCTCCACCGGCTCGCTCTTGGGCGCAGCCGGGGCGGACGGCCTTGGCGGTCACTTCTCCTCTGATGTTGGTGGCAGTCTGGCGGGCACCAGTCTCGCGGCGTTGGATCAGATTTTGAATGCCGGTGGGTTTGACGTTTCCCGCATTCACCGCATCCGCACGGGCGCAGTGGCGCTCGACGGTCTTGCGGTTGCCCGTTCCTACGAGGTGATCGCCGACACTGGCGCGCTCACCGTGACCGGCACCGGCCACGTGGACGCCTCGGGGAAAACGGGCGGGTTAATTAACCTCTCCGCCAACGGTGATCTGACTGTGGCCAACGGTGCGCTACTCGATGTTTCGGCTGAAACGTTCGACAGCGCAGGCAAAGGCGGCTCGATCAAGCTGGCGGCCGGTTCTTCGCTGGCTGGCGTCGCCAACACCGCCGCCTCGCTCACCTTGGCTGCGGGGGCAACCCTCGACCTCTCGGTTGACGCCTCGAATGAGTTAACCGATGCTGGCCTGGGCCGCGCCACGGGCACGCTCCACCTGCGTGCCCCGCGCACGGTGGCTGGGACGGATCTGGCGGTGAACCCGCTGGCTGCGACGATTGTCGATGCATCCCGCGTCACCCTTGAAGGCTTTAAAGTGCGCGACCTCACGCCGGGCTCCGGCACCAGCGCGACCATCACCAGCACGGTGCGCACCTCGGTGCTGGCCGAGGCGACGACCTTCGGCAACGCCACTTCCACGATTCTGGCCCGCGTCAGCGGCACGGCGGACGCGGGCACGGTGCACGTGTTACCCGGTGTCGAGATTGTTAACCGCACGGGCGATCTGGTGCTCGACGGTATTTGGGATTTGTCGACGTCCCGCTTTGGCCCCGCCACGAGCTTCGCCCAGCGCGAGCCGGGCGTGCTGACGCTGCGCGCGCAAGGCAACATCAGCCTGCCCTATGTCAGCTCGGCCTCTGCCTCTTTGAGCGATGGCTTCGGCACCGGTACCAGTGCGCTCACCACCACGACCGCGCTCTGGAACGCACCGCTGCTGGCGGCAGGCAGCCGCTCTTGGAATTACAACATCGTAGCCGGTTCCGACCTCGGTTCGGCCGGCCTGCTAACGGTGCTCGCCGCCGATTCGGCCAGCCCCACGTCGGGCTCGTTCTTGCTGGGTACGGGTGCACCGGCTTTTGCTAGCACGATTGACACCCGCCAAGCGACCAACGGCGTGACGCAGTTTTACCAAGTCGTGCGCACCGGCACCGGCGATATCGCCATCGCCGCTCGTGGTGACATCGAGCTGCGCAATAACCTAGCGACGATCTACACCGTCGGCACCCAGGCTGCTGCGATGGCGAATTTTGATGTTCCCAACGCCAGTTACAATACCAGCGCCAGTCAGCTCGGCGCGCGGCAGTACTCCACCACCGCAGGATACATTGCCCACTACAGCCACAGCGGCGGTGACGTTTCGCTGTTCGCCCAGAATGATGTTTTCCGCACGGTCGCCGGGCTCATCGACTCCAGCAAGCAGATGCCCACCTCGTGGCTCTCGCGGCGCGGCAACGTCGATGCGGCAACCGGCGAATTCTCCGCCTACGTGAATACCTCGTCCAACGGCCCCAGGACCCAGAAGAATTCGACGAGCTGGTGGGTGGATTTCAATAACTTCTTTGAGGGCGTCGGTGCCCTCGGCGGTGGCCATGTGAACGTCACTGCTGGTGCCGACGTGGTGAACATCGACGCCGTGGCACCCACCAATGCGCGCATGCCCTTCGGCACTCCCGATGCCACCAAGCTGCTCGAACTCGGTGGCGGCGACGTCAACGTGCGCGCGGGCGGCAACATCGATGGTGGTGTGTATTATGTGGAGCGCGGTCGTGGTACACTCGCGGCGGGTGGGGACATCACCACCAATCACACCCGTACCACCGTCAAGGTAGGCAACTTCACCTCCGCCGGCTCGAGCGGGACCGCGAGCGCATCGTGGCTGCCGACCACCCTGTTCTTGGGTAAAGGTACGTTCGATCTCAGCGCGGGTGGCGACCTTACCCTCGGCAATGTCGCCAACCCCTTCCTGCTGCCTGGCGGCATCAATAACAGCTACTTCTTGAAGAGCTATTTCAGCACCTACTCGCCCGACAGTGGCGTCGATGCGTTTGCTCTCACCGGCGACCTTACCTTGCGCTCCCGCATTGCCGGTTCCGCTGAGGGCGGTTCGGTCTACGATTGGTACAACAACGTCCTGCGCCGCGATGCCTCCACTGGGACCTCCACCGCCAGCGCCACCACCCTCGCGGGCAAAAACCAGCCGTGGTTGCGCCTCTATGAAAACGACGTTACCCCGTTTGCCATGGTTTCGACCCTGATGCCGGGGCGTCTCGATGCCTTCGCCGCCACGGGCGACATTAACCTCGTCGGTGTGTTTAACGTTCTGCCGTCCGCCCAGGGTGGGCTGCAACTGACGGCGGCCGACTCCCTGAACGGTCTGCAGGTCGTGGGTTTTAACCGCAGCACACGGCTCAACGAATGGGCCAGTGCTGTGGTGAACTTCTCTGATGCCAACTCCGCTCTGTTGCCGTCGATCGCCGCGCCTTTGTCGGTGTCTTTCGCAGGCATTTCCAACAGCTCACTGGTCAACACCGTTGACCGTACCACCGCCGATTTATCGCTGGTGAATGCGATCTTCGCCGAGTCCGGTTCTTACACCGGCGATGTGTACGGTCGCATCCAGACCAAACAAAACCTTCACGCCACCAACTCCGTTCACGCCTTGGCTACGGAACCGGTACGCTTCATCGCCGGCAGCGGTGATATTTCGGGGTTCACTTTGTACTCCGCGCAAAAAACCGAGGTGCGCGCCGGCCGCGACGTTTCCGATGTGGCGCTGTACCTGCAAAATCTTGCGACCACCGACGTGAGTGTCGTTTCCGCCGGACGGGATTTGTTGCTCTACAACCCGTCGTCGCAGTTGCGGACCCTGGCGGTGACGACCGGCAACAGCCTGCTTTCCACCAGCGCGCGCGGCCCGGTTCCGGGCAGTGGCAATCCCACGGCTGGCGACCTGCAAATCGGCGGCGGCGGCACGCTCATGGTACAGGCCGGGCGCGATATCGATTTCGGTGCTACACTGCCAGCCGACGACGGCATCAGCGGTGGCCTCAAATCCCCCGGTGACGGAACCGCGGTCGGCCTCACCAGCATCGGTAACGCCCGCAACCTTAACCTGCCCGACGCGGGGGCCGATGTGGTGATTGGCGTGGGTGTGGGCGACGGCTCCAAGATCGACCGCGCCGCCTTCGACACCGCATTCCTTAACCCCGCGACTGCCGGTGCCAACGCCACGCGGTACTTGCCTGTGCTCGCCGGCCTTCTCGGCCTGTCCGGCGCCGACGATACGACGGTGTTCGCGGCCTATTCCACTTTCCCGTCCGATGCTCGTGCACAGGTAACCTCGGCCATGTTCAACCAGGTGTTGCGCGACGCCGGACGGGATCACAATGACTCCAGCGCCGCTGGTTTTGGCAGCTATGACGCCGGGTTCGCCGCCATCGCGGCGCTCTTCCCAGGCTCCGCGTGGCAGGGAGACTTGCGGTTGTCGTCGCGGGTGCTCACCACCTCCGCTGGTGGCGACATCACGGTGTTCGCCCCCGGTGGCGGCATTAACCTCGGCACCAACATCTCCAAGTCACAGACCCCTCCCGGCATCATCACGGAGCGCGGCGGCAGCATCTCGCTGTTCACCCACAACGACGTGGACATCGGCACTCAGCGTATCTTCACCCTGCGCGGCGGCGACATTATGATCTGGTCGTCCACGGGTGATATCGCGGCAGGTTCGTCCTCGACCACGATTCAATCTGCGTCGCCCACCCGCGTTCTCATCGACCCGCAGACGGGTGACGTGCAAACCGACCTCGCTGGTTTGGCCACG
>CANIXX010000102.1 GCA_947471115.1 Opitutaceae bacterium | reverse complement strand
CAGTCCCTCAGCGCGGAAGAAAAACGCCGACTCGACCAAGCTCGCGACCACCTTAACAACCGCCGTTAAAACTGCGCTTTGAACGTTCGTTATACCCGCCCCATTTTTCAAGCTGCCCGCACCACCTAGTCCACACGCGATTTCCCCCCATTTTAATGCACCTGCTCACCCGTTTCGCACGCCGCGCCCGCCTTACCCTGCTTCCGGTTCTTTTTTTAGTTGTGGCTTGTGCCGAGCAGGAATCCCGTTTCCGCGCACCGCCCCTACTCGACATCGAGGCGCGCACCCTAATTAAGCTATTGGAAGAGGTTCATTACAATAGGGATGCTGTAAAATCATCGACCTACTCTGAGGTAATCCCCGATTACCTGACCGTCCTGGACGGACAGCGACTCTTTTTCCTCGAAACCGACAAAGCCGGTTTCGTCGAACGCTATAAGCCCGACTCGCTCTATTGGACCCTCACCTCGATGGGGAAAATCGATGCGGCGTACGCCATTTTTACGGTTTATCAAAAACGCGTAACCGACCGGGTCGGCTGGATCCAGCAGGCGTTAAAAGGGGAATTCGACCTTAACACCCAAGACAGTTACCTGATCGACCGCTCCAAAGCTGAGTGGCCTGGCTCGGTGGAAGATGCCGACAGCCTCTGGCAGCAACGCTTGCGCTTCGAGTTGATCAAAGAGGTACTCAATAAAAAGACCCTCGACGAGGCCAAGAAAAACGTCGGCAAACGCTACGCCCGACTCCTCAAAAACATGGGAGATATGGAGAGCTCCGACATCTCCGAGATGTTCCTCGGCTGTATCGCCCGGCTTTACGACCCCCACTCCACCTATTTCTCGGCCGATACCTATGAGGACTTTGGCATCCAAATGCGCCTGCAACTGGTGGGCATTGGCGCTCTGTTGAGCATCGAGGATGACCAATGCGTCATTAAAGACGTCATCCCCGGTGGCCCCGCCGATTTGGACAAACAGATTAAGTCCAACGACAAGATTATTTCAGTCGCCCAGGACGGCGGCGAACCCGTCGAAGTGATCGGCATGAAACTGCGTAAGATCGTGGACATGATTCGCGGAGCCAAAGGCACCCGCGTCAACCTGTTGATAGAGCCAGCGGACGGTGCAGCCTCGGCCACGCGCAAGCAAATCGTGCTCACCCGCAACGTGGTCAATCTGGACTCGTCACGAGCCCACGGTGCAGTTTTCGAAGTACCCGATTCTCAAGGTAAAATCATCCCCATAGGCGTCATCACCCTGCCCACTTTTTATGGCCCCGACATGTCGGGCGACGGCAAGGCCCAGAACAGCGCAACCAAGGACATCGAGGACATCCTTACCCGCATGAAAGCAGCCCAAATCCACGGACTCGTGCTCGACCTGCGCCGCAACGGCGGCGGTCTGCTCAGTGAGGCGATATCCCTCACCGGATTGTTCATCAAAAACGGTCCCGTTGTGCAGGTGCGTTCCTATTCAGGGGAAATCAAGGTCGATGATGACGATGATTCCTCGATTTCCTACGACGGCCCCCTCGCAGTGCTGGTTTCCCGCTTCAGCGCCTCAGCCTCCGAGATCGTCGCCGGCGCTCTACAAAATTATGGTCGCGCCGTTATCGTCGGCGACAGTTCCACTCACGGCAAAGGTTCCGTCCAAACCGTACTTGAGTTACGCAACTTAGTCCCCCAACTCGCCCGGGGCGGCACCAAGAGCGGCGCCACCAAGCTCACCGTCCAAAAATTCTACCTGCCCAACGGCGCATCCACCCAACTCAAGGGCGTCGAACCCGATGTTGTGCTTCCCTCTGTTAACGATTTCCTGCCCATCGGCGAGTCCGACCTGCCCCATGCACTGGCTTGGGACCACATCGCTTCGAGTCGGTTTAACGGTCAACCGCTGGCGTCTGCTCAACTCACTCCATTGGTCTCTGCTAGTGCACAGCGCCAAAGTCATCTCCCTGAGTTTGCCTACCAACGCCGGGCGATAGACTGGTTCAAAGCCCGCCAAGAGCAGAAGTCGGTGTCTCTCAACCTTGATCAGCGGCAGCGTGAAAAGGTGGCCGACGAGGTATTCAAAAAAAATATGAAGGACGAGCGTAAACAGCTCGCCGCAGCCGACTACAAATTCACCGAAGTATTACTCGCACCACCTTCGCCTCCGCGTGCCAAATCGGCCAATAAAGACGACGATTCTACAGCCGAGGATGACGAACCCGAGGCCGATGAAAACGAACGCTACCCGTCTGCCGACATCCCGTTACGCGAAGCGCTTCGCGTCGTGCAAGACCTTATCAATCCCCCCGCACCCACCAAGGTAGCAACCGTAACCGCCTCCCCGTAATCGGTCCTCACTGCCGCCGCATCACCTTCGCGTTCCGCTGGATCGTCTTCGAGGTTAAAACGGGTACCATTGGTTAAGCGCCTTACCGGTGCGCGGCGTGTGCCTTGGCCACCTCGACGTATTTGGCCGAAAGACGCCGCCCCGACTCTCGCTGCTCGGGGGCGAGCGCACGCACCACCTTGGCCGGCGCTCCAAAAACCAGCGATCCCGGCGGACACGTGAAGCCTTGAGGCACCAACGAATTTGCCCCGACCAGACTGTCCGCGCCAATGTGCGCTTTATCCAAAATCGTCGCCCCCATGCCGATAAGGCAGCCGTCGTCGATCGTGCAGCCGTGGATAATCGCCGCATGCCCCACAGTCACATGCTTGCCGATACGCACACCTGCATCGTCGGAAAGGTGCACCACCACGTTGTCTTGGATGTTACTGCCCTCGCCCACCTCAATGGTATTAATGTCACCGCGCAGAACCGCCCCGTAGAATACGCTGCTGTTTTTGCCCAGCCGCACATCGCCCACCACCGTCGCGGTCTTGGCGATAAAAAGGGCTCCGCTCACGTCAGGAGCGGCACCAAGAAACTGGGCGAGTTGATCGTGGATAGTCATGTTCAAAACGATCGAGGTAACCGAGTCTGAGTGCTCCGGCAAGACATCCAGCACGCCGCAAGGGCTCACCAGTAGACAGTAAATGGATCTTATCGGCCTGAGCTCGGAGGGAGTGCGGTGCTTTAACCCGCAGGTTTGGATCGCATTGTTCGCACAATCGCAGATGCGGGCTGAAGCACCGCTCTACGTTCGATCCGACAACTTTAAGGGCAACCTCCCTACGGCCGCCACAGGTCACTGATCGAAACGGAAGATAAATTCCTCGGGCCGGGCGTAACCCAGTCGCTGGCGAATTTTCATCTCAACATAAGCCGGGTCGGTGCGCAGTCGGTGCAACATGCGCTCCTGCTCACGCAACCGCTCCTCGGCCTCCACTAACCTCCGCTGGGTCGCCAGCTCGACTTGTCGAAGCTGGTTGTACTCCTGCCTCGTCTGCCAAAAAAACATCGACGAGGCCGCCCCAAAACTCAGGAAGAGCACCAAGTAAAAAACGACGATGATCTGACGAATGGGCATGGCGAAAACGCAGCCCCCCACACAGAGCAGATGGCGGCCCCAGCGAAAGCTTTTTCCAATCGAGTTTAGCGATACTTTCGCCCGCCCCGCCGGCCAAAAATTTATTTCACCCCAACCCCGCTCTTTCAGCGTGCGTTTCCAAGCGGCCTCGGCTAGTTCCATGCCCATGTATCAGAGTTACTACGGGCTGAACGAAATGCCGTTCAACATCACCCCCGATCCCAAGTTTCTCTACCTCAGCCCCACGCACCAGGAAGCCCTCCAGCATCTAAAGTACGGGGTGCACGAGCGTAAGGGCTTCATCGTGCTGATCGGCGAGGTCGGCTGCGGTAAAACCACCCTCTGCCGCCGCTTCCTCAACGAGCTTGATCCAGCCCGCTACGACACCGCTTTGATCCTCAACCCCCGCGTCACCGAGACGCAAATGCTCAAGGCGATCCTCACCGAGCTAGGCGAAACCAAACTCGGGCGTAGTCAAAACGACTTGGTCGCCCAAATGAATCGTGTGCTGCTGGAGCGCATCGCGCGCGGCCGCGACATCGTGCTCATCATCGACGAGGCCCAAAACCTCTCCTTTGAAGTACTCGAGCAGATCCGCCTGCTCTCCAATCTGGAAACCGACCAGCAAAAGCTGCTCCAAATCGTGCTCATGGGCCAGACCGAGCTCAAAGCCGTCCTCGCCCGCGAAGAGCTCCGTCAGCTCCGCCAACGCATCCTCATTCACTACGAACTGAACCCGCTGACCCTCGGCGATGTGGAGCACTATGTGCAGCACCGCATCACCCTCGCAGGCGGCATGGGCCGGCCCGCCTTCACCCGCCGTGCGCTCAAATCCGTGCACCACCACAGTCGCGGCATTCCACGCATTATTAACAACCTCTGCGACAAAGCCATCCTCGCCGCCTTCATCCGCGACTCAGACGAGGTCAACTGGTGGGACGTTCGCCGCGCCCAGAAAGACGTGCGCCGCCTCACCCAATGAGCCCCCACT
The DNA here is from genome assembly GCA_947471115.1 of Opitutaceae bacterium. Taxonomy (GTDB): domain Bacteria; phylum Verrucomicrobiota; class Verrucomicrobiia; order Opitutales; family Opitutaceae; genus Rariglobus. The sequence goes on along the minus strand of CANIXX010000102.1, from coordinate 6,191 downwards.
GCGAAAGCCTGCTAAAAGGCACAAACTTTGATCTTGTGGGATTGAGCTCTGAGGTAGTGCGGTGCTTTAGCCCGCAGGTTTGGATAGCATTCTGCATCAAAATCGCCGATGCGGGCCGAAGTACCGCACTACTTTCGATCCTACACTTTAAATATTGATGCCCACCCCGGCTCGTCACCGCGCACAAGTTAAGTTGCCTGCCCACTGCCGCCCCGCCCAACCTGTACCTCCACGCCACTCCCGCCCTGCGCCCACCTCCCAGCCATGAGCCTAATCAATGAAGCCCTAAAAAAGGCTCAAAACCAGCGCACTGTGGAATTGACTGCGGCCCCCTCGCCCACGTCGCCCTCCGCCACCACCGGCGCCCAACCGCAGGTGCGTATCTCCAAGCGCCCGCCGCCCCTTTCTGCGCGCACCCTAATCGGCCTGATCGGCGGCGGACTGTTCGGCCTCTTGGCCGTCGGAGTGGTGAGCTTTTTCTATTTTTCCGCCCCCGTAACGCCGCCCGCAGCAGTCGTCACCAAGCCCCTCGCTTCCACGCCTGTTATAAAAGCCCCGGAAGCGGGAGTTGCTCAAGCCGCACCGAACACACCGGTAGCCCCACCCAACCGTCAAATCGTTACCGTTTCACTGCCGCCCATCCCCGGTGCCGCCCCGACTGGTTTTGCCCCTGCGTCATTCGACACGCCGCCCCGCCCCACCCCACCACCGGTACCCGCCGCTCCCGTCGCCAATCCCACGATCAGTGATTTAGTTGATGCCCTGCGCATCTCCGTGGTCCGCCTGACGCCAAACGACCCCAAAGTGGTGCTCAACGGCCAAGTTTACCGCATAAACGACATGGTGGATCGCGGTCTCAAGGTGCGCCTTTTCAAGATCGAGGCGGCTCGCCTCGTTTTCAGCGACGTCAACGGCATCGAATACGTCAAAACCTACTAATCAAAAAAACGCCCGCCGCCGTGTCGCTCCCCCGCTCCCCCCACTCGACCAACACTCGGCATCAAGCAGCCGCCATGCGCTCGTTCCGCGGCGACATGCGCGCCACCGCAGCACTCCACCCGCTGGAAAACACCCTGATTGTCATCGCCGGTAGCCTGCTCTGTTTTATGCCTTGGGCGCTCGGCACGATGCACGTTTGGAGCCAGTTCATCAGCCTGGGGCTGGCTGCGCTGGCCTTCGTCGTGGCGATTCCCAATCGCCATTACCGCGACGAACTCGCGCCCCAAGGTGACTTTAAGCTGATCATGTGGCCGAAGCTGGTGCGCTTCCCTCTCTTTTGGCTCGGGCTCCTGCTACTCGGCTACATCCTTATCCAAGCGCTCAACCCGGCATGGACCTACATGCGTGATGGCACATCCTGGTGGTTACAAAGCGTCGATCACATCGCTTGGCTGCCCACTGGCATGGAGACGCCCTTCGAAGAAATGAACCCGTGGCGCGTGCTGCTCATCTACGGCTCGGCGTGGTTACTGACCTGTGCGCTCTGGGTGGGCGTCACCCGCCGCGTAGCCGTTCAGCGCCTCTTTACCATCATAATCGCCAACGGAGTGCTGCTAGCGATCATCGGCATCCTGCAACGGGTAACCCACGCCAAGTACATCCTATGGGGCCTCAAAGACGCCAACACTGCGGGGAATTTCTTCGCCACCATCATCTACAAAAACCACGCCGGCGCCTATTTTAACCTGGTTCTGATGCTCACCGTAGGACTTTTGTATTGGCACTTTGCCCGGGCTGAACGCCGCCTTGAACGCGCCAGTCCAGCACCAGTGTTTGCCTTTTGTTCGGTAGTACTCGGCCTCGGAGTACTGCTCAGCTTTTCGCGCGCCGGCACCCTATTGATGCTCGTCTTCATGCTCATTGCCTTCATCGGCTTTGTTATTCGGTGCACGCTGACCGAAGGAGAAGGCCGCAGCCCTTGGGTAACCGCACTACTCTGCATCGGCTTTTCCCTATTTATCGGCCTCGGCGCGTATTTCCTCAACACCGACCAATCCTTCAACCGCTTGGGCAAACTTATCCAAGACGGCAAAACCGACAGCTCCGTCGCTTCCCGTGTATTAGCGCGCACGGCGACCCTCGAAATGGCCAAAGATAATATAGTGACCGGCTGGGGCGCGGGCAGTTTCCGCCACTATTTCCCCGTCTATCAACGGCACTACCCAGACATTTATAATGTGTCTTGGAACCCCAAACTAAAAATGCGCTGGGAGTTTGCGCACAACGATTATGTGCAAGTCCTCGCGGAACTCGGCCTGATTGGTATCGCCATACTCATGGCGATGGTGGGAATGGCGGTGCGCCACCTGCGCAAACAAAAAGCCTACCTACGCCCGCATCTGATGTTTATGGTATTGGCGCTAGTGATCACCGCATCGCACGCCTGGGTGGACTTCCAATTCCACAACCCTGCCATTTTACTATTATGGTGCGCATCCGCCGCCCTGATCGGCCGCTGGGCCGAATTCGAAAACCAGCGCAACTAAAGCCAATACCTGTAAGGCTTGTTAACCGAGAAACCAAACCAACGAGATCGAATACACTAAGCAGTTAGGTAAGCAAGTACACCAAAGAGTTTAAGTGTAGTGCGCGAGAAAGAGTGTAAGCACGTGTGTTATTTTCGACAAAAAAACAGCCGCACTGGAAAACCACTAGTTAATGTTAATCGTTTCCGCGATAATGTAGAGTGGACGATTCTTTCCCTGCCTATAGATTCGCCCAACGTATTCTCCAATAATCCCAAGGAAGAGTGGATTAAGCCCTACCAAAAAGAACGCTAGTATGATCAGTGTAGTTATACCCGGAGGCGGAGTGTTGAGAAAAGCCGGTTCGGCAAATATAGAGTAGTATAGTCGGCCCGGAATAATTCACAAACTACTGATTATTATTTACTTGAGGTTTTAATTGGCGCCCCATTTTCTTGGTTAAGTTTAACCACACCAACAAAAACTGGGAAAATCGATGAAGCCAAAAGCCACCGTCCACCAAGCGCATCGGGAACTTTTCCGAATCGAGTTGGAGGGTTTAGTGAATGCGGGCCATGCGCTGGTGAAGCTGGGGCGGCAGATGAACTGGGCATCGTTCGACGAGCAATTGGGGCAGACGTACGACCCGAGCAACGGGGCTCCAGGGGTGAGCACGAGGCTGATGGTGGCGCTGCATTATTTGAAGTATCAGTATGATCTCAGCGACGATGTGGTCGTGGCTAAATGGGTGGAAAACCCCTACTGGCAGCATTTTAGCGGACGGCAGTTTTTTGAGCATGAGCTGCCGATCCATCCCTCAAGCATGACGAGGTGGCGCAAGCGGCTCGGGGAAGCCGGGGCGGAGGCGATGCTCAAGGCGACCATTGATACCGGACTAAAGATGAAGGTGATCACGCCCGCGCAAATTGAGCGGGTGAACGTTGACACCACGGTGCAGACAAAAGCGGTTCGGTTTCCCACGGACGCCCGACTCTACGACCGGGCGCGCGAGCGCTTGGTGAAAACGGCCCGCAAGCAGGGGCTCAGTATCAAACAAAGTTACGAGCGGGTAGGCCGGCGTTTACGCATGGCGCAGAGCCGCTACGCCCATGCCCGCCAGATGAAACGGGCGCGGGCTTGCACCCGCAAACTCCGGACCAATTTGGGCCGAGTGATCCGCGAGATCGAACGCCAACAATCAAAGCCACAAGGTCTGCTCGGCAAGTTACTGGAGACCGCCAAACGCATCCATGCACAAGAGCGCGGCGATGGGCAAAAAGTGTACAGTGTGCATGAGCCCGAGGTGGCGTGCATCGCCAAAGGTAAGGCCGGTAAAAAGTACGAGTTCGGCAACAAGGTCAGCCTGGCCGCAACCAGCAAGGGAGGGTGGTTACTCGGAGCGTTGAGTTTATTGGGCAATCCCTATGACGGACACACCCTGGATGCGCAACTGTCGCAAGTGCGCCGGTTGGTCACCACGCATGCAGTAAAAGAAGGCCATGTGGACATGGGCTACCGGGGCAATAATCATCAGGGCCCCGAGACGATCATCGTCGATAAACGCCGCCGGGGAACGATCCCCAAGCGAGTTTGGAAATGGATGAAACGCCGCGCCGCTATCGAGCCGACCATCGGACACCTCAAGGCCGAACACCGATTGGAACGCAATCACCTCAAAGGCACGCAGGGCAATGCCATCAATGCCCTGCTCAGTGCCGCCGCCATGAACTTCCAGAAGCTCCTCGGCTTCTTTTTGTGCCGATTACTCTACTTCCTTCGTTCGTTGTTAGTCCCGGCATCCCGGGATCAGTTTTTGGCAGTGATGTCGTAAGGTGCTTTTTCAGGACCGACTAGTATATACTAATGATAAAAAAGCAGATAGAGTTGTTAGGCCCAACCCAAAATACATACTTCAGATGCATGGGTTTAGATGAAAAACACGTGATAGCATGGAGTGCAAACTTAATGCAATATAAAATCCCCGCGTTAGACTTACCTGGCACTCTTTTATGCCGATCATAGACAAATGAATCCTGCCTAAATCCAACCCAATGGACCAATCCTCGAAAATACCGATCGGGCTCCCGCAACGTTTTCAGGGCATCCACCACCTTCCGGCCCAACAATCGAAAGTCAGTTGCATTAGGCGGAATTTTTGATTCAGTTAGTTTGTGTATAAGAAAGTATGCAATTTTGGCTCCGATTGTCTTTAACGGATTTGAGTCATTCCGTTCGTTAATCACACCATAGACAACCTCAGCACCAGCCTGCCACTTTTCCAGTATAACAGGAAGGTTTTCAGGCGGGTCCTGCAGGTCGGAGAATATAATTATAGCCGCATCACCCTTAACGTGATCAAAACCTGCAAGTACTGAGGCTTCAGCGCCAAAATTACGGGAATATCGCAGGAATTTCCATCGCGGATCGATTTTGCACTGAGCGAGCACAAGTTCTCGTGTCCGGTCAGTACTGCAATTGTCCATCACGAGAAACTCAAAGTCATATAAGGACCCAAGATTGCTCGCCTGTCGGGTTAGTCGCTCAATTACACTGGGAATGTTACCCTCCTCATTGTAAGCAGGCACTAATAAGCTCACTAGAGCATTTTAAATAAAACTATAGCCGCAATGTGTGAACCAGCCGAGGGTGTCGTTGGGTGTGACGGCGCTCAAAGCGGAGGCGATGGCGGCGAGTAGATCGGGGTGGTTGCGTGCCTGGGCTTTGCGGAGGAGGGCCTTCACTTTGCTCCACATCATCTCGATGGGGTTGAGGTCGGGAGAGTAGGCCGGAAGGAAGCGGACTTCGGCACCAGCCTGTTCGATCAAGGCGAGGGTGAGTTCGTTTTTATGGGCGCCGAGGTTGTCCATCACGACGATGTCGCCCGGGCGCAGAGAGGGGACAAGCACTTCGCGCACATAGGCTTGGAAGACCTCGGTGTTGGCCGCGCCCTCGATGGTCATGCAGGCGGTGGTTCCGTCCAGTCGCACTGAGGAGATCATCGTGGTGGTGCACCAATGCCCGTGCGGAGCATGGCAGACCAATCGTTCGCCTTTGGGCGAACGACCGTGTAGACGCGTCATGTTCGTCTTGGCGGCCGACTCGTCGATAAAGACCAGCCGGGCCGGGTCGAGGCCGCCTTGGCCGCGTTTCCATGCCCGCCGGGCCTTGGCGACGTCCGGTCGGTTTTGTTCAGCCGCATGGAGAGTCTTTTTTTATATGTCAGCCCCAGCTTCGCGAGCACCTGATGAATCGCGGGGATCGTGCACGCCAGATCCAGACGCTGCTTGATCTCAGCCAAGGTTAGATCCGGCTGCTTCGCCACCAACGCCTTCAGCTCTTGGCCTCGCTCGGGCAATAACCGCGCCTTCCTCCCGGAAAACCGGTGTCTTGCCTCGATCTGCCCGGTCCGCCGCCTTTGTTGCAACAGCTTCTTGACCATACCTAACGACACTCGGAAACGCTTCGCCACCTCCTCCTGCGTCCACTTGCCCTCATCATACGTCTCCACAATTCGCCGCCTCAAATCCATCGATGTCGTCTTCATTCCTTCACCATAACAACCGGCTAAAAAATAGCTACAGTTTTATTTAAAATGCTCTAATCTCCGTTAATCAAAAAAGACGGAGCACGCGCGGTGGCCGATGACCTGAATCAGGTTTTCCGATCGAGATGACTCTGAGGCGGTGAAACCGCTCAAACGGGTGATGGGAATCAGGCGAAACTCCT
>CANIXX010000101.1 GCA_947471115.1 Opitutaceae bacterium | reverse complement strand
CGTAATTTCTCCGCAAGCGTCAGCAGCCACGCTTCCCGTTCAAGACACAGGCTTGTATTATTTTGCTGAAGCGGGAGCGGGGTGGGGGAGCGCGTTGGAGATTTTGTCGACTTCTGTGGCGAGGTTTTCGAGCGAGGCGGCGAGTTCAGCTGACTGGGCTGTGGCTTTTTCGGTTTGTTTATGGAGTCCCGAGATTCCAGCAGCCGAAAGGTCGAGGGCGAGCGCCTTGCGCAGGTCGGTGAGTAGGTTGGTGATGTCGGTCAACCGCGTGTGCGCGGAGGCCAAGGGGGTAGCCAATGCATTGTAGGATGCTTGTACGCTGGTGCGGCGCTGGTCGGCGATTTCACGCACTTCGGGGACTTGGATCGATTGTGTTTCCTGTTCCCAGTAGGTGAAGAAGGTGTTGCCGATGTCGCGCATGTTATCGGAGTTGAGAAGCGAATTAGCCGAAAGCTTCTGCAGGGCGCTCAGTTCCTTGGCGTAGTTGTTGTACTCACCGAGTGCGCTGGAGGAGGCAGGAATCCGGTTCAGGGCTTCGGTGGTGCGGTTAAGCGAGGCTCGGGTTGCGCGTAAATCGTCCCTGAGTTGGGCCATGGATGGAGACTTGATCGTGGCAGTCTGGCTGCTCTTGGAGCGCGTGCTGCTGCAACCGCTAAAGGGCAAGGTGCCCAGCAATGATAAAACCAGTAGGCCGGCGGCAAGCGGTGTGGTGATTGGGGTAATTATTTTTTTCATCACCCCAACGAAATCGGCCGGTCAAACGCGTCAACCGGCGTAGCCTCGATTTCACCTGGGGTTTTCCCCTAGGGCCGAGTAGTCGAGCACCGTATGGCTAGTGAAACCGGCTTCGATCGCGGCGCGGTCGGTGAGGGGTTCAGACGGCGAAATGTCTTCACCGAGTTTGAAAATGAAGCGGTGGGTGCCGTCGTCGTCGGCCGGCCCAAACAGCCCAGGCACGATTACCTTGGCTGGCACCGTGCGGCGTAGGGGTGTGTCCGCAGCGCACGGGGTGGGAAAGTTGACGTTGTGGACGATAAAGCGGCGCGCAGGCGTGGCAGCCACCAGTTCAGGGACAAGCCGGGCTGCGTGGCGGGCCGAGGCGTTGAGGGTGTGTTGCAACTCGGTTCCGACGTGGTGTCCCGACGCGCGCAGGGCCTCGAACTGGGCAGCGGTTAGGTCTTGGGAAAAGGCGATCGCCGGCAGTCCGTGCACTGCCCCTTCCCAAGCTCCGGCAATCGTGCCGCTGGCGAGAATGAAGCCGAGGGAGGCGTTGCGGCCGATGTTGATACCCGCGATCACCGCGTCGATTTTCACCTCGCTGGGCAGCAGGTGCGCCAGCGCGATGCTGACGCAATCGCTGGGGGTGCCGTCGATCGTCCAAGCGTGGCAACCGAGGTCGCGCGAAGACACCGCAGAGGCAACGGGGCGCAGGCGTGACTTGGCGCAACCGATCCAGCTTTGCTCGGTTTTGGGCGCTGCGATGTAGAGTTGGTGTCCTTCGGCGCGCAGCGCGTGGGTGAGGGCGTGTAGGAAGGGGCTGTCGATGCCGTCGTCGTTGGTGACCAACAGATTCATAGGGCATTAGGGCTGGCCGAGCGCCGCACCGAGGCAAACCCCATTTCAGCGTAAATCCTGCGCTTTTTGTGCGTTTTTACACATTTTCCAAGGCCTTCGTGCCAAGTGATGCGCAGCGCTCAACAAAATGCACGGAGAGGGCGGGACGGAAACCGACTAGGTTCTTCGCGGCTGGATTTTGGTGGGCTCAAACCCCGCTAAATACCCCGCCACTGCTACACGAACTTCAGGTCAATTTCTCTCATGAAACCTATCGTATTTAACAACACCGTGCTGCGCGACGGACATCAGTCCCTCGCCGCCACGCGCATGACCACTGCTCAGATGTTGCCCGTCGCGCCCACGCTCGACGGCCTAGGCTTCGGCGCTCTGGAAACCTGGGGTGGGGCCACGATTGATTCGTGCCTGCGTTATCTTAACGAGAACCCCTTCGACCGCCTCGACGCGCTCAAGGCTGCCGCGCCGCGCACCCCGCATAGCATGCTGCTGCGCGGTCAGAACATCGTGCAATACACCAGCTTCCCCGACGATGTGGTCGAGGCTTTCGTGCGCTGCTCGGCCAAACACGGCATGGACATTTTCCGGGTTTTTGACGCCCTCAACGATTCCCGTAACCTGCTCACCGCCGTACGCACCGTGAAGGCCGCAGGCAAACACGCGCAGGGCGCCATTTGTTACACCACCAGCCCGGTGCACACCCCCGACAACCTGACGGCGTTGGCGGACGAACTCGTTGCGATGGAATGCGACTCCATCTGCATTAAGGACATGGCTGGTCTGCTGAGCCCGCGCATCGCCTACGATTTGGTTAAAGCCATCAAGTCCCGCCACAACATCCCGGTGGTCGTCCACAGTCACGAGACTGCCGGTTTGGCGCTCGCCTCCTATATGGCGGCGATCGATGCCGGCGCGGACTCGGTGGACACCTCGATCACGCCTTTTGCCAACGGTACCGGTCAGCCCGACACCGTGCGTATGCAGGCCGCTTTGGCCGGCCACCCCCGCGCCTGCTTGTACAGCCCTCGGGTACTCTTCGAACTACGCCAATATTTCGAGGGCGTCGCCGGCGAACTGGCCAAGTTCATGAGTCCAGCCAACGACCGCGTCGACAGCGATGCGCTTTGTTACCAGGTGCCCGGCGGCATGTTGAGCAACTTCCGCACCCAGCTCGTCGAGATGAAGATGACGGATCGTTTTAACGAGGTGATGGCCGAGATTCCGGTTGTGCGTGAGGCGCTCGGTTGGATTCCGCTGGTCACGCCCACCTCGCAGATCGTGGGCACGCAAGCCATGCTCAACGTCAAGTTCGGCCGTTGGAAGAACCTCGCCCAGGCCTCCATCGACATCGCCTTGGGCAAATACGGTCGCCCCCCGGGCGTCGTCAGTCCCGAGGTGCTGGCCCTCGCTCGCAAACAGTCCGGCCAGGACACGGTCACCTGCCGCCCCGCCGATCTACTCGCCCCGCGCATGCCCAAGCTTCGCGAGGAACTTACCGCCAAGGGCCTCGCCCCCACCGATGAAAACGCGGTGCTGTTTGCGATGTTCCCGCGTGAGACCGAGGCGTTCTATAAGCCCAAGCCCGCTGCCGCCGCCCCTGCGCCGGTGACGGTCACCTCGGCAGCTCCGGCCTCCGCCAAACCGGCCGCTGCCGTGAGCGCGCCCGCCGCCGCCGGGTCTAAGCCGCCCTTCGCTGTCCCAGCCGGCAAAACCGCTCGTTACTCCCTCACCGTGAATGAGCGCCGTTACGACGCCACGGTTGAAATCTTGAACTGAGTCCTTGTTACGCATCGCCATGAGCACCACCGCCACCGCTAGCCCAATCACCACCAAGCCCACCTCGTTATTCGCCGATTTCGCGGCCGCCACTCCCGCCGATTGGCGCAAGGCCGCCGAGGAGTCTCTCGACGGGGCGCCGTTTGAGAAAAAACTGATCACGCGCACCTACGAAGGCATCGACCTGCGCCCGATCTACACGCGCGAAGACACCGCCACGCTGCCCGAGAGCTGGCCGGGTTTGCCGCCCTACACCCGCGGTAGCGACCCGCTTGGTCAACGCGCCCAGGGCTGGTCCATTTGCCAGGAAGCGGATGGCACGGATGCGACTGCGTTTAACGCCGCGCTTCTCAGCGATCTTAAATGTGGGCAAAACGCCGTCAGCCTGCCGCTGCAACCCGCCGTGCGACTCGGGCTCGATCCGGCCAAAGCGGGCCTGCCTACCGAGCGCGGTCTGGCGCTGACGAGTGTCAACGACGTCGATCGTGCTCTGCGCGGGGTGGACTTGTCTGCCGTGCCGGTGTTTGCGCACGCGGGTGTTGCCGCAGGTGCGGTGACCGCGTTGCTCACAGCTTGGCTAAAAATTCAGGGGCGGCCCGCGACCGATCTGCACGGCGCCATTTTAGCTGATCCCCTCGGCGAACTGGTCAACGCCGGCACCTTGCCCGTCTCGCTAGAAAAAGCCTTCGACGAGATGGCTCAGCTCGAACTCAAAGTCCGCACCGACGGGCTCGCGTTGCGCACCGTTGGCGTCAATGCCGCTCTCTGGGCCGAAGCCGGTGCCAATGCGGTGCAGGAACTCGCCTTCGGTTTGGCCAGTGGCGTTGAATACTTGCGTGCGCTGAATGCACGCGGGCTCACCGCCGACCAGGCCGCGCCGCGCTTCTTATTCACCTACGCGCTCGGTTCCAACCTGTTCATGGAAATCGCCAAGCTGCGCGCCGCTCGCCTGCTGTGGGCACGCGCTGTCGAGGCTGCCGGTGGTGCCGCCGCCGCCCAGCGCCTCGTCTGCCATGGTCGCACCACGCGCTGGAACAAAACCGTGCTCGACCAGCACGCCAATCTCCTGCGCACCACCACCGAGGCCTTCGCGGGCATCGTGGGCGGTTGCGCCGGCTTGCAGGTCGGCACCTTCGACGAAGTGATCCGCCCCGGCGACGACTTCTCGCGCCGCCTGGCTCGCAACATCCAGATCATCCTCGACGAAGAGTGCCACCTCGGTCGCGTGGTCGATCCGGCCGGCGGTTCCTACTATGTGGAAACGCTCACCAATGAGCTCGCCGCCAAGGCCTGGGCGCTGTTCCAGGACATCGAGGGCAAAGGCGGCCTCGCCGCCGCGCTCACCGCCGGTTATCCGCAGTCGCTCGTCGAGAAGACCGCCACTGAGAAGATGAACGCCGTCGAGACGCGCCGCGATGCCATCATTGGCACCAACTTGCACCCGAACCTGCGCGAGAAGTTGCCCGCCGCCGAGGCCTGCGCCTCGGGCACCTGCGGGTGCTGCAAAAACACCAAAGCCGTCGCCGTCGAGGGCTCGATCACGGTCAAGCGCCTTGTCCCGCGCCGCCGCGCCGAGGCCTTCGAGGCACTGCGCCGCCGCACCGAGGCCGCACTTAGCGCGAACGGTGTGCGCCCGCAGGTGTTTTTGGCCACCTTTGGCCCGCGCAAACAGCACGCGCCCCGCGCCGAGTTCTCGGCCGGCTTCTTCGCCGCCGGTGGCTTTGAGGCTGTCTCGGGTAAGAGTTCCGAAACCCCCGAAGCCGCCGCACAGGCCGCGCTCGCCTCGGGTGCCCGCGTGGTCGTGCTATGCTCGACCGACGATACCTACCCGACGCTGGTTCCTGCGACCGTTCAGGCGCTCAAAGCCTCGGCCAAACCGCCCATCGTCGTGCTGGCCGGCATGCCCGCCACGCCCGAGTTACAGAAAAAATTCACCGAAGCCGGCGTCGATGAATTCATCCACGTGCGAGCCAACTGCGCGAAAGTCCTCGCCGGATTACTCGACAAACTCGGCCTCTGAGAGATCGACCGACCGACCCATACACACGCCATGAACTTCCCTGATTACACGAAACTTCCTCTTGATCCCGCCGCGACGCCCGCCGTTCGCACCGCCGCCGACTGGGCGAGCGTTGCCAGCACAGCGGCTGGAGCCAAGGCGCTCGCCAACTGGAAAACCATCGAGCAGATCCCGCTCAAGCCGGTTTACGGCCCCGGCGATTTGCGCGCCGTTGACCACCTCGGTTTCACCGCCGGCATCGCCCCGTACCTGCGTGGTCCCTACGCGACCATGTATGTGCTCAAACCCTGGACGATCCGCCAATACGCGGGCTTCTCCACCGCCACCGAGTCCAACGCCTTCTACAAGCGCAATCTTGCCGCCGGCCAGATGGGCTTGTCGGTCGCCTTCGACTTGGCCACCCACCGTGGCTACGACAGCGATCACCCGCGCGTCGTTGGTGACGTCGGCAAGGCCGGTGTCGCCGTCGACTCGGTAGTCGACATGCAGGCGCTCTTCGCCGGCATCCCGCTCGACCGTATCAGTGTTTCCATGACGATGAATGGCGCGGTGCTTCCCGTGCTGGCCTTCTACATCGTCGCCGCGCTCGAACAGGGCGTGAAACTGGAGCAGCTGGCGGGCACCATTCAGAACGACATCTTGAAGGAATACATGGTGCGCAACACCTACATTTATCCGCCGCTGCCCTCGATGCGGATCATCGCCGACATCTTCGAGTTCACCTCGAAGAAGATGCCCAAGTTCAACTCCATCTCGATATCGGGTTACCACATGCAGGAGGCCGGCGCGACCGCCGACCTGGAGTTGGCTTACACTCTGGCCGACGGTCTCGAATACTTGCGCACCGGTATCAAAGCCGGCATCGACATCGACGCCTTTGCGCCGCGCCTTTCGTTCTTCTGGGCGCAGGGTAAAAACCTGTTCATGGAGGTCGCCAAGATGCGCGCCGGTCGTCTCCTGTGGGCCAAGATGGTCAAGCAGTTCAACCCCAAGAACGCCAAGTCCATGGCGCTGCGCACGCATTCGCAGACCTCGGGTTGGTCGCTCACCGAGCAGGATCCGTTCAACAACATCGCCCGCACCTGCGTCGAGGCCATGGCAGCCACCCTCGGCCATACCCAGAGCTTACACACCAACTCGCTCGACGAAGCCATCGCGTTGCCCACCGATTTCTCGGCGCGCATCGCCCGTAACACTCAGCTCTTCCTGCAGGCTGAGTCGGGCATCTGCAACGTGGTCGATCCGTGGGGCGGCAGCTACTACGTCGAAAAGCTCACCGCCGATCTCGTCGAAAAGGCCTGGGCGCACATCGAGGAAGTGGAAAAACTCGGCGGCATGGCCAAGGCCATCGAGACGGGCTTGCCCAAGCTGCGCATCGAGGAAGCAGCCGCTCGCCGTCAGGCGATGATCGACTCCGGCCAGGAGACGATCGTGGGCGTCAACAAACACCGGCTCGAACAGGAAGCTCCGATGGAGATTCTGGAGGTGGACAACTCCGCCGTGCGCATCGCTCAGATCAAGCAGCTGGAGGAGCTCAAGGCCAAGCGCGACAGCGCCGCCGTGGCTCGTTGCCTGGCCGCGCTCACCGCTGCCGCCAAGTCCGGCGAGGGCAACCTGCTCGCCCTCAGCATCGAGGCCGCTCAGGCCCGCGCCACGTTGGGCGAAATCTCCGACGCGCTGGAGGCGATCTACGGCCGTTATCAGGCGCAGATCCGCACCTGCTCGGGCGTGTACAACCGCGCTTATTCCGAGGGCCAGTCCGAGGTCACGAAGGTGCGCGCGTTGGCCGATGACTTCGCCGCTCGCGAAGGCCGCCGTCCGCGCATCCTCGTCGCCAAACTGGGCCAGGACGGCCATGACCGCGGAGCCAAGGTGGTTGCGACCGCGATGGCCGACATGGGTTTCGACGTAGACATCGGACCACTCTTCCAGACGCCCGCCGAAGCCGCGCGTGATGCGGTGGAAAACGACGTTCACATCGTCGCCATGAGTTCGCTCGCCGGTGGTCACAAAACGCTGCTGCCCCAGTTGATCGCCGAGCTAAAGGCGCTCGGCCGCGACGACATTATGGTGGTAACGGGTGGTGTGATTCCGGCGCAGGACTACGCGTTCCTCTACGCCAACGGTGCTGCCGCAGTCTTCGGTCCCGGCACGCCTGTACCGCGTTCGGCTACTCTTCTGCTTGAAAAGCTTAACGCGCAGTTGGCGGTCTAAGCACGTTATCGCCTGCCGAAAGTAGCGCAGGCTTCCAGCCTGCTGTTCCGTCAGGAGCAGACTGGAAGTCTGCGCTACTTTTTTCTGCTTTTTCGCTCCCATTTTCGGCTAACGCTCACCCTTGAAAACCGCTTACGCGTTGCGATGAACCCACAAGATTGCCGACCCGATTGGGTGCCGTCTGATGCCGGCCAGGAATTCACGACACATGTCGTCCCCGGCCAAGTCATGCCTGCCTCGCTGCCCACCCCACTGCGCCGCCGACCCGTGGATAAACCCGAGACGTTGGCCGCCGCTATTCGTGCGGGCGACCGTGGAGCGTTGGCGCGCGGCATCACGCTCATTGAGAGCCACGCTGCGGCTCACCGCGTTTTGGCCGACGAGTTGTTGCGGATACTGACGCCCGTGGCGGGTGGGGCGATGCGGGTGGGCATCACAGGCGCACCGGGGGCGGGAAAAAGTACGTTTATCGACGCCCTCGGCGTGCGCTTATGCGAGGCCGGTCTGCGGGTGGCGGTGCTCTCCGTCGACCCCAGCAGTCCGATTACCCATGGCAGTATTTTGGGCGACAAGACACGCATGGAGAAACTCTCGCGGTGTGCCTCTGCGTTTATCCGCCCCTCGCCCAGCGAATGTGAGCTTGGCGGGGTTGCCCGCCGCACGCGTGAATCGATCGTGCTGTGTGAGGCGGCCGGTTTTGATGTGGTGATTGTTGAGACGGTCGGGGTGGGGCAGAGCGAGGTGCTGGTGCGAGGTATGGTGGACTGTTTTATGGTGCTGATGATTGCTGGCGCGGGCGACGAATTGCAGGGCATCAAAAAAGGCATCATCGAGCTGGCCGACATCCTCGTGGTTAACAAAGCCGACGGCGACAACCTGACGCGCGCCGAGGCCGCGCGCATGGAGTTTGGCCGGGCGCTGCACTACCTGGCCGTGCCCGACGGACAGTGGCAGCCGCAGGTGTTAACGTGCTCAGCGATGACGGGTGCGGGCATCGCCGAAACTTGGTCCACCGTGGAGGCGTTTTTTAACCAAGCCCGCGCTTATGGTGATTTTAAGGCCAGGCGGCGCGAGCAGGCGCAGGCGTGGCTCGAGTCCCTGATTACCGAGGGATTGCGCGAGGCGTATCAGCAGAAAATCGGCCACCTTCCGCTGCACGCCGAGATCGATGCTAAGGTGCGTTCAGGTGAATTACCCGCGCCTGAGGGCGCGCGCCGTTTACTCAACGCCGCCGGCTTTAGTACGTAAAAAAATCTCTGAATGCGCACAGCAGGACAAGATGCGCGCAGTCAATTTTCAGCCTTTTGGGTAAAGTAAGACCGCAGATTAACACTTTCCTCCTATGATCCAATCCATCGACCATCTCGGCATCGCAGTCCGTTCGCTCGACGAAGCGATTCCGCTCTACGAAAAATCCTTTGGCCTGACCTGCTTGGGTCGCGAGGAAGTCGCCTCCCAGCGCGTGCGCACCGCGTTTTTTGACGCGGGTGGCGTGCACATTGAGCTGCTGGAGCCGACCTCGCCCGAGAGCCCGATCGCCAAGTTCATCGCGGAAAAAGGCGAGGGCATTCACCACATTGCCTTCCGTACCGACGACATCTCCGCCCAGCTCAAGCAGGCCGCCGACACCGGCGTGCGCTTGATCCACGCCGAACCTTTCGAAGGCGCGGCGGGCAAACTCGTCGCCTTCCTGCACCCCAAGTCAACGCGCGGAGTACTCACCGAATTCTGCGCAGTTAAGCCCGGCGCCGTCGCCGCCCACTAACCTTTTTGGAGAAACACGACCATGGCTATTGCTCCTCATTTCCTCACCCAACTCGCTGAAAAGCGCCGCATCGCCAATGAGGCGGGCGGTCTCGACAAACTCGAAGCCCGCCATGCCAAAGGGCTGATGGGCGCACGCGAACGCCTGCTCGCGCTCTTTGATGCCAACACTTTTATGGAGTGGGGCATGCACGTTGACCACGACTGCCACGCCTTCGGGCTGGAAGATAAGTCATTTCCCGGTGACGGCGTTGTGACCGGTGTGGGTTATGTCGCCGGTCGCCCCGTGGCCGCCTTCAGCCAAGATTTTACCGTTTGCGGTGGTTCTCTTGGGCGCGTTCATGCCAAAAAAATCTGCGACCTGATGGATTACGCGATGAAGGTCGGTATGCCCATTCTCGGCATCAACGACTCGGGTGGCGCGCGTATTCAGGAAGGCGACGATTCGCTCTCCGGTTACGGCCAGGTTTTTTTCCACAACGTGCTCGCTTCCGGCTTGGTGCCGCAGATTTCGATCATTGCCGGCCCGTGCGCTGGTGGTGCCGCCTACAGCCCTGCGCTCACGGACTTCATCATCATGACGAAGACCAACGCCCAGATGTTCATCTGCGGCCCGGATGTGATCAAGTCGGCTACCGGCCAGACCGTCACCATGGACGAGGTCGGCAGCGCCGCCGTGCACGCCTCGGTCAACGGCAACATTCATTTCGTCGCCGAGACCGATGCCCACGCTTTGGAGTTGTCGCGTAAGTTGCTCTCCTTCTTGCCCAACAACAACGGGGGCGATCCCCTGCACAAGGTCACCGCCGAGCTCGAACTTTCGCCCGACCCCGTTTTTAACGAGCTGGTTCCGGCCGATTCCAAAGCGCCTTTCGACGTCTTGACGGTCATCAATCGACTGGTCGATGACGGCGATTTCCTCGAAGTGCAGCGCGATTGGGCCAAAAACATCGTGATCGGGTTCGCCCGCATTCACGGCATCGTCTGCGGCATCGTCGCCAACCAGCCCTGCGTCAAAGCTGGTACGCTCGACATCGACTCCTCCGACAAAGCCGCGCGCTTCATCCGTACCTGCAACGTTTACAGTATCCCGTTGGTCACCTTGGTGGACATCCCCGGCTTCATGCCCGGTTTGGCTCAGGAGCGCGGCGGTATCATTCGTCATGGTGCCAAGATGCTGTTCGCTTACGCCTCCGCCACCGTGCCGAAGATCACCGTGATCATGCGCAAAGCCTACGGCGGCGCTTACCTCGCCATGTGCAGCAGCGACATGCGTGCTGATGCCGTCTATGCTTGGCCCACAGCCGAAATCGCCGTCATGGGCGCCGATGGTGCCGTCAAGGTGCTGTTTAAGCGTGAGATCGCCGCCGCCGCCGATCCGAAGGCCAAGGAGGCCGAACTCGCCGCCGAGT
>CANIXX010000100.1 GCA_947471115.1 Opitutaceae bacterium | reverse complement strand
GGCCTACATCCCAAAAGCCCAATGGCGCAGCGCGGCGTTACTGCGCTAGTCGTCTGTAACCTTTTCAGTATCGGATAGTAGCTGAACGTGGACGGGTGTCTGACTGATGCGCAGTTTTAACGCTAAGATCACAAAGAACGCTAAGGAGTCGGGCCGAGGATCGGTCCTTTGCGGTCTTGGAGAACTTTGCGTTAAAATTCCGGTTCCGAACGCAATCCGGCAACCCTTAGGTTTCGGCCAACTCGGTCGATTGCGACTTTACGTTAAAAATTCCGCCTCAAAATCGACCTCGCCGCGCAAGACAGCCTGCGCAGCCACCCCGTTCTACTGATAGCAACATCCACCGTTGCGGTGCGGATACCGCAAGCGTTTGGAGGTCAGATTGGTTCGCGTATGATTTTTTTTCAAAAAAATCACTTAAGCCACTAGAGTCGGAGCCGATTCGTGCCGTTATTGTAGCCTATCTACCATGACTACCACCTCGATTTCCGACCAAAAGATCCTCACCGCAGCAAAGTCCCTGCCCGTCGCGCCCCAAATCATGGCCCGACTTCATAAGATGCTTTTGGACTCCAACTCAGGACTTCCAGAGATCGCCACACTGCTCAAACGCGACGTCAGCCTGACCACGCGCATCATTCGTATCGCCAACAGCCCCGCCTACAACGGCGGCGGCTTGGGCACGATCGAGGAGGCGCTGCAACGTGTAGGCTTTGGCGAAGTGTTCCGATTGGTCGGTGTCGCCGCCAATGCGAGCCTCGCCGACGCCAATCTGACTTTTTACGGCTATTCCGGGGATTTATTCCGCTCAAACAACCTTTGCACAGCGTTGGTCGCGGAACGAGTTGCCATTAAAACCAAGGCCGATCCACGTGTCGCCTATACTGCGGGCCTGCTGCGCGGAATCGGCCAACTCCTACTGGATCGCATCGCTCGCGAAGTGCTTACCCCCGCAGATAAATTTAAGGACATTGGTGGCGGACGGCTTCAAGAATGGGAGAGCAAATGCTTCGGCACCACCCACCAAAAGGTTGCCCGCCTCGTCCTTAGCCACTGGGGCTTTCCAGAACAGGTCATACAGGCGGCGGGTTATGATGCAACCGAGGGCACCCCTGCCACCCCACTTAACAACACGTTGCAACTGGCCTCGTCCATTGTGCGCCTCGCCGGTTTCGGCCTAGAAGGCGAAGATGCATCCTGGGGTATTCCCGTCGCCGAGCTGGCTGCCACCGGCCTGAGTATCGACGACACAACGATCATTCGCACCGAGGCGCTCGCTGCCATGCAGGCGCTGCAGGAGAGCTAAGGCTCGCCGAATCCCTCTGTGGTTAACAGGAGCGCGGGCGGCCAAACCCGCTCCCGCTCAACGGCCGCTCAAACGACGAACGGGTTAAATGTCCGTTCGTTTTTTATTGTCGTTAAAGGGCCATGCCCCGGAGCGACCACGGTGTCTTCGGGAAATGTCAGCAGGCGCTTAACGTGCAGCTTGAGTTTTTCACTGCAAAAAAACGCCCCCCCCACCGATCCCGCAAAGAGAATGTCCCCCGAAATAAGCACCGCACGACCCGACCACAGACCGGTCGCCCGCACGAGGTAACAATTATGCGCCTCGGCGTGTCCGGGGGTCGCCAGCGTTTCGACCTCTAAAACGCCCAGTTTCAAGCGGGACCCTTCAGCCATAGCCAACGCACCAGGAATCACCGCTCCGACCGGGCCGAAAACCGGCACCGGTCCGAACCGGCGCTGTACCTCGGCCAAACCGCCCACATGCTCGGTCTCGGGATGGGTAATAAAAATTGCATCCAAATGCCGTATACTGGACGGCCATGCTTGAAGCAGCGCGCAGGGATCCGCGCCCGTGTCAAAAAGGATGCCGCGCGAAGTCCCGCAATCGGCCAAAATGTAGGCGTTGGCGACACCGATCCCATGGGGAGTATGCAGGGCATGCAGGCAAAACGGTAGCCCACCGATCTCAGGCAGCGGATAATGGCCGGAAGCCAGCGCAGCCATTCCCACCTCGTTGAGCCCCAAAACCCCCGCCAGCCGCGCAATCTCATCGAAACTGAAATCGTAGCGATAATCTATGGCGTCGCGGATTCTCTCCGTCGCAACACCGGCACGCTCCCCGAGCGACTCCTCGCTGTGCTCGGCGCAACGCATGGCCTTCTCTAGGACGTCGCCCAATTCGTCCTCCAAAGGTGCTGCGGTTTCAATGGTCATGAACACAGAGTAAGCCCCATCCTGCGGTCAGGGCAAAAATGTTTTTGTTTTTTCCACGAAGGACCGCAGCGTCGGCGGTTTTACATCATGGATTCACCGCAACAGGAAGTACTCGATATTTTCACCCGTACGAAGGCCCTACTCACCGGGCACTTCGTCCTACGATCCGGCCTGCACAGTGGCCATTATTTCCAATGCGCGCAGGTCTGCCAGCGCATGGACGCGGTCACGCGCCTGACCGAGCTGCTCCTGCCCCGGTTGGCTGGATTTAAGTTCACCACCGTACTCGCCCCGGCGATGGGCGGCCTGGTGATCGGCCAGGAAGTCGCCCGCCAGACCGGCGCGCGCTACATTTTTTCGGAAAAGGAAAACGACCGCCTGGTGCTGCGCCGCGGTTTCAAATTCGCTCCCGGCGAAGGCGTCCTGATTGTGGAGGACGTGGTCACGCGTGGCGGACGCGTGCTGGAGTGCATCGAGATTATTAAACAAGGCGGCGGCGTGCCGGTGGCCGTGGCCATGCTGGTGGACCGAAGCGCCGGTACCCTGCGCTTCGAAATCCCCGCCCTCTCGCTGCTTGAGTTGAGTTTCCCCACCTACCCTGCCGACCAAGTGCCCGCCGCCCTAGCAGCGATTCCCGTCGAAAAACCGGGTAGCTAAACCGCAGTTGCGGCCAAGCTGAGGCGCATTGGCCGTCCTCGGCCAACCCTCCATCGCACACTCAGGGCCACACGCCTTGTGGCCTTGAGCGTGCGCTCAAGGTTCCGAACTCTGTGCGGCCGTCGTCTCCCCAAAACCCGCCGCGCCCGCTGCCGCACCCGCTTTTAACGAACGCGATGCGCGCAATTTATGCATCAGTTTTCTACGTAGCAGGTGCATACCGAGCCCAACCAACGCGCAGCCCATACCCGAGGCGATGAGCACCGTGCGGTCGCCGCGCATCCACGCATCGCCAGCCAAAATCGTGCCAACGATAAATGCCGCCATCACCGCCACGGAGATCGTCAGGTAGGTGAGAAACGGCACACGAGCTATCCCCAGCAGATAACTTTGCACAAAAAACGGAGTGCCTGGGATGACTCGGACAAACAGGGTCAACTGCCAGCCGGAGCTCGCGGTGGCTTGCGGTAACGTCCGCCCTAGGGCCTGCATCAGGCGTTGCATGAGCGGCCGCAGCGCCTGAGCCGAGATCCAATAACCCAGCGCGACATTAACCGTCACCGCTCCTAGCGCGCAGGCGATCACCGCAGTGACCCCCAGTTGAGGAGCGAACACCGGCCCTGCCGCAAAGGTAAAAGGTGCCAGAGGGAAACCCACCAGGGGCAGCAGCGCCATGCCGGTAAAAAACACGCCCGGCCCTGCGTTGCGCAGCACCGCCATCACCGTATCGACGCCAGCCCGCAAATCCCCACCCCAGATCAACCCGCACGCCACCGCGCTCGCCACCACCAGCCCCCCCAGTAAAAGAATTCGTTTGGCACGCATCGGCTGAACGCAGCAGCGCCGCTGGTAAACTGCCAACCCTAAACCTCCGCACGATAATCAATAGTCCCCAACTCAAAGCCGCGCACGATCAACAAGGCGTGTCAGCATGAAACCTCAATGTATCCGGTAACGCCCCCGACGTAAAAAAGCGCAGAAGTCACATAAAACGCCCCATCAAAACAGTCCGTTTTTTGAGCCTTCTGCGCCTCTTTGCGGCCATTCTCCGTCCGTAGGTCACGCGCCCCGCACTTCGCCCCTTGCCAGCGGGCTCGCGGCCTTGCTTAGTCATCCCCCTTTATGCCGACCCTTAAATTCGCCGTTCTTCCTGGAGACTACATCGGGCCCGAGGTCATGACCGAGGCCCTGCGCGTGCTCGACCACGTCGCCAAACAGGAAAACCTGACCCTTTCCTACCAAATCGCCGATGTCGGCGGCGCGGG
The DNA here is from genome assembly GCA_947471115.1 of Opitutaceae bacterium. Lineage (GTDB taxonomy): Bacteria > Verrucomicrobiota > Verrucomicrobiia > Opitutales > Opitutaceae > Rariglobus. The sequence continues at coordinate 6,841 of CANIXX010000100.1, read as the reverse complement.
TATCGACAACCACGGCAAGGCCTTGCCCGACTCCACTCTGGCGATCTGCCAACAGGCCGACGCTATCCTCTTCGGCTCGGTCGGTGGTCCGAAGTGGGAAAAACTCCCGCCCAAGGAACAGCCGGAGCGCGCCGCCCTCCTGCCCCTGCGCAAGGCCTTTAACCTATTCGCCAACATCCGCCCCGGCCTTCTCTACTCCGACTTGACCGATGCCTCGCCGCTCAAGACCGAACGTATCCCCAACGGCATCGACATCGTCTGCATCCGCGAGTTGACCGGCGGCATCTATTTCGGTCTGCCGAAGACCACCACCGTTCTCCCCAACGGCGAGGAGCAGGCCGTCGACACGATGGTTTACAAGACTTCCGAGATCGAGCGCATCGCCGAAGTCGCCGCCGTCACCGCCAAGGCTCGTGGTCGCAAGGTGTGTTCGGTGGACAAGGCTAACGTGCTGGAAACCTCCGTGCTGTGGCGCAAGGTTGTCACCGCCTACTTCGCCAAACACCACCCCGACATCGCGCTCAGCCACATGTATGTGGACAACGCCGCGATGCAGCTCGCCCGCGATCCGAACCAGTTCGACGTACTGTTCACCGAAAACATGTTCGGCGACATCCTCTCCGACGAGATGGCAGTCATCTGCGGATCGCTCGGCATGTTGTCCTCGGCCTCGCTCGGGACGGGCAAAAACTCGCTCGGCCTGCCCTACGGTCTGTTTGAGCCCGCCGGTGGCACCGCGCCCGACATCGCCGGCAAAGGTATCGCCAATCCCTGCGCTCAGGTGCTCTCAGTTGCGCTGATGCTACGTTACAGCTTCGGCCTCGACGCCATTGCCACCCGTATCGAAAAAGCGGTGCGCAAGACCGTCGCCACCGACGGCATTCGCACCGGCGACATCGCGTTCGGCAAGCCGGTCGTCGGCACTAAGGCGATGGCCGACGCCATCATCGCGAACCTCTGAGTTCGAACTCGCGAAAAAGAAGAGCTGAATTGGCCAGGGACGGCCAACGCCACAGGGATCGAAAAATGTAGGGTTGGCCGTCCCGGCCAATTCAGCTCACCTTGAAAACGAATCGACATGAGTCCGCGCGCAAACCGCGAACTTGATGCCTGCTATTTTGAGTTCGGCGGCAGACTGGAAGTCTTTTGCGCTACTCTAAACGGCGTCCCCTGCCTCTAAGAAACACAAGCAGGCAGCAAACATTGATCTTGTCGGTTTGAGCTCTGAGGTAGTGCGGTGCTTTAGCCCGCAGGTTTGAAGTGATTTCCTTCACAATCGCCGATGCAGGCTGAAGCACCTACTTCGACCGCCCCCACTTTCGCTTTGCGCCGTGAGCCGAATGCGCGAGCCTGACCCCTTCGCGCATGGACAACCACATCTCTTCCTCCGACACCTCCGCCGCCCGCTTTAGCGTTCCGTCCATCGACTTCCGCGCGGCCCTCAACGACGAGCAATTCGCCGCCGTCACCGCCGAGCCCGGCCCGCTCCTGATCCTTGCCGGCGCCGGCTCGGGCAAAACCCGCACCCTCACCTACCGCGTCGCCTACCTGCTCTCCCAAGGCGTGCGTCCCTCGGAGATTCTGCTGCTCACCTTTACCAACAAGGCCGCCAAGGAAATGCTCCACCGCGTCCACGACCTCACCGGCGTTGAGCCGGGGCGGTTCTGGGGCGGCACGTTTCACTCGATCGGCAACCGTGCCCTGCGCATCTACGGCGAAGCCATCGGGCTCCAGAAAAACTTCACCATCCTCGATGCCGACGAGTCGGAAGCGATGCTCAAGCAGGTGGTCGAAACCGAGAACAAACTATTTTTTAAGGATAAAACCAACCCCAAGCCCGGTCCGCTGTTCAACGTTCTCTCACTCGCCCGCAACACCCAGCGCAGCGTCGGCGACACCGTCGAGCGCTACTTCCCGCAGTATTCCGAGATCAAACACATGCTTCCGGCCTTCGCCGCCGCCTACGCGGAGAGAAAGCGCTCCCAGGCCGTGCTCGACTACGACGACCTGCTCGAACTGTGGCTGGAACTGTTGAAAAAAGCCCCCGACGTCGCGGCCTATTTTGCCCAGCGTTTCCGCCACGTGCTCGTCGACGAGTACCAGGACACCAACACGATTCAGTCCCAGATTATCGACGCCCTCGCCCCGCACCACCGCGTGATGGCGGTCGGTGACGACGCACAGTGCATCTACTCGTGGCGCGGCGCTGATTTCGAAAACATCATGACGTTCGAAGACCGCCACCCCGGCACGGTCATTCACCGCATCGAGACCAACTACCGCTCGACCCCGCAGATCCTTCAGCTGGCCAACGGCGTACTCGAAGCCCAGCCCAAAGGCCGCCACTTCGATAAAGAGCTGCGTGCCTGCCGCAAGAACGGTCAAAAACCCTTGATCGTTCAGGCCATCGACGACCGCGAGCAGGCCGATTTTATCCTCAAACACACGCGCTCGTTAATTGACGACGACGGCGTTTCCCCCGGTGAAATCGCAATCCTCTACCGCTCGCATTTCCACGCGCTGGAAATCCAGCTGGCGTTCTCCCGCGCCGGCGTGCCGTACCAGATCACCAGCGGCGTGAAGTTCTTCGAGCGCCAGCACGTGCGCGACCTGATCGCGTTTGTGCAATTCGTGGTCAACCCGCGCAACGAATCGGCGTGGAACCGCATCGCCATCCTGTTGCCCAAGATCGGCGACAAGGGTGCGCAAAAGATCCACGCTGCCGCACTCGACCACGCCAAACTCATGCAGCGCGACTTCATCGACGCGCTCGCCACCGACGACGTGAAGAGCAAGGTCGCCAAAGACGCCAAGGACGAATGGGCCAGCTTCTGCGCTTCGCTCAAAGAAATCTCCGAAGCCATGCGCTGCGGCAAACCCGAGGCGGTCGTTTCCACCGCCATCGACGGCTGGTACGGCGATTACATGAAGGGCGAATACGCGGACTACATCGACCGCTTGGAGGAGTTAAAAGCGCTCATCGGTTTCGCCAGCCGCTTCGACGATCTGGCGGAGATGCTTTCGCAGGTCGCGCTGATGAACGGCGAAACCAGCGAGCGCCACGTCGATGTGCCGCCCGATTCGGTTAAACTCACCACGGTGCACCAATCGAAGGGATTGGAGTTCGACGTGGTGTTTGTGATCGGGGTGGCCGACGGCATGTTCCCGGGCCGCCGCTCGATCGAGGCAGACGATGTTGAGGAGGAACGCCGCTTGTTTTACGTCGCGGTGACGCGGGCCAAAAACGAGCTCTACATTTGTTACCCGAAAGTGGCCACGCGCGCCGGCCCAGGCGGGATGATGCTCACCCCGAGCCGCTTCATCACCGAACTCTCGCCCGAGCTCTACGAACCCCTGCGGATCAAACGCCAGTTCGGCTGGTGAGCGGGGATCGCATGCGTATCCAGCACATACCTAATCATAGGTATTTACCGGCAGGGAGTGTAGGCTTGGTCAAATCAACCCCTGACGCTATAGTGAGATTCCCCTCCGCGTAACCCACCCAGTCGTTGCGGGTGCGTCGGCGGACGGCTCGCTTAAGGGGTTTCTTTTTCAATGTGGGCTTACCAAGCATTTTCATGCTGCCGACTGTGCCCCGCTTCCCCTCGTTGGCAATATCTGAACCCAAAGTAGCCGGCCGCCGCGTGGCCTTCACGCCTGCCACCGTATGAGAATCCCCCGCCAGCGTTAGGGCGTCTCTCTTAAAAATGCTCAAGGCGTGAACGTTATTTCCCAAACCCGCCCGAGCTTTCGGCTACGTTTATCGGCAATCGTTTCTCTCCGCGTCAGGGTTGCGGCAAGAGTTCATGGATCGCCTGTTTGCGGACGGCCCCCTGCCTCAGCAGTTGGTGTTTCACCGTGCCAAAATCAATCTGCTTTAAGTCGAGCTTTTGGATCTGCCGGTTGTCCATCGTGTGAAAATACAGCACGCGATTCTTGAGGTCCGAGGCCGTCGTGATCTGGGTGGAGCTGGCGATGTCCTGAGCTATCTTGTCGCCCGCCGCCGTCGCCCCGACCGGGATGTTGAAGTTGTCGAGAATGCGAAAAGCCTCGAAGACAGCGTCCTCTGCTTTGGCCAGCGGACGCGCTGAAGCTGTCAGGGCCATGGCTCGCACAAAGCGCGAAGGCGGCGTGAAATCGCCGGGCAAGCCCATCAAGCCCGAGCCGCCACCGAGCGGCGCAAAGGAGCGGCCATCCAGTGTGACGGCCTGTTTGGGGGCGCCGGAAAGCCCCAGATAATTCCGCAGATTCGTGAGGTGCCAGCCATACTCCGGCGAATTGCTGATTACGCCCAGCAGCGCGTCATAAACGTTCACCTGTCCGCCCTCCACGATCTCCACCACGATGCTCGCGCCACTTTCATCCGCGATCTTCCAATGAAACGGCAGCGGAGCGCCCCCGAAACGCTCGTCCGCCACGTTCACCACGCGCACCTTGTCCAGATTGGCCCGCACCTCGGCCACGCTCTTGAAAGACGATAGCAGCCAGCGCATGAAATCTCCCACACTCAAGGACCTGCTGGCCTGGGCGGCATCATAGGGCGCGAAGGAAGCATACCCTGGAAAATAATAAACCCCCACATACAAACCCGCCTCGTTTACCGCATCAGGGCCGTATTCCTGACCGTAGGCCGTCAGGGAAACAAAACCGTAGCGACCTGTCCATTTCAGCCCATTTTCGCCGCCCGGCGTCAGCGCCGTGAAGGCGTGGTTACGAGGGAAGAGCACCAGCGTGTCGTGATGCGCATCGCCCAGCGCCCATTCAACCGTGCGCGCGCAAACCACCGCGCCATCCTCCGCTTTAAGCGAAATGCCGGTGCATGCCACCGCCGGATTGGCAGCTAACGACAATCCCGCTAAAAAGATAAAATGTTTTATGAGGCTCTTTTTCTTCATGATTTTCCTAGTTTTCAGGGCTTATCCCCATAGAGGAGGTCAGGCCGCTGAGTGTTGATTCCAATGGAGTAAGCGCGGCAAATCTGCCCTCGGACCGCGCTTGATGTACTTAGGTGCTGTTTTGGCGCAAGCCAAACGACGAGTTTAACGGGATGGCCAGAGAAAGGCCAGCGGCTGCTGGCGCAGGCGTTGCCACAGCGCGCTGCGGATCACCGAGCGATCTGCCTCCGGCACACTGCGCGCACGCAACGCCACCATGAAGGCGAGGAAGAAACTCAATCCCACATTTATCACGCCCGTCACGGCGATTCCAGCCACGCACCACCAGAAGGCGCTTTGGTGCAACAGTGGCAGCCCGAGTGCTCCCAGCGCGGCGCCGAGTTGTCCCGTGGACAGCGTCACATGGCGCACCTCAACGTGGGGGCCGATGAACTCGACCAGCACCGGCATCAGACCGAGCATCATGCCGAGTGACACATTGCCCGCCAGGCCCGAGATGTTGGCGCGCCACCAACGCGACCAGCGCTGCGCCCGATTCGCTCCGAGCCGGGCGACGATGCTCGGGTTCCAGGCGATAGCGCTGTCCAGCCGACGCAGCACGAACCAGTTCTCAACCCAGCCGGCGACCAGCGAACTGAAGAAGAGCAGCACCCCCGTGAAGGCCGCGTACAGCGCGGTCGGGCCGAGCAGCGTGATGGACTCAAGCACGTGCTCGGCGGCGTGTTCGCCGACCAGCGGGTGACCGAAAAGGGCTGTCGATGCGACCTGCATCGCCCACACCAGCGGAAAGCAGACCACCAAGTTGCCCAGCACGCCGGTCATCTGCGAGCGGATCAGGTGCACGACCTCGTCGACGAAGCTCTGGACGTGCGGGTCGTCCACGCCTGCGCCATGACGCAGTTCGGCCAACTTGATGGCCATGGCCGGTGCGGTCATCGCCGGCTGCTTGGTCGCCACAGTCCAGTGCAGCAGCATGACGACGACGAAACTCACGGCGTAGTTGGCACCCGCCCAGAACCCGGTCCAGAACGCGCTAAGACCCAGAGCCAGCACGACGAATTTGCCAAAGGTGGTCAGGGCGATAATCGCACCGCCACCTCCGGCCGCCCGCAGCATCCAGCGGTGCTCGGCGGCAGTGCGTGTGATGTAGTGCTCGCCGGTCTCGGCGCTGCGCTCGGCAATCTGGCGGGCAAGCAAAGTTCCGTGCTCACGAAACAGCGCCCTAATTCCCTGCCGCCGGTCGACCTCCGCCAGCAGACGCAGGAACAGCCGGGTCATTTCACGCGGGCTGAAGTCCGACTCGATACAGTCGAGCAACTGTTCGACGCGAACCGTGCGGGCGCGCAGCTGATCGACTTCGAAAACGATCTGCAGCGACACGCCGTAGTCCTCAAGGTGGCGCGAGACGCTAGCGGCCGCCTCGCGACAGCGCACGAGGCGCGTACGCAGGTCTGCGATCTCTCGTACGAGGGCCGCCTGGGTGGTGTGATCGCGCGGCGCCAGCGCCAGCGCCTTGACCTGCTCCGCCGCCACGGCCAGCGGACCGAAGGGATCTTCCCCCAGCGCCGCCACGTCCATGCGCAGGCGCAGCGGCGCGGAAAAGCTGGCGGACCGCACACCGCTGCAAAGGAAAGTGAGCGCCTGCGCCAATGCCGCCTGTGCCACCCCAGCGGGCCACAGAGCGGCGAGCTTTTCAGCGGTGGCATCGTCCAAATGCTGCAGCCATTCAGCGTCGCCCGGCCGCGCCAGCAGTGCGAAAAGCTCCGCCGCGTTGCGCGTGTCGGGCGTGTGCGGAAGCACCTGCGCGCGGACACGCTCGGCCAGTTCGTTGACCAAGGAGGCACGCGGTGCGAACCCCAGGTCGCTGAACAACGACACCACGTCGACGTCCGCAGCGAAGGCCGCCAGCAGTTCCGTCACCTCCGCACGCTGTAGCGGGTTCCGTT
>CANIXX010000099.1 GCA_947471115.1 Opitutaceae bacterium | reverse complement strand
GTTTGCCTCCACTGTGGAGTCTAGCGTAGCGCGTGTTAGACCAATTCCCCTAGTCTCGCCTACTGCTCACGAAGGCGTGCCCGCCAAGGAGTGGCGACCAGCAACCGCTGCGGTGCTTTCCTTTAATCTGCCGGCCGCTGGCTTGAAATCGCCAAACTATGTCGAGTTCTGGATGCATATTTCCTCCCGCATTCCGGTCGAATCCGGACACCTCCAGCTGAACATCAATGGGCTCAGCGCAAAAATGCATCTTCAGTGGTCCGGTTGGAATCTCGTCCGCATTCCTCTTAGTGCCATGAAAGAAAGCCCGGAATCCACCCTTTCGCCGGGTGTTTTTGAACTCGTACGTACGGGGACTTTTCCTGCGGATTTTTCTATCCACTACACCGCGCCTTCCATTAATCCCAAGCCTACTGGCACCAGTCTATCTGACCGTGATTTGCTGGATCATATCGACTTGGATAATCCGTTGCTGGCGGATGTGCGTGCCGTGGCCGAGACGGGCGACATCAACGCCACGTTGAAGGCGCTCGCGAAGCATTTTCGTAAGGATTTCCGCTCGCGCCATCCCTTGCCCGAAGGGGACATTGACCAAAGTGCACTGGTTGAAGGGGCAAAAATTCTCGAAGGCCAGGTGCGCTTAACTGCTGGCGTGGGCCTGACCCACAACTTCCCCGGCGGTAAGATCGACTGGAGCTTCAACCCGACCCAGGGCAAATCGAATTTCACCCATGAATGGGGCTGGTCGACCAACCGCCACGGCTGGTGGCAGCGACTTGCAAACGCTTACAGCGTGAACAAGGAAGACAAATACGCGGCCTTTTGGGCCATGCAATTCCGCGATTGGGTGCAGCAGTGCCCCGTGCCCGCCATTGCCCAGGAGCACGGCGGTTCTCGATGGCGCGGTTTAGAGGCGGGCCTGCGGACAACTCGCGTCTGGCCGGTCACCTTCCTCGCGCTGGCCCAATCCCCGGGAGTTCCAGATGCCGACATCCTGCTGTTCCTCAAACTGTTGATCAGCCACGGCAATTATCTTTCTGCACATCCCTACAAACCCGGGAACCACTACATGATCGGCATGGTGGGTCTTTACACGATAGGTGTGGTTTTCCCTGAGCTCAGCGACGCCGTTCATTGGCGCAAACAGGGTTTTGATAATCTCAGCAACTCCATCGCGTGCAATTCGTTGGATGAGGGCGCTTGGTACGAGCTTTCACCTGCTTACCACCAGTGGTGCGCGAACTTGGCTCTCGGCGCGTTGGAAATCGCCAAACGCAATGGTGGCACCACCGAAAGCGAAAAAGCAGCCGTCGCGAAATTGCAAAAACTGTGCGAGTGGAATGTGTATCTCACCACGCCAGACGGCATTGCGCCGCGGCTCAACGACGGCGGTTTGGTCAACGTCAACAACGATGTCCAGAAGGCGGCCGATGTGTTTACGGAAAGCATTCTTTTGCAATGGGGCGCGCGTAAACCCAATGCGCCCGAGCCGTCCTTCAAAAGCATTGCCCTACGCGATAGCGGTTACTTCATCAGCCGCACCGGTTGGAAGAAGGACGACAGCTATAACCTCTTCGATGTCGGCCCGCTGGGCGGTTGGCACGGCCATCAAGACGCCCTGAACGTGGTCACGTACTTTTTTGGCCGTCATTTCCTTTTTGATAACGGCGGCTATAAATACGATACCTCCGAATGGCGCAAATACGGCACCACGACTGCCGCGCACAACACCGCCATGATTGATTCGTTGGGCCAGTATCGCGGCTACAACAACGAGACCGACATCATCGGCAAAAACTCGAAAGAGACGCCCGTGCCGATCTTTGGCATCGGCGACAAGATCGACTACGCTTCAGGTTGGTATTGCGGTGATTATGGGGTTAAATCCAAGTCCAAGCGCATCGCCAACCACCGCCGTGAAATCGCTTTCCTCAAGCCGAATGGTACGCGCAATCCGCTCATGGTGGTGGTGGACAACTTTAAGCCGCTCGACAACGCGCCGCATCACTACGAAGTCCGCTGGCATCTGCTGACCACACAATGGCAGACTGGCATGGCTGGGCGCTGCGTGTGGACCACTGACTCGGGACGGCCAAATCTGGCTGTGCTGGTGCTGGACGGTGCTGATGAATACCAAGCCGATTCGGGTGTGAAAAAACCGCAATTGCTCGGTTGGGATTTCGTTGGCCAAGGCGGTGGTGAGGCACCGGCGCTGACACTGCGTCAGAGTCGCAAAGCTGCGGGACCCGTGCGCATGATCACGGTTCTCGTTCCCTTCAAAGAGAGCCTCTCCAACCCAGTGGAAGCAGTTAAATCCGGCAAAAATACCTGGACGGTCTCGATTAAGGGCCAGCCATCCCTGACACTGGACTTTAATGACGGTGCATCTCCCGTCGCTCCGTCATTCACGGTCCGTGACTACGCTTGGCCTGCCCTCAAGTAAGTAATCCATTCAGGCCTCCTTTCACCTTAAGTGGCGAGAGGGTAGAATCTGGGGCAGTCTACGCTAGGTTAAGATGGGGGCAGGTGGGCCTTGGCTTGGGCCTTGTGATCGGGTACTGGGCAGCGTTTATGGAGCGGCTGTATGTGCGCTGCATTTTCACCGGAAGAAGACTCGTTGTTCGAAAAGACCGGTGTCGCCGTGCTCAAGCGTCTACGCAAGACCCGCAACCCGGCCGACTTGCTGGCGGCCGTGGCGAGCGCGCACAAGGAGTTTGAGCGCGCGTTTGCGTCGGCTGCCCCCGAGGCCAAAGCCGTGGTCGCGTGTCGCGCGGGCTGCGACGCATGTTGCCATGTTCCGGTGGGCGTGCAGGCCCACGAGGTGCTGATCGCGGCGGCCCACGTACAAACGCATTTTTCACCCACGCAACTCGATGAACTCATCGCGCGCACTGCGGTACACCGGGCTGCGTTCATGGGACGGAGCAACGTCGAGCGCACCGCACTGAAAACCCCCTGCGCGTTGTTGGCTGAGGGGAGTTGCTCCATTTATTCAGCGCGGCCCGAGGCGTGCCGCTCCCACCACAGTCACAATGCTGAGTCATGCCGCACCAATCTTCAGAACGGCAACGAGGCGCTCGATGTCTATATTCCCGGTGTGCGAGGACGCATGTTTGCGGTCATGCTGGCGATTGATCAGGCGGTGGTGGAGGCGGGTTTTGACGGCCAAGCTTATGATTTCGGCTCTGCGCTGCATGAGGCTCTCACCAGCAGTCTGTGCGCGGTGCGCTGGGTTCAGCGCCAAAGCGCGTTTCCTGACGCCTGCCGTGAAGCATCGGAGGCGGATGATGAGGAGGATTCCGGGGTGCTACACCCGGAAGGTTATTTCCGGTGATAATGTTTACATAGCATAACGGCGAAACCCATCCGTGGACGGGGATCAACCAAGCGAGTTAACCGCAAAAGGCGCAAAAGGACGCAAAATCAAACCGGGCGAATTCCGCTGACCTGATTTTGTGGTTTGGAATGCCGAATCTGGGAAGTTCGAGCTCAACGGCTCAGCTTACCATCGTAGGTTTATATTATTGGTGACGTCGCGTCTCAATGGTCGTCCCAACGAAAAAAATAAAGCGGGGGCCCCTTATGAAGCCCCCGCTTGTGCCGAGTTAACCCAGGCATCGACGGTCTACGTCGGTGCCCTGATTTGAGTCGTAGCTTAGTTAGACTTTCCGCTGATGTCCCAGCTGGCGCGGCCCCCATATAGGGTGAAACGCATGCCTTGAATCGTGGCTCCGCCGAGACCGACGGAGCTGGCTGGTACTTCCAGCCGCACCCACTGGCCTAGCGCAGGCAGCGGGCCCGCCGGGAACTGGCTGGCGGTGCCGTTGGTGCCCCAGGCGATCTGGTTGGCACCCCAGTAGGCTCGGTGCGCGCTGTTTCCGGTGCTATCCGTCCACATCAGCATGACTTCCGTGGGCGGATTGGCCGGATCGAGATAAACGTAGGCAAACAGCTTGTCGGTGGTGCCGACTACCAAGGTGGCCGTCGCTGAATCAAACCCGTGGCCATGGATGCCGGCGGCCACGTTGCTCTGGTGCACCGCCGGGGCGGAGTAGGGCGTCGGGTTGCTGGTCACCCAAGTCCAGGCGTCGCCGCCGTCCGCACTGGTCACAGCCCCCGTGGGCAGGGCCCCATTGACCCAGTTCACCACCGCACTGTTGGCGGTGAAGCTGGCGGCAGCGAAGACGCGGCGGCCGTCCGGCCAGCAGATCTCAACCTCGACCCATTGTGCGCCGTTGTTCTTGGGAACGAAGGCGTAGGTGGGTCCGAAGGTGGGCTGCTGATCGCGGCCTTCCCAGACGATGCGGGCGGTGCTCAGGTCCATCCCGGGCGCAGACACGCTCAGGGTGGTAACCGCGCCGAGGGCAACATCGCCCGTGGGCACGGTGATCACGGCGGTGCCGGAGGTCCATGGGGTGGACTTGGCGGTGGTTTGGCCGACTAGCGCGCTGGCCGACAGGAGGCTGCGGGCCTGATTCACGGTGATGAACTCGGTGGTGGTGTTCCAGGTGTCGGACCAGCGGTCATAGAACGGGTAGGGCGCGGTGGTGGCGCCGTCCGTGGGGTACGTCAGTGCTCCCAGTTCATTGGCATAAAGGGCGAGGTAATCAAAACCGCCCTGAATGTTGCCGATGGGGATGCCGGTAGGGGCCAATTGTCGTGCGTCGCCGCGAGCAAATTGGTTAACCACCGTGTGCTGACGTTTGAGGCCGAGGCCGGTCACGCAGGACGCGTTCACTGGGTTGGTGCCGCCTTCGTAGTTCAGGTTGCCCACGATGGCGTCGAGGTATTCCGGCTTGGGGTTGATCTGGTAGGCCACGGCCATGTCGGCGGCTTGGTCCATCGAGAAATACCAGCCGGCGTTGCGGTAGGATTTGTTCTCGGAGGCGAAGGCGGAGCCGTAGGCGCTTTGGGTCGAGGACAGGAGTGCTTTGTCGGCGGCGCCGATGATCTCGGTGTTGCACTTGGCGAGGTAGGCGGCGTCGAGCTGGCTGGCGGCCAAGCGGCCCGAGCGGGCGGCGAAGGCGTAGCTGCGGATGGCGTTGCCGTAGGACTCGGCCATGCGGATCCAGCTCCAGCGGTAGGTGGCGTAGTCGTTGGGATTTGGGAACCAGGCGAAGAGCTGCTGCTGGTATTTCACGTCACCGGTGGCCAGATACATCTCGGCGGCGGCCCAGGATAACTCGTCCATGTGGGAGAATTCGTCCCCGTAGAAGGTGATCTTCTGGTAGGAGCCGGCTAGTCCGTACTTGGCGATCGCGTTCATCAGGAAGGTCCATCCGAGCTGGGCCTTTTGCAGGTAGAGCGCGGCGGTCGCCGGGTAGGCCTGCTTGAACTTGGGCGACGAAGCGCACTGAGCCAGGGCGGCCACGCAGGCGGCGGTGGCGGAGGTGTTTTTCGGCCACACGACCTGGGTGTCACCGGGCGCGGTGCCGGAGAGGCCACCTTCGTATTCACGGGTCTTGGGATAGACGATGAAGTAGAAACCGCCGTCGGCGTCCTGGAGTTTAGCCACGAAGTCGGCCTCCTGTTTGGCTTCCTGCAGGATGTCGCTGATGCCGTCGCCACTCTCGGGAATGCCGAGGTTGTCGAGGTTGCCCGAAGGCATGTTGTCGGCGGTGAACATCAGGAGGTGAACCAAAGACGCGACGTCGGTGGTGTACTTGCTGTAATCGCCGGCGTCATGGTGACCACCGGAGACGTCGATCGAACCCTTGTTGACGAACGGGTAGAGCTGGGAGGCTTCCGAGGAGAGCTGCGGGGCGGTTTGATGCGCACTGGGAGCGCTCTTGGAAGCGATGGTCGTCCAGGTGAAGGAGTAGGAGGACTGCGGCGAGGGCACTTCGGCTTTGGCCACGTGACAGGCGTCATGGGTAAAGCGGGTGAAGGGCAGGGCGTTGGATTTGCCGCAGCGTTGATGATAGAGGCCGAGTGCGTAGGTGCGCGCCCAGTTCATGGCGATGCCGTCATCGATCAGGAACGGTAGCGATGCGCCGAGGCCGGGTACCACTAGGTAATATTCGCCGGGCGTGGTCAGGGCGCTGAAGTCGGCTTGAAGCACGTTCTGGTAGGGTAGCGGCGAATAGGTGTAACCCACATCGCGGCGTGCGGTTAGCGTGCCTTGGTAGGCGGTTGCCCCGGTGGCGGCGTTTTTGATGGTGAAGGTCGTCAGTCCGGTAGCGGGTAGTTCACCGAGATTACCCAGGTAGTAACCCACCATGGCCTTCTTGGGTAAGGTGGGCACATAACCCTCTTGGTTGACGTGGATCGCCGGGCTGTAGCGCAGCGGATCGGTTGTCACCGTGTACTTCTCGGTGGTTGGCCAGAGCTGGGCGCTCGGGTTGGTCACCACAACGGTCTGACCTTCGGCAATCGGGGTCGCCAGTTGGAGGTAGAGGGCGTTGTCGATGCGCAGATCGCGCACATCCAGATCGGCGGAGAAGGCGCGGCGCTTGAAGCCCACCGCTACGACGGAAACCGCTTGGCCGTTGACGGTCACGGCGAACTGGCTGGTCGCCGGGGCGGCGAGCACGCCAGAGGAGTTAACGAAGTTCCAGGTCGTTACCGTGGCGGGGTCCGGAGCCTTGGTGGTGAGCTTGCGTAGCTCCAGATAAGTCGGCGAAAGCACGCGCAGGGCCTGCTCGCCCACCTTCGGCATGATCAGTCCGGTGTAGTCCAGCTCGTTGAGCACGACCGGCGTCGGCACCGGGTTGGGCGTCGGCGCTGGGGGGGCGACGACCTGGGCGATCGTCACGGCGGCGGAGGTGGCGCTGCCCAGCGTGTAGGCGGCGTTGCTCGCCAGGGTGAGGATGATCGTCTCCGGGGTGGCGTTGGTGCTGTTGGCGACGGCCTGCAGCGTTAGCGTGGCGGCGGCGGACCCCGCGGGAATCGTGACCGAGACCGGCATGGTGGTGCCGTTGGCAAGGCGGTAGTCGGTGAGCGCCACGGCGCTGCCGCCGAGGGTGTAGTTAACCGTCAACGCGGCAGTGGTGTCACCGGTGCGGCTGAAGGTCAGCGTGGCGGTGTCGGTGGTGCCGATAGCGGCCGAGGAGTCCGAGGCGGTCACGGTGACCGTGGGCAGCGTCGGGGTCGGGGTGGGAGTCGGCGTCGGAGTCGGGGTTGGCGTGGGGGCGGTGGCCAGCAGGGTGATCGTGGCCGAACCAGCGGTGCCGAGGGTGTAGGCGGAGTTGGCCGACAGAGTGAAGATCGCCGTTGCCGGATTGGCACCGGTGGAATTGGCCCGAGCTATGATCGTTATGGTGGTCGAGGCGGCACCGGCGGGAATGGTCACGGCGACCGGCATGTCGCCTTGAATACGGCAGTAGTCGTTCCATTTCACAGCAGTGCCGCCGAGGGTGTAGTTAACCGTTAGGGCTGCGGTGGTCGCGCCGGTGCGGGCGAAGGTGAGCGTCGCGTAATCGGTGGAGCCGATAACAGCGATGCCATCCGTGGCCACGACGGTGATTGTCGGAAGCCCAGACGTTGGCGGCGGCGCTGGCGGTGGGGCTGCTGCTGCGATGGTGATAGTCGCGGTGGAGGCGGTGCCGAGGGTGTAAGCGGAGTTAGTCGACAAGGTGAACTTGGCGGTCGCCGGATTGGCGTTGGTGCTATTGGCGACCGCCTGGATCGTAAGGGCGGTGGAACTGGCGCCGGCGGGAATCGTTACCGTGACTGGCATGGTGCCCGTGGGTAGGCGGTAGTCAGTTAAAGGGACTGCGGTGCCGCTGAGGGTGTAGTTAACCGTCAAGGACGCCGTGGTGGCGCCGCTTCGAGTGAACAGCAGCGTGCCGGTGTCCGTGGTACCGATGGTAGCGGCGGCATCCGACGCGGCGACAGTGAGTACCGGCAAGGTTGGAGTTGGCGGTGGTGGTGGTGGCGGTGCACCGGTTGCCAAGAGGGTGATCGTGGCGGTTTTTTGGGTGCCGAGGGTGTAGGCGGAGTTGGCGGCGAGGGTGAAGATCGCCGTTTCCGGGTTGGCCCCAGTGGTGTTGGCCCGAGCCATGATCGTCATGATCGTGGAAGCGGCGCCGGCGGGGATGGTGACCGAGACGGGCATGTCGCCCTGGGTGCGGCAGTAGTCGTTCCACTTCACGGCGGTGCCGCCGAGCGAGTAGTTGACGGTTAATGCCGTAGCGGTTGGTCCGGTGCGGGAGAAGGCGAGGGTCGCGTAATCCGTGGTGCCGATGACGGCTGAGGCGTCGGTGGCGACCACGTTAACGGTGGGCTGGGCTGATGCGCTTGAGGCGAAACCGCCGGTGAGGACAAGGGAGGCGGCCAGTGCTAGCCACCTCGGTAGACGTATGAAGGGATTCATCGTTCAACCTTAGCGGGTTTGAATCCGCGCGAATGTCGGAGCCGCTCCGATTTCTTTGTCAGTGTCTGTCCCACACGACCGGTAAGCGTCTAGCAGGCCCAAGAGTGCTGCGAAAATGCTCAGGACGATCTGGGGCTGCATTTAGCTAGCTCAACTATACCAATTTAATCTGCCAACCGTCGTGCTTTAGCTCGAATTAAACCCGCGCCGCGCCGATGGTGACGAGATAATCACTTATACTCGGCGCGAAAGTGATATGGGTGGGCGGAGGTGAATCCTTTAGTCCGGGAAAAATGACTGTCGCGAGCGTGTGCTTTATAGCGGGTGCTCTATATAATTTATCTATATAGTGTTCAGCGGGATTCATTCCCGATTATATGCTCCATCAGAATGCCCCCGGCAACCGACTCCTGCCCCTAGGAGGGGGATTGGTGTAATGAATAGGACCGGGGGGGGCAGATTTTTAAGCTTGGGCGATCGACTCCGGAGCAAGGGTGGATTGACCATGTAAACGCTCGAGAATAGCCGTATGCATCGCTTGGATAATAATGAAGCTGGATGCGGCGCCGGCATCCAGAACACCCTTTGAACGTTCACCCAGGCGTGCAGACCGGCCGATCTTCGCCACCATATCTTTAGTGGAGTTCTTGCCTGCTTCGGCGGCCTGGATGCTGTGTTGCAGGGCAATGGAGAATGCCTGGTTCTGCTCAATGGATTGGTGTAACGCGGTGCAACAGGGGGCCAGCGTATCAAGCAATGATTTGTCCCCCACCTTGGCTCCACCAATTTCCATCACGACATCCGTTGATGCTTTAAGCATGGTGCTGTATTGAGCCGCATTGATATGCTCTAGGTTTTTGGAGTGGCGCCAAAGTGATTTGAAGAATGAACCATATAGTGGCCCCATGGATCCACCGATGTCCTCCATAAGCGCCTGCGATATAATCCGGCAAGCCTCGGAAAAGCTATCGCCAGCCTTAATGCGGGCTCCAGCCATGGAGAACCCCTTATTCATGTTTACCCCATGATCGCCATCGCCAATTTCACCGTCAACGACCCCCAAGTATTCTTTGTTTTCTTGGATGGCAGAAACCACACGCAGAAGAATCGCCGCACCTTCAGTGTTTTTGAAGTAACTCATAATTATATAGTGTTGAGTGTGTTTCCTTAGAATTTTTTAAGTGCCACAGCGTTACATTTATGGTCGAGCAGCTGCTTCAGTTCGTCGTCGAGTTTCATCAGCGTAAGGGTCACGCCCATCATCTCCAATGAGGTGAAATAATTTCCAACATAGGGTTTATAGACCGATATGTTTTTCGATTTTAAGATTGCGGACACCTCACTATAGAAAACGTAGAGCTCGTTAATAGGTGTGGCACCAAGTCCGGATACAAGAACCGCAACCTCACATCCCGGTTCAAAAGGAAGATCAGGCAAAATGAGGTCCAGTGCCTTGGCAGCCATTTTATTTGCCGATTTAATCTCGGTGACTTCCAACCCGGGCTCCCCATGGTGCCCAATACCGAATTCCATCGTTCCGGATTTAATTGAGAAGTTTGGCTTCCCCACTGCTGGTATAGTGCAGGAGCTCAAGCCAATGCCGACGCTGCGGGTGTTGTTGATCGCTTTTTGGGCCGATGCGATGACTTCATCCAAGTTGCCACCTAGCGCCGCTTTAGCTCCGCCCGCTTTCCACATGAAAATTTCCCCGGCTACTCCGCGGCGTTTGTTCAGTTGGGAGTTGGGCGCGGAGGCAACGTCGTCATTTGCAACCACGGTTTTGACAAGAATGCCCTCATCCTCTGCATCCATCCTGGACATTTTAACATTCATATTGTCGCCAGAATAGTTGCCAAATAAAACGGCAACGCCTTTGCCGGAGTCAGCGCACTTAATGGCGTCGGAAAAGGATTTAGCCGTGGGCGAGGAGAAGATTTCGCCTACGGCTACGGCATCCAGCATGTTTTCTCCAATATAGCCGATGAAAGCGGGTTCGTGCCCGGATCCTCCGCCCGTAATAACCCCTACTTTGTTGGGAACGGGGGCTTTGTTATACTTGAGGACGCGATGGTTGGACGGCAGTTGTGTTACCAGGTCGGAATGGGCTTGGACGAAGCCGATCACCATTTCGTTTACGATGTCGTCGGGATTATTGATAATTCTTTGCATAAAGCAATTTTGTGGAGGGGTATTATTAGCGTTTTGAATTAACTCGGGAATTCGACGTCTTCATGTAAAAGATAGTCCTCAAAGGTGGCAGCTGGGGAGAAAAAGCAGGCGACTTTCATGTCTTCGCTGCCGGAGTTTCGTAACATGTGGATGCAACCCGCCGAAAATAAGATGGCGGATCCCTTGCGTACCTCGGAGACAACCCCGTCGATATACACTTTACCGCTTCCGCTTAAAAGATAAACGACCTCTTCGTGATTTGGGTGGGAGTGGGCAGGTTTTACCGTGTTTCCGGCCTTAATTGTAACCACATTCATGGAACAATTCTTGGCCGCTTTCATGTCCGGCGTATACATCCATTTGAGGGAGCGCCCAGGCAAATCTAAGGCCGGAACTTCGTCGTCGTTAATGATTTTGCTCATAAGTTAGGCTTTGGTTGAATTTGTGTAAAAACTGTGGCTGGAGTATACCGCTACTTCGTTTTTCTTCTGATTTGAGCTTAATATATAATCAATGCCTTCGTGTTTAAAGAGGCGGGTTTGGGTGGGGGCTACACCTTCCTCGATTGTAAACTTTCGGATGT
>CANIXX010000098.1 GCA_947471115.1 Opitutaceae bacterium | reverse complement strand
CCCCATGTACTTGGCGGCCAGGGCGAGTTTGGGAAACAGCAGGGCGGCCAGAGTTAACGGGCCGAAGGACGGGGCTGGCTGGTGGTTGACGGGCACTTGGCGGGAGAGCAACTGCTCGACGGCGCCTTGGCCAAAGCCGAGCGTAAGGCGGAGGTCGGCGAGGCCCGTGCGGCCGAATTTCAGCAGGTACGTCGCCACGCGATCGGCCGAGCCGGAGAGCTGCGCAGCGCTGTAAATGAGCGGCAGGTCGTCGGGCGCGACACGGGCGAGCTGGGCGAATTCACCGAGGGTTTTCACGCTGCCGGTCAGGCGCAACAGTTCGCACAGTTGGATCCAATCGAGGCGTTTACCCAGCGAAAGCAGGTCGGCGAAAACAGGCTCCAGTTCGCCGAACTGATTGGCCGCCACGGCAGCTCCTGCCAGCTCGCGCACCTCGCGCTGAAGCGCGGGGGTGAGGTGTTCGCCCTGATAAAGCAGGGCGGAAAGCAAAATCACGGCGTCGAGTGCCTGGCCGCCGGGTTGGGTCGCGGGCGAGAAGCGCTGGGTGCCGGTGACGGTGCGCAGGCGCAACAACTCCAGCACACCCTGCGAGCGGGAATTGCCCAAATAAGCGAGCAGTTGGGCGCGCGCCTTTTGGGTGATAAAAAAGGTGAGCACCGGCGTGCTCTGGGTGCGGCCGGTGTTTTCCTTGAGGTTAAACAGCGGATCGAGAAACGGATCCCAGCCACCCCAGGCGATGAGTTCGGGCTGGCGGTGTGCGGCGTTATCAAGCGCGGTAGCGAGCGGGGCGGCCTGAGGATCGCCCAAGGTGCGTGCGGCGGCGAGGGCAAGGGCTGCCGGGCCGGGTTTCTCGCGGTCGAGCCACTGGCGCCCGAGCTGGGCCACCGTGGGCGTGGCTTCGCCGGCTCGCTCCAGCAGCGGTGGGGTAACCGACTGGAGGTTGACCGGCACGCTCCACGCCGCCGCCAGCAAGCCGAGGCCAAGGCCGACGATCCACCCGATCGGAAAGGAACGGGGAAAAGCGAGGCGGGACGACGTCATGTGCGGCGAAGTATTCGGTTGCCGCGCGTGGTTGGCAAATACAGGTTGCACGGCCTCATCACTCATCCGACCTATGGCTCTGCGAATTGTTCATTATAACGACCCGGTGCTCCGTAAAAAGGGCGAACCCGTAAAGGTCTTCGACTCCGCCCTCACGCTGCTTTCCGCCCAAATGGTGGCGACCATGAACACCGCCGCCGGCATCGGCCTGGCGGCACAGCAAGTCGGGCGCGCGCTCCAGTTTTGCGTGGTCGACTTGCTCGGCACCGACCGCGATTTCAGTTGGGAACTCGACGGCGGCCGCCCGCCCTTGGAGTTGTTTATGCCGCTCACTCTGGCCAATCCCGTTGTCACCGTACTGCCGTCCGACAAAACCGTTTACGAGGAAGGCTGCCTGTCGTTTCCGGAGATTCGCGGCGACGTGATTCGAGCCGATGTGATCCGGGTGACCTTCCAGGATTTGCAAGGGACTGCACACACACTGCTATGCGACGGGCTGTTTTCGCGCTGTATTCAGCACGAAGTCGACCACCTCAACGGCACGCTTTTTATCGACCGCATGGAGAAAAAAGTTCGCGCCAAGTTGGAAAAAGACATCAAGGAGCTCGGCCAAAAGACCCGCGACGCCATCCAACCGCCAGTCGTGTAGGTCGGGGCGTGCGGCAGCGCAATGCGGATCCAACAACTCGAAGGCGACTGGGTACTTTGCTTTTGGTTACCTCACTTGATACAGCAAGCGGAGGTTCGACCTTGAGCTTTCGACCTTGAGCTTTCGACCTTGAGCACTGGGGCGATCCACCGCACAAAAACCGCATCGCGGACGCTACCCCATGAAACACCCCGAAGAGGCACCGAATCTCGCCAAATTGCCCTTTATCCTCGGCGATCTGACGTTCCTCAGCGCCGCCGCGTTCATCGCCATCCGCAGCGCAAACCCGATCACGCCCAACGAGATGATCGCCATCACGATCTGCGTGGCGCTCGGCTCCGCACTGCTGATGATCCCCTTTTTGGTTAACTACGCCCGTCGCCAAGATGCCGTGCTCAGCGATAGACAAAACCAGATCGCCGCCCTCGCCCGCACGACCACCGAGTCGGCCGAACAAATAAGTATCGCCGTAGCCGGCATCCACACGCTGATCAGCTCGATTCCCAAGCCCGTTGCGCCCACGCCGGCTGCAACACCCGGCGACGATCCAATCATGCGCCGCCTTGCCCAAATCGACGCCACCGCAAAAACTCAAAGCGAAGCCTTGGCCGTCCGCGAAAAAGCCCTCGCCGCTGCCCTTTCACACGCCACTCGCCAAATCGAACTTCTCGTAGCCGCCACCGCGAAAGCCACCGCCGCAGCCCTCCCTGTCGAGCGCACGTTCGTCCCCACTCCCGCACTGTCGTCAAACGACCTACCCACTCCAGTCGTCCCGGTCTCACCGCCCAAATCCGCTCCGGCGCCTGCCATCGCCGAAGGCCCTTCGCCTGCCGCGATCCCTTCTCTTGCAGCGCCCGTCGACACCCAAGCTCCCGCCGACACGCTGCCGACACCCGCCGCCTTTATCGCCACCGAGCCCCAGCCCGACGAGGTGCCCGTTGACGATGCCCCCAAACAGCCCAAAGCCGCACGACCGCGCAAACCCAAGTCGGCTGATCCTGTACTCGATCTCGGCCTGACAAGCGACGGCGCCGAGTCGATGGAAAGCGCCCCGACTGCGGATGGCGTTACCCGCCTGATTGCCACCGCCTACATCGGCATTGGGCAAAAACTCTACCTGCGCGGCGACGGCCCAGGATTGTCTTGGGACAAGGGCGTACCACTCCAGTTTGTCTCCATCGGCAAATGGCTCTGGCAATCCGCCGACGCCACGGCTCCGTTTGCCGCCAAGCTTTTTAAAAACGATCATGTTGAGTGCACCGGGCTTGGAGAAATCACGCTGAAGCCCGGCATCCAGCACGAGGTCAACGCCGGTTTCTAAGCGCCCGCGAGGCAGGTTGGGATCAGGATGCGTGCCGGGTGTCACGTTTAGCCGTCTCGCCTCCGGAGTTCAGGTTAAAACCCCGTTTTAGTAACGGCTACGTTGAAGGTTCGCCCCGTCCTGCCCGACCGCTTCCAGTCTCGCTTTTTGGCTGCGCAAGCGGCTTGGTGTCCGCTCCAATTCGCCATGTCCACCACCGCTACCGCTCTCCCCAAACCCGTTTCCGGCCAGCCCTGCTCCTGCGGCAGCGGCCTTGATTTCTCCGCCTGCTGCGAGCCGATCATCACCGGCAAACGCCTAGCCAGCACCGCCGAGCAGTTGATGCGCGCCCGCTTCACCGGCCACGTCGCCAACGCCAACGAGTTTCTCCACAACACGTACCTGCCCTCCTCCCGCCAACCCTATGTGGAAGAGCCCGACACCGCGCCGCTGCCTTGGACGCGCCTGGTGATTCACTCCCATGAGCCCGAAGTGAAACCAGACGTGTCCTACGTCGATTTCACCGCCTATTTCAAATCCGAGGGCGGCAGCGAAGGTGCGATGCACGAGAAGTCCGAGTTTCAGCGCATCGGCGGCAAATGGATTTTCGCCCGCACGCTGCGCCAGGGGCCGGCCCCCTTGAAGTCGAGCGACCCGAAGGTTGGCCGCAACGATCCGTGCACCTGCGGTAGCGGCAAAAAGTTCAAGAAGTGCTGCGGCGCCTAAGCGCTGATCAGGCTAGTAGGCTGTAACTTTACTTCATCCGCCGGAGGCGCGGCCGAACTCAAACTCCGAGGGCCGCACTCAGCAGTGGGGCGGGTTTGCCGAAACGGGCACGATAGTCGGCCAGCGTCGGCAGTAGGCGGGTTTTCACCTTGACCTCGTGGTTGAGCGCGATGCTGGTCAGCGCGTGCTGGAGAAATGGATTGCGGAAGCGGTCCAGGGTGGCGCGGGCAAAGGCCTCGGCCTCCGGCGCACGCTCAGCGATCACCGGAACAATTTCATCAAACAGCACCCGCTCCAACCACGGGCCGACTTCGGCGTGCTCCAGGCACTCGTGCACCGTCTTGAAGCCGCGCGGCAGGGCTAAGGCGACCAGCGCGGTGTGCGCACCGTTAAGAATCCGGATTTTTCGCAGGTAAAACGGGGTGAGGTCCGGCGTCAGGGTGACGGCGGGATGGGCCAGAAACCCGGAGGTGACTGCGGTGGTTTGCACGCCCCAAAACGCGAATGGCTCGGCGCTGAGCAGCAGCGGATCGCTGGCTTTAAGCGGGTGCTCGGCAGGTGTCCCCGGCACGATGCGGTCGACCAGGTTGTCGAGCCAACCCACCGCCTCGGACAGCCAAGCGGTCGCTGCGGGGGAGACCTGCCAGCGGGCGGCTTGAGTGAGGACCAACGTGCGGAGTTTTTGGCCGTTTTGCTCCAGCAGTTCGCAGGGCACGACGGTGGGCGCGGGCAGACCGGTGGCGTGGCGGGTGAGCAGAACATCAAGCAATTTGGCCGGAAACGAGTGAGGCGCGACCGCGTCGGTGGGGCGGACGGAGTCGCGGTCATCGAGGGCGAAGCCGGCCTCGGTGGTGTTGGAAAAAATCCAGCGCAGGTCGGTGCTTTGGGCAAACTGGCGGACCTCGGCCCACTGGGTGCCAGCGTAGAGTGCCCGCGAGATGGAATCGACGGCTTCGACCTCGTTGACGACTTGGCCCGCGGCGAAGCCTTGAACGGCGACATGGTAACGACCCTGCGCGGCGTTGAGGGCGTCGGCTCGGTGACGGTCGGTGGACTGAACGACGACGATCTTGCCGACGGCGGCAGTGGGCGTGCGGTTGGCCTGGGCGACGAAGAGATCGGCAAAGGCGCGGAGGAAGTTACCGGCACCGAATTGGAGAATGGTTTCAGTCACGGGGAAGCGGATTGTTGCCCACGAAAAACACGAAATGACACGTAAGTCGGAATCGGCGATCGGACGACAGGCTCTTTATTTCGTTTTGATGCGTGTTTTTAATGGGCCCCCAGATTGGAGGATTTAGAGGGTGACGCCGTCTTTCCAGATGGCGATTTCGCGGTGGCCGCGGGTTTCGTTGCGGGCGCGGCTGCGGCCGGAGGCGACGTCGAGAATCTGCTGCCAGAGTTCGTCGCTGAGTTGCTCAAAGCCGGCCGTGCCGTCGGCCACCGGACCGGCGTTGAAGTCGATCCACTGGGGTTTGCGGGTGGCCAGATCAGTGTTGCTGGAGATTTTTAACGTAGGGATGGGGAAACCCATCGGGTTGCCCCGACCGGTGGTGAACAACAACAGGTGGGCGCCGGCGATAGTCATGGCGGTGCCGGAAACCCCGTCGTTGCCCGGGCCCTGCACGAGGGCAACCCCGCCCAGTCCGGCGCGCGCGGTGGCGCCATAGGCCAGAACCTGAGCGATCGGGGCCTGGCCGGCCTTTTGCACGCAACCGAGGGATTTCTCGGCGAGGGTGGTGATACCGCCGGCCTTGTTGCCGGGGGAGGGGTTTTCATCGACCGGCTCGTTGTGCTTGCGGAAGTAAGCGCGGAAATCGTTCACCAAATCGACCACGCCCTTGAAGGTTGCTTCATCAGTGGTGCGCTCCAGCAGCACACGTTCGGCCCCGAACATTTCCGGCACCTCGGTGAGCAGCACGGTTCCGCCGGCGGCGGCGTGGCGATCGGCAATCCGGCCGACCAGCGGGTTGGCGGTGATGCCGGAAAACCCGTCGGAGCCGCCGCACTTCATGCCGAGGATCAGTTCGGAGACGGGGATGGGCTGGCGCTTGAACTGGCGGGCGTAGACGGCGAGCTCGCGCACGGCGGCCACCCCTGAGTCGATCTCATCGGAGACCTCCTGGGCGTTGAACCAGCGCAGGCGTTCGGCGGCCTGGGGGCCGAGGATCGCGAGGAAGGTTTTCATTTGGTTGTTCTCGCAGCCCAGGCCGAGGATGAGCACGGCGGCGGTGTTGGGGTGGCGGGCGAGCCCAGCGAGGACTTTTTGGGTGTAGCCGAGGTCGTCGCCCAGTTGCGAGCAGCCGAAGGGGTGCGGGAAGGCGTACACCCCGTCGATACCCGAGCCGGGGGCGGCCAGTTCGGCATGGGCGGCGGCTGCGATTTTTTCGGAGGCGACATTCACGCAGCCCACCGTGTTAACAATCCAGATTTCGTTGCGGGTGGCGGCGCGGCCATCAGGGCGACGGTAACCGTCAAAGGTGGCGTCGGCGCGTGCGGCGGTCGAGGCGGGGCGAGGTTTGGCCACCTCGGCGAAACGCAGCTCCTCGAACTTGTCGGTGAGGGCGCTGCGCAGGTTGTGCGAGTGGACATGGGCGCCGGCGGGGACGGCCTGAGAGGCGACGCCGAGTATGTAGCCGTATTTGAAAATCGGTTCGCCGACGTCGAGGGAGCGGAGGGCGACCTTATGGCCAGCGGGGATGGGCTCGGTCAAGGTGACTCCGGCGAAGGACTCGCCCGACTCAGCGGCGCGCAGAGCGACAGCGACGTTATCAGAGGGGTGAATGCGAATGAAAAGTGGGGTGGTCATGGGCAACAGGCTCAGTGATAGGCTGAGGGCCGAAGCGAAGAAAGCAGATTGGCGTAGCTGGAGTCGTCGGCGTGGCAGAAACTGCTTACTTGGAACTTCAGGGCTAGCGCACCTCGCCTCGCCTCGCCACCCGGGGCGCGTGGCGCCACCAAAATGGGGCACCAAAAGGGCGCTACCCAAAAGGGGGCTGGCCGTTTTCGGGCATATATAGATCCACATAAAATAATAAAAAACTGCCTGGCCTCTTATAATTAGCCGCCTAGGTCCGTGCCACACCCACTTCGGCGCAACTCCTGCAAAAAGCATGGCTTTACCCGTCGCCTCGATTCCATTGGTCTCACCGCCTTTAATCCTAAGCGCACCCGTACCATGAACCTATATCACGACCCACGCATCGTTATGACACTCGACGCAGGCGGCACGAACTTCCGTTTCGCCGCCACGCGCGGCGGCAAGCCTGTCACAGAAACGGTCGCCCTGCCCTCCAACGGCGCGGATTTGCAGCAGTGCTTGGACAACCTGATCATCGGCTTTGCGCGCGTGAAGGCGCTCTGCCCCGAAGCCCCAGCGGCCATCAGTTTCGCCTTCCCCGGGCCGGCCGACTACCCGAATGGCATCATCGGCGATTTGCACAACCTACCCGGCTTCCGCGGCGGCGTGGCGATCGGCCCGATGCTCCAGGATAAATTCGGCATCCCTGTTTATATAAACAACGACGCCGACCTCTTCGTCTATGGCGAGGCGCTCGGTGGGTTGCTCCCCCACGTGAACTCCCTGCTAGAAAAAGCCGGCAGCTCGAAGCGTTATAAAAACCTGTTCGGCATCACACTCGGCACCGGCTTCGGCGCGGGCATCGTGCGCAACGGCGAACTGTTCACCGGCGACAACTCGATGGCTGCGGAGATCCACTCCCTGCGCAACAAACTGCACCCGTCCATGGATGCCGAAGAAGGCGCATGCATCCGCGCGGTGCGCCGGGTCTTTGCCGAAAAAACCGGTATTCCCTTTGAGCAATCCCCTGAGCCCAAGGACATCTACGCGATCGCGTGCGGCCAGCAGCCCGGCGACCAGGCCGCCGCCAAGGAAGCCTTCCGCTGCCTCGGTGAAGTGGCCGGCGACGCTTTGGCCAACGCTCTCACGCTTATCGACGGCCTAGCCGTGATCGGCGGCGGAGTCTCGGGCGCATGGCCTCTGTTCCTGCCAGAGTTGGTCAAAGAGGTGAATTCCAACTACACCGGAATTGGCGGCAAAACCTACCGCCGTCTCAACCAACCCACGTTCAATCTAGAGGACCCCGCGCAGCTTGAGACCTTCCTCAAGGGCGAGTCCCGCACGATCAAGGTGCCGGGCAGCGAGCGCCTCCTGCAATACGACCCGTTACAACGCCTCGGCGTGGGCATGTCGCGCTTGGGCACCAGCGAGGCCGTCGCCCTCGGCGCCTACGCCTTCGCTCTCCAGCAGCTCGGCTGAGGCTAAAGCCCGTTAAGACAAGAATTGGGCCGCAGGAGAGTCGGATCGAAAGTAGCGCGGTGCTTCAGCCCGCTTCGGCTCTGAGGTGGCGCGGTGCTTTAAAGCTCAATCCGCCGCCTCCGCCCGCCCCAACACCAACCGCTAAATCGCGTTTTTTTGAAAACGCGTTTGCCCAGCCCGCCCCCGCTCCGTGTGATGGCCCGCTATGTCTCTTGGTTTTGTCGGACAACGCTGCCTGAGTGAACGCGAGCCCGAGCTGGGCCTTGGCCTAGTCGCGGAGCTTGATCGCACCCGCATCACAATCGAGTTCCCCGCCACCCGGGAAAAACGCATCTACGCACGCGGCACTCCCGTGCTCAAACGCGTGCAGTTTGCCGTCGGCGAAACCGTCGCCTCCCGCACCGGCGAAAAGTTTACCGTCGCCTCCGTCGACGAGGTCGCCGGCCTGCTCACCTACGTCGGCCCCACCGGCCAGCGCGTGCGCGAAGACGTCATCTCCGACCTGACGAGCGTCGCTTCCCCCGCCGAGCGTCTGATGGCTGCCCAAGCCGAGCCCTCCGCCGTATTCGATCTCCGCCTACGTGCTCTCCAGGCCCGCGCCCGCTTCCGCCAGTCCCCGGTGCGTGGCTTTCTCGGTGGGCGCATCGACCTGATCCCGCACCAGTTTTATATTCTAAACGAGGTCGCCAGCCGCCAAATCCCCCGCGTGCTGCTCGCCGACGAGGTCGGTCTGGGCAAAACCATCGAGGCGTGCCTCATTCTCCAGCGCCTGCTCGCTACCGGCCGGGTTAAACGCGCCCTCATCCTCGTGCCCGAGTCGCTCACCCACCAGTGGTTCGTCGAACTGCTGCGCCGCTTCAACCTGTGGTTCACCATCTTCGACGAGCCGCGCTGCGCTGACATCGAAGGCAGCGACCCGGGCAAAAACCCGTTTCTCTCCAGCCAATTAGCACTCGGCAGCGTTAGCCTTCTTTCCTCGATGGACAACCGCCGCGCCCAGGTCGTCGACGCCGGCTGGGACATCGTCATCGTGGACGAGGCGCACCACCTCGGCTGGACGCCGGAGGAGGCCAGCCCCGAGTACAAATTCGTCGAGCAACTCGCGCGCAAAACCGCCGGGCTTCTCCTGTTGACCGCCACCCCGACCCAGCTCGGCCAAGCCGGGCACTTCGCGCGCCTGCGCCTGCTCGATCCGCACCGCTACGACGACTTCGAGAGCTTCGTCGACGAAGCCGCCGACTTCGGCTCGGTTGCCGCCATCGCCGAAAAGATCGTGGACGGTAAAACCCTCACCGGCGCCGACCAAACTACGCTGCGCAAGCTCTTCGATCGCGATCCGGAAACACTCGCCACCCACCTTGCCGCGCTCTCCGCCGGCAAACCTGGCGCCCGTGACGGCCTGTTGCGCACCCTGCTCGACCAACACGGCACGGGCCGCGTGGTGTTTCGCAACACCCGCGCCGCCATGACCGGCTTCCCCAAGCGCCAGTATTGCCCGGTCGCCATTGCCGACGCCTCGCCCACCCTGCTGGCCCGCGTCGGCCGCGAACTGCAAGCCGAGGAAACCGGCGAAGTCGCCACGCTGCGCTTTTCCTACAAGGAAGACCCGCGCCTAGATTGGCTGGTCGGTTTCCTGCAAAAAATCGCGCCCGCCAAAGTCCTCCTCATCTGCCGCTCCGAGCGCAAGGTGCTCGCGCTGGAGGCCGCCATCAAAGAAAAGCTCAACCTCAACATCGGCCTGTTTCACGAAAGCCTGCCGCTGATTCAGCGCGACCGCCAGGCCGCCTGGTTTGCCGAACCCGCCGGCGCCCAACTCCTGCTCTGCTCCGAAATCGGCAGCGAGGGACGCAACTTCCAGTTCGCCCACCACCTCGTGCTGTTCGACCTGCCGCTCAACCCCGGCCTCGTCGAGCAACGCATCGGCCGCCTCGACCGTATCGGCCAAACGGAGACCATTCGCATCCACGTGCCTTACCTTGTGGGCGGTGCCGACGAGGCCGTCGCCCAGTGGTATCACCTCGGCCTAAACTCCTTTGAAGCGCCACTTCACGGTGGCAACGATTACGCCGACGCCTTCCGCACCCGCCTGCTGGAACTGGCGACGGCTTACGGCGAAGGTAAACTCAAGAAAAAGGCCCGCCCGCAACTCGACGCCTTCATCGCCGAAACCGAAGTTTTCCGCGACGCCCTTCAGCTCAAACTCAAGCAGGGCCGGGACCGCCTGCTGGAGTTAAACTCCTTCAACGGCGAGGTGGCCAAAGCCGTGATCGACCGCGTGCGTGCCGCCGACGCCGATCCGCTGCTGAAAAAAATCCTCACCGACCTGCTCGAACACTTCGGGGTCGAAATCAAGGAACACGAGGACGGCGACTTCAACCTCAACGCCGACCGCGCCTACGTGGAAGGATTCCCGTCGATCCCGCGCGACGGCATTCTGGCGACCTACCAACGCAAGCGCGCGATTGCCCGCGAAGACATTCGCTTCCTCTCGGCCGATCACCCGCTGGTGCAAGACACGATCGACCTGCTGGTCGATTCGCCCGCCGGCACCACTGCCTTCTGCGTGCTCGAAGCCGACAAGCCCAACCTGCTGCTTGAAGCGGTTTTCGTTTTGGAAACGGTGGCCGACGCCCGCTGGCACGTGGACCAATTCCTCGCGCCGACCCCGTTGCGCGTCTTGGTCGACATCCACGGCGCCGACCTGACCGACGACCCGGTGTATTCACGGCTAAACGCCGACCTAGAAGACGCCCCGCTGGCGAGTTTCCTGGAGCGGCCCGGCTTCAACGGAACCCTGTTAAAAAACCTGGTAACGGCGGCCACCGAGCGGGCGACGGCGCGGACCCTGACGATTAAAAAAACGGCGCGGGAGCAGGCCGCCGCCACACTCACCGCCGACCTGCAGCGGCTGGTCGAGTTGGGGAAGTTAAACGACAACGTGCGGCCCGAAGAGCTGGAGCTGGCGAAGAAGCAGGTACTGCAAGTACGCACCGCGATCGAGCAAGCACGGCTGCGGCTGGACAGCCTGCGTTTGATTGTCGAAGGCGTTGACCTGGACTGAGGGTTTTAGCGAGGGATGCCGGATCGAAAATAGCGCGGTGCTTTAGCCCGCTTGGGT
>CANIXX010000097.1 GCA_947471115.1 Opitutaceae bacterium | reverse complement strand
TGAGCACCAGTCCGGGCAGGGAGCAATGGGGGTCGAGGTTGTCGACGTTGATGGTGGGGTGCACCACGAGGTCGTCGAAGGACGGCAGGTTGCCCGCCAACTCCAGCGCGCCGGCCGCGCCCATGCAGTGGCCGATGTAGCCCTTGGTGTTGTTGACGTAGGTATCGGGGCAGTTTTCGCCGAATACGGCGCGGATCGCCTCGCACTCCTGGATGTCGCCCAGTGGCGTGGCGGTGGCGTGTGTATTGACGATATGGATGTCCTGCGGGGCCATGCCGGCCGACTTGAGGGCCTTGCGCACGCACTCGGCCTGGCGGCCGGGATTGGGCAGCACGTAATCGCTGGCGTCGGAGTTTACGCAGTAGCCGCCGATTTCGCCGTAGATCTTGGCCCCGCGTGCGAGCGCGTCGTCGAGCCGCTCCAGCGTGTACAGTGCACCGCCCTCGGAGATAACGATGCCGTTGCGATCGCGGTCAAAGGGACGCGACGCCTTGAGCGGATCGGGGTGGGAAGCGAGGGCGTTTTGGGATTTGAATCCGGCGTAGATACCAAAGGTGTGGATCGACTCGCTCACGCCGCCGCAGATCGCCAGGTCGACTTCGCCTAGGCGCAGCATTTGGGTGGCGTGGATCAGGCCCATGTTGCCGGCCGCGCAGGCCGCGCCGATCGTGTAAGCTGGACCGGTGATGCCGAGGTTCAGCGAGATTTCGCCGGCCGGGTTGTTGGAGACGGTGCGCGGGTTGTGGTAATGCGACCAGTACTTGGTGTCGTAGTTAAACTTCGAAATCGCGTAGATTTCGTTCTCTGTTTCGACGTTACCGTGCTCGGTCGTGCCGACGTAAACACCGACGCGGTCCTTGGGGAAATTGGCGAAATCGAGCCCGCTGTTCGCCACCGCCTCGCGGGCGCAATAAATCGAAATCGAGCCGGCGCGGGTGCCCACGCGTAGCTCCTTTTTGGTTTGGTATTTGAGCGCGTCGTAATGGCAGACGCCGGCGAGCAATTCGCCCATGTAACGAATTTCCTTCTTTTCGATGCCGCCCACCCCAGCGAGCAGGTTTTGGCGGAATTCGGTCAACGTGTTGCCATTGGGTGCGGTCAGACCAATACCCGTGATGACGATGCGAGGGGTTTTAAGCGACATGGAGGAAAAACCGCTAGCCAACCCGTCCGTAACCGTAATACAAGCCTAGGCTCCAAATATGAACGTACTTGTCGTCGGAGGTGCAGGCTACATCGGTAGCCATTGTGTTCGTCAATTGATTGCCGCTGGGCACCGCCCTGTGGTTCTGGACAATCTTGTCTTCGGCCATCGAGCGGCCGTGGACTCCGAGGTGCCCTTCTACTCCGTGAATCTCGGTAACGAGAGCGAAGTGGGTAAAGTCCTGCGTAAGGAGAAAATCGACATCGTGATGCATTTCGCCGCCTACGCCTACGTGGGCGAGAGCGTCACCGATCCTCTCAAATACTATTTTAACAACGTTGCCGCCACGCTGCACCTGTTG
Source organism: Opitutaceae bacterium (assembly GCA_947471115.1). GTDB lineage: Bacteria > Verrucomicrobiota > Verrucomicrobiia > Opitutales > Opitutaceae > Rariglobus. The sequence goes on along the minus strand of CANIXX010000097.1, from coordinate 9,691 downwards.
CGCTGCATGATCGGTTCGGGCGTGAAGAAGTTCGTCTTCTCCTCCACCTGCGCGACCTACGGCATCCCCGATAAAATGCCGCTGGTTGAGTCGATGCCCCAGGCCCCGATCAACCCGTACGGCCAGACCAAGCTCGACGTTGAAATTGCGCTCAAATCCTTTGCCTCGGCCTACGGCCTGAGCTTTGCGGCATTCCGTTATTTCAATGCCGCCGGCGCGGCCGAGGACGGCTGGATCGGCGAGCAGCACAACCCCGAGACGCATCTGATCCCGTTAGTGATCGATGTCGCCATGGGTAAACGTGAGAACGTGCAGGTTTTCGGTACCGATTATCCGACGCCAGACGGCACCTGCTTGCGCGACTATGTGCATGTGGACGACCTGAGCCGCGCGCACATCGCGGTTTTCGATAAGCTCGAAAAACCCGGCACCGCGCTGTTCTACAACCTTGGTACGGGCACGCCCACCTCGGTGCTGGAAGTGATCCATGCTGTTGAGAAGGTCACCGGCAAGAAGGTCCCCTACGTGACCTCGCCGCGCCGCGCCGGCGATCCGCCCGCCCTCTACGCTGATTCGACCAAGGCCAAGACCGAGCTCGGCTGGGAACCCAAGTACACGACCATTGAGCCGATCGTCGCCACCGCTTGGAAATGGCACTCCGAGCACCCCAACGGGTTTAAGAAAAACTAAGTTACGCCTGCGAAACGCAGCTGAAACTGAATCCTCCGAGGCGCGATCCAAACGGTTGCGCCTCTTTTATTTCGAGGTGTCTTGTTATGCAGTAACCTTCGAGTTGAAGGATTTGCGCTGAGGTAGTGCGGTGCTTAAGCCCGCAGGTTTGAACGGATTTCCCTCACAATCGCCGATGCGGGCTGAAGCACCGCACTACTTTTTGTTAAAACGGCGGGCGGGACAGCCCCCATTTGATCAAAGTCCGTTTCACAATGCCGGGTTCCTCGGGGCGCAAGCCCTCGGGTAAGTGGTCGATGTTTCCACGCCGAATCGCGGTCGCTAGGGGTGTTACTCCCTCGTAATTGCGCGTCTCCATTAATGCGGGGGTGAGGAATGCCGCCGGGATTTGGCCGAGGTGGCCCTCGTGGGCGGCCGCATGCAGCGGGGTATCGCCGTGTTCATTGCGTGTGAGCAACAGTTCGGCGGTGAGGATTCCCGCTGGTATGCGGTCCAGTTGCCCGGTCTCGGCGATCGCATGGAGCACGCTGTAGCCCGCTTTGCTTTTAAGTAACAGGTTGTTGGCTATGAGCAATTCGGTCGGCACCTGGCCGAGGTGGCCGGCGATGGCGGCTGCATGCAGCACGGTGTCGCCGGCTTTGGTGGTGCGCAGAAGGACCGAAGTACCGAGCCAGGCGTTTGGGATTTGACCAAGGTGGCCGTTGAGCGCGGCCACATGGAGGACGGTTTCGCCACTCAGGTTACGCTCGGCCAACAGGCGCTCGCTGAGCAGGTTGGCCGGTAGCCGATCGAGTGTGCCGGTCTCGGCTGCCTCGTGCAAAAGGGTGTTACCCAGATCGGTGCGAATCAGCAGCAACTCTTGGGTGATGTCACCCATCTCGGCTGGAACTTGGGCAAGTGTGCCGGCTGCGGCCGCGGTGTGAAGGGGTGTGTAGCCGGAGTTACTGCGCACCAGAAAGTGGCTGCGGTTGAGAAGACCGGGGGGGAGTTGGCCGAAGTGTCCGCCAAAGGCCAACTGATGAAGGGGGGTGTAACCGGAGTCGTTTTTGAGGGAGAACAGCTCGGCGGTGAGCACCGCAGGGTTGAGGTCGCGTAGTCGGCCGTACTTGGCGGCGGTGTGCAGGACGGTGTTGCCGGAGGCGTTGCACGCGGCGAGATCGTTGGCGGTCAGTGCGCGGGCTTTGTCCTGGGAAAGGGATCCTTCGCGAATGTTCGCGAGCAGCGCTTCGGTATCCATGCGAGCAGCGAAGCGGGCGCGGGGTTCATGCGCAAAACTTTAAATCGCCTGCGGCCATTTCAACAGGCCGCGCGCGTCGCTCACAGGTAAACCGGACGTGTTGGCCGGGGTTGGCGGAGGTTTATTCCAACAATCCTGCCAGCGGCTGGTCTTTGATGGCCACGCCCTTGAGGTCGGTCGCTTTGATGGAGTCGAGGGTGACCAAGATCGTCACCAGTTCTTTGGCCGAACTTACTTTACCGGTTAAATAGGCGAATTCGGCATCGGGGTTGGTCACGTGGAAACTCCCCTCGGCGTCGAGGTGAACGGCTACGACGCCACGGTCGTCATCGGGCGAGTCAAAATACCAGCCCTCCTGGCGATCAAAGCCGGGCACGCCGCCAAACCGCGTGGTGGCCCAAAGCACGGAGAGGTATTCCACGCCGTCGACCTGGCTCAACTGGGGGTGTGTCCCGCGTTTTTCGACGAGCAGGATTTTGAGCGCTGCGTTGAGTAATGGGGAAACGGGCGTGGGCGTTTTCATGGTTGATGCAGTGGTGCGTAAGGACGGCGGGAGCGGCGAGAAAAATTACGCATCGCTGTCCTCGCCCCGGTCACACACAGGGATGGGTTTGGATCCGCACGCTGCCACCCAACCTGTCGTACCGCTGGCCGTTTGTACCAGCAGGGTTAGCGCTATCCAAGCGGCTAAAGATGAACATACGTCGCCCTTGTATTTGACTACGCTCCCTCAGTCCCGCGTTCAACACCGAGCTTCCGCTTGCTCCGCCTGCGCGCACTGTATTGGTTGACCTATCATGGATGTGATTTTTCTCGGCACCGGCACTTCGCAAGGCGTTCCCATGATCGCCTGTGACTGCGCCGTTTGCACATCCACGGATTCGCGCAACCAGCGTACGCGCTGCTCGATTCATGTCATCATGGATGGCTTGCGTATCCAGGTGGACGCGGCCCCCGAGTTTCGCCTCCAGTGCCTGCGCGAGAAAATCGAGTGGATCGATTTTTTTGTGCTCACTCATGGGCATGCCGACCACATCGCCGGCATGGACGATTTACGCCGGTACTGCGACCTGCTCGGCAATGTCGCGATGCCCGTGTATTCGACCGAGGAGGGCATGACCCGCATTCAGGCGATGTACCCCTACGCGATCGTCGATAAACCCATTTCCAAGGGCTACGTTGCCTTTAAACTTCACTCCATGCCGGCGCGTATCGAGCTGCCGCAAGGCACGATCGAATCCACCCTGCTGCCGCACGGCAGCATCAACACGCTAGGGCTGGTTTTCACCGAGAAGAGCAGTGGGGTTAAATTTACTTATTATACTGATTGTAAGCGGGTTACCGATAATGCTGTGGCCCTGGCTAAGGGTTCAGCGGTGGTGGTGTTGGACGGTTTGCGACCCGAGCCGCACCCCACGCACATGAGCATCAGTGAGGCGGTGCAGGCCGCCGACGCCATTGGCGCTCCGCGAACCTATTTGACGCATTTGACCCATCTGACTGGCCACGTCGAATGGGCCGACGAGTTGCCCGTAGGCGTAGAGTTTGCCTACGATGGCCTGAGGCTTTCGTTGTAGGTGCTCTTTATTCTTTAAGTGGCGGGGCCTTTTTAGGTGGCCGCCAACTGGATTTCGCTGCCTTGAAGGTGGGCGATTTCCATGCTGACCAGGCAGACGTCGTCGGGGAACACGTGACCGGCTGCGAATAGCTCGATCTCGGCGATCACCGAGTTCACCAATTGCCCTGGGGGTTGTCCCGCGCGAAGTTCGAATGCGTTCCTCAGCCGCCCTTCCCCGTACGACTCGTTTAGGGCGTTTTCCACCTCGAAGAGTCCATCCGTGAAGAGGAGAATGAGGTCGTCGGCCGCCACGGGAAACGCGTACGTGCGATAAACTTCTTCCTCAAACAACCCGAGCGCCGGGCCTGCGGTGTGCTCGGGGGTGAGTTGCACGACTTCCCTGGGGTGGTTGCGCACCAGCAACGGGCTGGGGTGCGCGGCATTGGCCACGGTGATGCACGATTTGCCGATGTCGGCCACAATGTAACAGGCGGTGGTGAACAGGGTGATGCCGGATTGGCGTAAAATGCCGCACAGGCTCTGGTTGATCGCCGTGAGTAGTGCGCCTGGATCGGCAGCCAAATCCCCCAGTTGCTCCTCAAGTGCGCGCATCATTGCGGTAACCAACGCCGCCCGAACCCCGTGGCCCATCACGTCACAGATGAACACCCCCACGGCGGACTCCGAGACGCGCACCACGTTGAAAAAATCCCCGCTCACCGAGCTCGCGGGATGAAAAATGCTGGAAAACTTCACCGCACTGGACGCCTGCAGCGCGCCTTGCGGCAGTGTGGGGAAGCGGTGCGGCAGCAGGGCCAGTTGGAGTTCCTTGGCCATGCTCAGATCCTCTTCCATGCGCAGGTTTTTTTCGCGTAACTCACGGGTTCTATCGGACACCCGCTGCTCCAGCGCTTCGTTGAGCGAGCGTAGATCGGCTTCGGCCTGACTTAGTGCCCGATGTTCAGCCACTTCGCGCAACGCCCTCCGCACCGCTGGGACGAGCCGGGTGAGCCGATCCTTGAGGACAAAATCGGTGGCGCCGTTTTTGAGCAACTCCACGGCAGTTTCTTCCCCTACCGCTCCCGAGATAATGATGACGGGTACCTCAGGGCTACAGGCCTTGGACAAGGCCAAGGCCTCCCCACCGTCAAAGGTCGGCAGCTTGTAGTCAGCCAAAATGAGGTCGGGACGGAACGATGTGATCTCACGCAGAAAATCCTCCCGCGTTTGAACCCGGCGTACGGCGAAATCTAACCCGCCGCGTTTGAGCTCACGTAGGATCAACTCCTCGTCCGTATCTGAATCCTCGAGTGAGAGGATGCGCAAGCCGGCTAAAATGGCTTCAATCATGAGGGGAGCAGGGAGGCTGATTTAAGATTAGCCAGTAAAGTCCAAGGTTGCAGACGGCTTCGGCGAAACTTTCGAAGTCCACTGGTTTCACCACATAGCTGTTGGCGCCCAGTTTATAGCTTTCGATCACGTCGCGGTCTTCACGCGACGAGGTCATGATGACGACCGGTAAGAGCTTAGTGCGCTCGTTGGCGCGCAGTTGTCGCAGAACCTCGATGCCGTTGAACTTGGGCAGTTTTAAATCCAACAGAACCACCTTGGGTTGTTCGTCTTTGGGGCTGTCGCGGTAGGGGCCGGTATGGAACAGGAAATCTAGCGCCGCCTGACCATCGGTAACGTGGACGAGGTGGTTGGCGAGATTGCGTTTTTTGAGTGCACGAATCGTCAATTCCGCATCGGTCGGGCTATCTTCGACCAGCAGGATTTCTACTTGTTGGGAGTTCATGGGGCGCGGGGGGATCAGGGCAGAGTCAAAGGCAGTTTTTTGATGGGGGCAGGGCGCGTCGATCGGGCCAAGTGCGGGGGCGGGGCGGAAGGGGGCCTTCGAGTAAAGTCGGGAGTGAGTTTGTTGCAACCAGTGGGCGTATAAAGGCGGATTGGTTTTTGCGCTCAGGTTGGCATCATCAATAGGGATCGACTTGGGTGACCCAATTGCAGGCGATCAGGAGGCCTTGTTGAACGCAGGAACCCTGTCATTTGGTCGTTTCGATCAAGGTGTTGCCGACTTCGACCGACTCTGTTGCAGGGTCAGGCAGGGTGAAATAAAAACGGGCGCCTTGATCGACCTCAGACTCCGCCCAGATGCGCCCGCCGTGGCGTTGCAGGATGCGTTGCACCAACGCCAGGCCGACTCCCGTTCCTTCAAAATAGGGCTGGGTGTGCAGTCGTTGAAATACCCCAAACAGCTTGTCCGCATAGCGCATGTCAAAGCCCGCACCGTTGTCCTTGATGTGATAAATCCAGCCGCCGTTCGTGTCCGTTTGCGCCCCAATTTCAATTTGGGCGACCGGCCGTTTACGGGTGAATTTGAGCGCGTTGCTGATTAGGTTAACCCAGACCTGCCGGATCATCGCCTCGGTGCCCCGGGCCGCCGGCAGGTCTTCTAATTTTAGCTCCACCGTGCGAGCCGGTTCGGATTTCATGAGTTCATCAAATACCTCCTGAGCCAGCGCGCGCATGTTGATCTTCACCGGCTCGATCTGCTGGCGGCTGAGGCGTGAAAAGGCCAGCAGATCGTCGATCAGCCGACTCATTCGTTTGGCCTCGTCCCCAATCACCTTGAGCAGACGGCGGCCATTGTCGTCGATGAGCGCGGAGAAGTCCTCGACTGCCATACGCGCATACCCGTCGATGGCGCGCAATGGCGCCCGTAGGTCGTGCGAGACGGAATAACTGAACGCCTCCAGCTCTTTGTTCACCGCTTCTAGCTTGGCGGCACGGGTGTTGAGGTCGGCGTTGAGCTTCAGGATATTGGCGTTGGCGGCATTGAGTTCGGCGGTGCGCTCGACCACCCGCTGCTCCAACGCGGCATTCAGCATGTGGATCTTTGCCTCGGCTTCTTTGAGCGCGGTGATGTCGGTAAAACTGATCAATGTTTCCATTATTTTTCCCTCGTTATCTCGTTCAGGGAAGCCGTTAACCAGGACCCAGACGGGTGTGGTTTCACCGGGACGTTGGATGCCGAGTAATTGGTTTTTGATGGGGTTTTTGTCGGCTAATACCCGGTTAACAGGATAGCGACTCAGGTCTAGCGGCGTGTTGTCTTCGTTGATAAAGTGCCAAGCGGGGTCGATCGCTGTTTTACCCCTCATTTGATCGGTGCTCAGGCCTAGGATTTCAGATGCGCGGACATTGTTCATCAGAATGGAGGTATCCGCTGCATGGACGACAATTCCGGCATCAAGATTGTGCAGTAATCGGCGATACATGGCCTCGCTCTTGTGCAACGCATTCTCGGCTTGCTTGCGTGCGGTGATATCGAGGTGGGCGACGAGTGCACCTCCTGCACCTCCATGGACAGGAGTGACGTGGAGCAGATACCAGGCGTTAGGGCAGGGATACTCCAGTTGAAACTCCGTACGCGTTCGATTGATCACGGCCTGAATGCCGTTGAGCGCCTCGGCTGCGTAGGGGGCTTGAGCAGCGACTGCGTGCCGACAAACGTCAAAATAGTTGGCACCTATCCCTGTTGAGCCTTCAGCGGGTGCGCTGTGTTCGCGAGCGAAGCGTAGCCATGGTTCGTTCACCGCCAAGATGACGCCCTCGGGGTTGAGCATGGCGATTTCTGAGGGCATGGAGTTAAGAATCGAAGTCTTTAACTCTTCGCTGCGCCGGAGTTGCTCCATGGAGCGGGCATGCTCGGCCGCCTCGGCATTAAGCCGCAGTACCGCTGCGAAAGTCAGTAGGGTCATCAACACGATCTCGATGGGGAGGATGGAGGCGGCACGGGCGCTCAGGCGCGCGATGGTGGCCTGACGGGCGGCCAGCCACTCGGCTTTATCGACGATGATTGCGTCGATTTGCTCCCGAATTGGGTGAATCAACTCGGTGGCCCTGACGGTGAGCTGTGGCCCCGTGAAAGTGGAGCTACCGCCCGACTGGCGCTGATTAATGAGCTGGCGGATGATGGCCTCATACTGGTGAATCAGCTGCTCGGTGCGGTTCAGTTGTTGCTGCAGATCCACGTGGGTTGCGTCCATGGCGCGAAGTTCCTGCCAAACACTCCGGCTTGTGGCTAATGCCTGGGTGGTACGATCGCGCAGGGTGGTGTTGTCCGTGAGCAGGTAGCCTTGCAGGCTGAGATGTTCTATTTCGAGGTCTGCTGCCAATAGGCGGATCTTGGGTAAAAATTCGATGGCGTGGGAGACCTCAGCGTTAGCTTCGGCCATTTCTTCGGTGGTGTGGCGTGCATAAATTGCAGTGGCGATAATGACCGCTAGGCCGAGGCCGAAGCCGCCGATGAGCCAGCGACCGAGCAACCAACGGACGCCGGCTTCGACTAAGGCGCACCCGAGCACGGCTCCTCCCAGCAGCGTAAGCAGCAGTGCTATGGGCACGGGCATCGTTTTAAGCCGCCACCACACATAGAAACCCTGAAATCCTGCCAGATAACCGAGTAGAGCGGTGGCCCCCAGCATCATTACCGCGAATCCTAGCCCACCGAGAATCCAGGGACGTCTATCCCCCAACTCGCCCGGCCGACGCATGAGCCAGAGCGCCGCCGCCGTGAGCAGGAAGCCTGCTGCGGCGTTTGGGGCCATCCTCCCAGGGGCAAGGGGCGGTAGGTTGTAGGGATCGCGAAACAGCAGTTCGTCGATGCCGAGATTCCAGTCAGTCCCAAGTTCGACTAGATTGGCCAATGCGATTGTACCGAGGGAGAGGATACTGGCGTGCGCCGTGATACGAAGGCTTTGGCGGGTGGTTTTAACCATCAACATAGCGGCACCGCTAAGGATTAAGGCTAAGGCTGAATGGGCGACCAATGGGTTTCCCTCAAAGCCAAGCGCGGCCAGTTCCTGAATCCCCATTACCCAACCCACCAGCGTGAGTGCCCCTGCGCAGAGCGCGAGTGCACCGACGATCTGAGCGAATGGGTACGGCGCAGGCGAAGAGTAACTTGTGGGCAGTGCGATGGGCGGCGAGGGGGGATTCACGGAGCGGCCTTGGGCTTGGGGGATCGGTCAGGAGGCATACCTGTCGGGCTGGGGCGCTTGCGCTGCTCATTTGCTGCGGATTCGAGCGAGCGCGGGGTGACAGACGCAATCCACTCTGGCGTGGGTTGCAATCGATAGGCGAATAAAGGCGGGATGTGATCGGGGGATATGATGCATGGTTTTTGCGTTCACTGACGAGTGTCTTGGGCGAGGGTCGAGTCGGGTAACGCCCCATGGTGATTGGACGCACTTGGCTGCATCTTTACACACGCTGGAAACACCGTGGAATCACCCGGTGTTTACCCGCCCGTGTCGGTCAAAAATGAGCCATCATGGATAATAACCCTCTCAATCAAGGCGTCTTCACCGAGCACGGCCTCGGCGTTGGCGTGATTAGCCGGAAAATGATCCGCGAGCGCGCCTTGGAGGTGGCGCTCCTTAACGGCCGTCAGGCCCACGAGGTCGAACCCTCCGACTGGGAGCAAGCCAAGCGCGAACTGTCGGGCGGTCCTGAAGTCGACCGCGAAACAGCCCTTCTCGAAGCCCTGCCCGAAGCCGTCCGCAGCAACGAGCTGCCGGATCCTGAAGCCTCTCGAGTTCCGGAATCGCCCAGGGAAGACGAGGACGAGGAGGGCCGCAGCGAGACTGTGCGGCTTGTTGATGAAGGCGCTCAGGAGGCGGCGCGCGATCAGTGTCTTGCTGCTGCAAGGGAGGCGCAAAAGCAGCGCAGAAGGAGGAATCATGAACCCGCCTAACGAACATGAAGCTAGGCCGCTCCCAGCAGCCGTAGCGGATAAAGGAGCCTCCTTGGGCCAGCCGGTGAACAATGATCCTCTTTCGGTGAGCCAAACGCTGGCGGTCGCTGTTAGGCCGGAGATGCATCTGGCCCATCGTTCGACGTGGGCTCTTGCGGTTGAGCCCGACTCGCATGCGCAGGCAGTCGATCCCAATTTAAAAGCGGATCGAGAGGCCATTGAGACATGGGCGAACGAGGGCGATCCCAACTAGCAGGTAGTAACCTTCGACTTGTCGGAGGCATTTGGGGTCAGACTTATCGGCTTGGTTTATCAGTGCTCATCAGTGCCCATCAGTGGTTAAAAACTCCGTATCCGGATCCACAAACCCGATCCAAGTTAACCACTGATGAGCACTCATACTCACTGATGTAGGAGTGTTAACCTTCGGCAATCCATAGCTGTTTGA
>CANIXX010000096.1 GCA_947471115.1 Opitutaceae bacterium | reverse complement strand
ATCGGGGCCGAGGCGTGGGAGCCGGCGCAGGCGACGGGGGCTTCGACTTTTTTGTCGGCGTTGGGTACAGCTTTATTGCTCACGGGTTAAATCGAGTTGGATGTTAAAGCGGCGCAGTCTTTGGCGGATAGCTTAGAAATCAAGAATTGTTTAAGTCGCGTAAAGAGGGCAGCGTTGAGCCGATTGCCGCGTCGCTGCGCTCTCTACTCAACTAAAACACTGCGGTTTATGGTATACGGGTTATGGTTTGCCGATGCACACATGCCCCAGTTCGCGGGTTTTCGGCTATCCAAAACCGAATTCACTGTGTGCGCAAAGCGAGTAACCGGTCGGCCTCGGCTTGGCCGGCTGGACCCTGACGCGCCAACATGACGACTGCATCGTTGAGTAATTGCTCCCGTTGTTCTTTAGGGGTTCGCTGGAGGCCCGCTTGAATAAAATTCCCGGCCTCGGAAACCCGTCCGCGCGCTAACAGAATTTCGCCTTGGCATAGCCAAGCTCCGGGGCGGCTCGCATCGCTCGCCAGTGAGGCAAGAAAGCTCGCCTCCGCCAAATCCTGCGCACCGAGGCCGAGTTGATAACGCCCAATACGTTCATGCGCTATAGCGGGCGCAGTGGTAAAATCGACCGCAAACAAGGCGACTTGACTCCTCATGCCCGCAAGCAACACGGGTACCTTGTAGCGTACGGGACGCAGCCACACGGGCACCCGATGCTGATAAAGTAAGCGTGCGCCGAACCGTTCCCGGCTGACTTCAGGCGAAAGCCAAAAACCGTCGAGTGCGTAGGCATATTCGGCGAGGAAATCGTAACTCGACACCATTGCCACATGGGTAATGCCGGCGGCACGGATACGCTCCGCTGCCTCCGCTTCGTCCCGGGCGCAGAACACCGCCGCCGCTGTCTTTAAACCCGCGTGATTCTCCCAATATAGCGTGCCCACCGTGCGCAACCGACCGTAGTAACCGACCCCGACCGAGGCGTTGGGGCTGGCGAGCACAACCGAACGCTCATCAGCCCCAGCCTTGCGCAAAGCCCCTGCCATGTCGCGGTACAGCAGTTGCATGGCTTCGCCCGCAAAGAAGTCATTTAAGCGCTTCATCTTTAGCAGGTCAGTTGCAAGCAACCACGGGCCGGGAACAAACAACAGCACACCGATTGCCAGTAAGATAGCCGCACGCCATAGCCGGTGTAACGGAATGACCAAGGCCACAAGTAAGACAATAATCAGGATGATTTGCGGGCCACTCGCTGGCAGTAACCAACGGCGCTGAAACCAACCCTGCATCGTCATCGTCAAGGCCACACTGGCAACTAGGGTGACTACGATGCGCTGCGCCAGCGGCGGTTTGCGTACCGACCAGACGATCAAAAGCACCACCGCCACTGCTGAAATGAGTACCATGTCGGCATACAACGACCAACCCGTTAGTGCCGCCGCCGACAAAAGCCCTTTAAATTCATCGATTGATTCATGAATCCGCAACATGAACGGATCCAGGGGGATAAACACTGCGGAGCCCTTCGCCCAAACCAACGCTGGCGCCGCCAACACGAGCGTCCCCCACCCGATCAGGCGCGGGCTCCACCAGGCGGCCGAACGCTGCTCGTTGCGCCAAATGAGTAAGACCGCGATGAGTTCGCCTCCCGCATACCACGCCAAACTGTAAAGCGGGTGATTGGCCTCCATCCGCATTCCTAGGCGGTCGGGGGCGTTCTCCAAAAGATAGAGGCCAAGACTCACTGACGCACCTGCCTGCCCCCAGCGCCGCCAAGCCAAGGGCACGCATACGGGTGTGTTGTTGTGCACTGGTGCGCGTCCACAGCACAACGAGGCAATGAGCACGCTCAAACCGGTTAACGCGATCGGCACCACCAGCGAGGCTGCGCTCACCCACAGGCCCAGCGCGCCAGCCACCGCCGAAAACGTCGCCGCTCGCATTACCTCGGCTTCAGATCCCGGCAAAGGCGAAAGCCCCGTGCTCGATCGGCGTTGCCACCATCCCGCACCGGCAAAAACCGCCCCTAAAACCAGGCCCAGCACCGCGGCATTAATCAGGCCGTGGTGATCATAATATGCCGGATAAAACCCCTCATAAAACCCACGATGTCCGGCCAGGGCGACAGCGGTAAGCGCCGCAGCCCAACCGCCCCAGCGAAGCCCAACCCAACCCGTAGCCACCGTGAGCACCAATAAAAACACAGGCAGCTGTGCCCAGCGCGAAGCCTCTTCCACCGCTGCAGGCAACGGCTCACCGGTGCACATTCGGCGCAATCGACCGCACGCCTCCAGCCATAGCGCCCACCCCGAGTTCCAATAAATTTCCCGCCCCGCCGGAGCGTTATCCAGGTCGGTCGTGCGGAGGCGCCAGGCACCGTTTTCAGCCAACGCCAGAGCGTGCCGAATCCACACCTGGCCGTCGGGCGCGATGGCTTGGGGCACACTTTTCAGCGGCGTCGATACGGGAACTTCCGTGAAGCGCGTAGCCGTCGCCCGTGTCAAATAGCCATCCATGGCGCGGGCATGCCAAACCACAAATCCCGCTGCCATCAGCCACCCACACACACCAATAAAAACGCCGATTGAAACCCGGCGCAGAATCCCAGCAGTAAATATGGACGAGACCAAAACCATAGAAAAACGAGCGGAAATGGAGGGGGATGGAAACGAATGACTTAAAACATGCAAACGCAGAGGTCGGTGAGCGTAATCATTCGGCGCATCCCCGTTTTGTCGCCAAGGCCATGCATCGGCATTTTAAACCGGAACTCGGGAGTTCGGGTTTAACGCAAAGTAGCAAAGATCGCGCCGAATGCCTCCAGGTCGGGACGGGGATTGTTTAGCGATCTTTGCGTGCCCTTTGCGCCATTGCGTCAAAATCCGCGAAGATACCCGTTACTGCCCGCTACCGCTGACGACGCAGGGCGTGATTTGTTCGACCGTGATCTTCAAGGGTGCAGCGGGGTGGCAGTCGGCGCGTAACGCAACAAAGTGCCCGCGGTGTTTATCATAGATCGGCCAAAGCGCGTTCCGGTCGGACTCAGGGATGGCGAGGGCTTCAATGGCCGCTCGTGAGAAAAAGCCGAAACGACCCTCGGACATGGCCGGCGGAAGTTGGGGCAGCGGGCGTTTGCAGTTGAAGATGAACATGAGCCAGTGCGCGCTGCCTTCGTAGGATTTTTCGGCGATCATTGCAAAAAGGTGTAGATCGCCTGTGGTGATGATGTGGCCGGTCTCTTCGGCTGTTTCACGAACGGCACATTCAAAAGGCGATTCGCCGGTTGCGGTCTCCAGCTTGCCCCCAATCGGGCTCCACGCCCCCTGATTGGGCGCTTTTGCACGTAGAAGAAGCAGCTGTTCACCTTGCTCGTTTTGGATGAAGACAAGCACGGCAATTTTGTGGGCGATGGGCGGCTGCATTCGATGTTTGGGTGGAGAAGTTATGAAAAAGGAGTGAAATCGTGGCTAAATGGGGATTTTCAACGTGACAGAACCCATCGGCTCCACAATGTCTGCAATTTCTTACCCCCCTTACTCAACATGAAACCCCTTGCATGTCGTGCCTTAGTCCGTGTCGCTGTAATTGCGTTGGCCTCTTTGGTCTCGGCCGTTGCCCAGCCTGTTACCCCGGCCCCGAACGCGCCGAATCCCATCGAGGTCGCCACCGTTAGGTTTAACTCCGTACGTGCGGATGCAGGGACTTGGTATGCGACCGAGGTTGAGCTGCAACCTCGTGGCGGTGAGGGCGCTAAAAATCGCAATTTTATTAACCGCGTTAAGGTCACCTTGAACATCGGAGTGTTCAGTGTGATGGCGCCAGCTGGTTCCAAGGTGCCTGATACTTACTACCGCGCTTCGGCCGAAGCGGTCGCCGTAGAGGCCACCGGAAGTCGGTCGGTTTTTCGCTTTTACCTGCCTCCCGAGATCGTGAAACGCGACCAAATCACCGGGGACCTTAAGTTTTACTTGGTTGAGGTGTTTGTTGACGGCAAGGCATTGCCCTTGGGCAAGAATAACTTTCCCGTGACCACGCTTTCTTCAAACGCTATCCTCGAAAGCTTCCGCAGCAAGGTGGCTGGTAGCGCGGGTGCCAATGACGGCATCCTGCTTCCCCAATACCTGACGCCGTTTGCCAATGGCGGATCGCCACCAGCGCCCACCTTTATTCGTATCGAGCCCGCGCGCTAATCACACCGGCTTAAATTTCCTCCTACGGGATTAAGCTCAGCCCTGAATTCGACATTTACCACCCCCTATGACTTCCCCCCGAGTTCTTGCTGTTGACAGCGGTGCCGGCCACGTCGCTTGCGGTATATTTAATACCGCCAAACCCGGCCGGCTAGTACTCGAACAGTTTGCCATTGAGGCTTTCACCTCCGACGTTGCGCACGAGTCGCAATGGCCCACGCTCGTTGGACAGTCCTTGGCTGCCGCCGCCAAGCGTACCGGTGCGGCCGGTTCGTCCGTCCTGTCCGTTCCTGGCCACCTGACGTTAACCAAATTCGTCAAAACGCCGGCTATCGATAAGACCAAGCGCTCCCAAGTCATTCAATTTGAGGCCCAACAAGGTATCCCTTACCCCTTAGCCGAGGTGGTCTGGGATTATCAGGTCGTCAGCGACGATGGGCTCGATCTTGAGGTGATGTTGGCCGTCGTGAAGTTGGATGTCACTGAGGCGCTGTGTGAAGCGGTCCGTGAGGAAGGGCTCTCGGCTGTTGCGATAACGCCTTCAACCTTGGCGCTATATCGCGCTTTTAAGTACAACTATCCTGATGTTACCGGCACCACGCTGCTCATCAATATCGGTGCGCGTTCCGCCAATTTGCTCTTCATCGATGGTAATCGCTTCTTTGTCCGCACCATCCCTTTAGCAGGTAATAGCGTCACCCAGATCATCGCCGATGAGCTGAAGCAAGACTTCGCTCAAGCCGAAAACCTGAAACTTCAAGTTTTGGGCGGCAACAGCGATTTACCTGCCTCTTCACCGGCTCGTGCTGCCGTCATGACCGCAGCGAATTCCTTTATTGGCCGCCTGCACCTCGAAATCACCCGCTCCACGGTCAATTATCGCCGTCAAAGCGGTGCTGAGCAGCCGGCGGTTATTTATATCACCGGCGGCGGTGCCCTGCTGCCGTCAATCGAGCTGACGCTGGCGGAAAAGCTTAAGACACGCGTTGAGATCTTTGACGCGCTGCGCAACGTCGATGTCGCCCCTGCGGCCGTTGGCGCCCGTAATGCGTCGGCGCAGCTGGCCGATCTGGTCGGCCTAGCGATCCCCGCCGGTAAAGACGAAAAGGCGTTCACGCTCTTACCCCCAGCTATCAGTGCAGTGCTGGCCTTCCGTAAACAGCAGCCCTTTTTCCTTGCCGCAGCGGTTCTTTTGTTGGCTGGCCTAGTGCTGCCGATCGTTCATTTTAACGACCGCGTTAATACTGCCAAAAAACAAACGATCGAAATCGAGGCCAAGCTTAACCCCCTGCGTTCGCTCAAAGCGGCTCAGGACGCGGATCTCCAGCGCATCGAGTCGATACGCAAGGAAATCACGGCCATTCAAAGTCTGGTGGAATCCAAATCCAATTGGATTAACTTCTTCACCGATCTGCAGCAGCGTCTGGTCAAGGTTGAGGATGTTTGGCTGGAAAAACTCCAAGTGCTCCGTGCTTCGTCGGACCAGCCGGTTGTCGCCGTCGATACAGGCAACGCGGGTGCACTTTCCGCTCCTGTCCCCCGCGTTCTACGGCTTCAACTCAGCGGTCGTTTGTTGGATAAAAACAACCCGCTTTCCAAAGTCAGTGAAGACTCCATTGAGCGCGTCAAACTGCTGATTAAGAGCTTCGGCGAATCGCAATTTATCTCCTCGGTGGAGCAGGAAAACTTCAACCTCACACAGCCAGGTATTTTGAGCTTCGACTTCATTCTGGTCGTTAACCCCAAAAAGCCGCTCTGATTTACGCCCAATGGCCTCCTTTAAGTCCTACCCCATATTTTACTCGCTGCTCGCCGCTCTTGGGTTGGCGGCGGTCGGTTCAGGCTGGTGCATTTACGAGCGGAGCCAGACGGCTCACTCGAGTGCTAAAGCACTAGCCAAAAAACGCCTTGAGTTGACCGCGCTCACGAGCAGCCAGCCCACTCCCAGCGAAGCAAACAAGGCATTGGTAAATGCCGACCTCGCACGCAGTATCTCAGCGCTCGGACAGATGCGTGCAGAACTCAAGGGTAGCGGCCCTGCGGCCGAAGCGCTCCTAAAGGCGAAGGCGGCCTATGGAGGCACTTCCTCTTTAACTCCGGATGAGAGGTCCAAGCTGTTGCGCGAGGCTAAGGTTCCCTATGAGCCTACGCATTTGTTTTTTAATATCGCTACCTTTGTCGAGTCGATGCGCGAAAAAGCGCAGGCTGAGAAAATCAAAATCAAGGCGGATGAGCGCTTCGGCTTTACCACCTATGCCAGCGCCGGTCCCGAGCGCGAATTGATCCCCCAAGTTTATCGTCAGCGCCAAGTTGCCGAGTACCTGCTCGGCGCTTTATTCCAGGCTGCACCCAGCGAGTTGGTTTCCCTGCAGCGTGAGCGCCCTGCCGATTCCGGCGGCAATCCGGCCAAGCCCAGTGCACCGACGGCACGCTCCGGATCCACTACCGTAGGTACGAATATCGACTATTTTGATATGGACTCGCGAATCACCGCTCGAGTCCCCGGTTTTGTGGGGGCTTCTGCATTTCGTCTCACCTTCATCGGAGATACCGCATCCCTGCGCACCTTGTTGAACAAACTCGCTACCTTCGAACTTCCCTTGGTGGTGCGAGGAGTCGAAGTCGATCCGATCATCAAGGTTCAAGCCACCGAGAAGGTCACCCCAGCCAATACCTTGAGCAGCATTTTTGGGACTAGCCCAGCGGCGACGGCGGCGGTTGAACCCGTTAAGCCAAAACCCCTTGTGGATAAAGTGCTATCTAAGTTCACCGTCACCGTCGAGTTGATCGACCTTGTTGACACCACCCCTACTGAAGCCACCCCGACTCCTTGATATGGCCGCAAAATCCCTAGATAAAATCCTCTGTGGTGCAGCCCTGCTCGTGGTGCTCGCATCGCTTGCGTGGACCTATAACCAAGGCGGTAAAAAGGGCGAAGCCAATGGCTCGTCCCGCGCAAACAGCGAGTATGTGCCGGCAGACTTAAGTGAATTCCGCGTGAGCACCCAAGTGTGGGCCCCTCCTGCTGCACAAAGCGGTGGCGCCCTTTGGGTGTACGACGTGTTCACTCCCCCGGAGATCTACTACGATGTTGCCTCTAAGCGCTTTACGGTCACTCCGCCAGGCCCGGTTGTTGTCGAAGTGGTTAAGGTTGTTGAGCCGCCCTTTGGTGTTGAGCTGGTCAACGTTAAGCAGGACGCCTTCCGTCTCCAACTCGTCGGTTACACCGGCAAGGAGGGCAATTTTAGAGGCACCTTCGAAAATGCGATTTCTGGCAAAACCATACTCGGGCAAAAGGGTAAAAAAATTCCGGATCTCGGGCTTACAATCGTGAGCTTTGAGGTGAAGCAGATCCGTACTGAGCAAGGCACGGGCAAAACGGTTATTATCGAAACCGAAGCCGTTGCCCAAGTCGCTGATGATAAAACCGGTGAACTTTTTAATCTCACTAACAAAAACCGCCTCACCAAGGGCACCCCTATCGCTTACTTGAAGGCGGAGGGTTCTGCGGAACCGGTTGGCTACAAAGTTGGGGCTACGTTCACCGTGGGGGATGCGACGTTTACGGTTAACTCGGTTTCGTTCGATACGAACGAGGTTGTGGTAACCAAGGAGTCGGCGGCATTAAAACTACCTTTAACCAAGACGTTGAGTGTAGCAGGGCCAGCCGCTCCAGTCCCCGCTGTTACGGTGCCCGCACCCGCAGCAACCCCAGCAGCAGCCACAACGGGCGCATCGCCTTTCGCTTTATAATAGGCACGCAGCCGATCTATTTTAATCATTTCCCGATATCTTTAGCTTAGAACCCTGACAATCCTAGTCATTCTCAATGAAACTACCCAAGCTCCCCAAACCCCTCGTTCTTAGTCTGGCTGCCCCCGCGATGCTCGCGCTGGTGGTCCCCGCAGCTTCACTGCTGGCGCAAGGCCAAACCGACACCAAAATCCGCCTGATGTCGGAGGCCCTTCGCGCCCGTGACTCTGGGGATTTGGACACCGCAAAGAAGAACTTGGAAGAGCTGCTCGCTATCGCTCCCTCTGATGCCACGGTCCAGCGCCTCCTGGCCGGGGTTGATAATCAGATCGCCCTTCGTCCCGCAGCTCCAGTTGCCGCTAACGATGCCGCAGCTCCAGCTGTCGCCGTAGATGCCGCTGCTCCAGCAGCAACTGACACCCCTGCGACCACCGAGCCCACCGAGGTCGCTTACCCGCCCAAGGCTAAAGCGGACCCGGTTGTTGCCGCTCCCGCCAAAGCTGGGGATAAGGCTGAATCGGCCGAAGCCGACCAGTTGGTGAAAAATGAAAACCAACGCATCAAGGGCTTGCTCGCCGACGCTAAATCCAAGCGCGCCGATGCGCGTAAGCTTGCCAAGGCTGAACGCTTTGACGATGCCGCAGCTGTACTGACCAGTGCGATTGCGTCCTTGCCCGCTAATCCGGCCACCACTTCGACCCTCGCCGACCTTCAGGCCGAAAAGAACGGTCTGCTCATGGAAAAAGCCCAAGCTGCCCTCAAGCAGGGTGACACGGATGGTGCCCGTGCCGCGCTCGACGCCTACGCCGCTGCCACCTCGGACACCAAAAAGGTCGAAAAAGTTTCCCGTTCCATCGAATCTGCCGAACTTAATCCCTCGCTTCAGCCAATCGAAAAAATTAGTCCTGGCTTCATTAAAGACCAAAAAGAGGTCGCCAAGCTGGTCGCCAAAGGCCGCAGCCAGTACCTCGCCGGCGATCTCGACGGCGCGCAGGAGTCGTTCCGTGCAGTCGAGACTATCGACGCGGGCAGTCCCGAGGCGAAGTCGTTCCTAGCACGTATCGCTTCTGAAAAAACAAAGTTGGGCGAACTCAACCGCGGCAAGTCCCGCGCCCAAATGATGGAGGAGGTCAATAATGCCTGGCAGCGCCCCGGTGTTTATGTTGATCGTGGTGCTGGCGAAACCAAAGCGGCTGTTCCCCAAGCTCTTGCCCAAAAGCTCTCCAGTATCGTCATTCCTAGCGTCAACTTCCAAGGTGTCGAATTGGGTAAGGTTGTGAGCACCTTGTCTGCCGTTTCCGAGGAATATGACAAGAGCGAGGGGGTAAAGGGTGTGAACATTATCTTGGTCGATCCAAGTAACAAGAACCCCACGGTCAGTATCACGCTGCGCAATCTGTCGCTCAAGCGTATCCTCGACCTCATTTCCGATTCGACCGGCTACCAATACGAGGTTCAGGCCGACACCATTGTTATGCGTCCGGGTGGCGACACCTCCATGCTGGAGAGCGCCTTTTTCTCGGTCACCAAGGCGACCGTGATTCGTATGACCGGTATTGGTGCTGCCAGCGCGACTCCCGCCGCTGCTGCTGATCCGTTTGCTGCACCTGCCGCCGGCGGTGCATCCACCGGAGGTTCGAGCGCCGGTGGTGAATCTGGCGCGATCCAAAACTTCTTGGAACAGGCCGGTGTGAAATTCAGCACCACCGCTGGTTCCAGTCTTGTTTATGACGGCTCGGCGATTCTGGTGAATCAAACCACGCGGAATATCGAAAAGATCCGTAACATCCTCAACCGCTATGACAACGTTAAGCAGGTTGAGATCGAAGCTAAGTTCATGGAAGTTCAGGAAGGCGCTCTGGAAGAACTCGGGATGAATTGGTCGGCAAGACAAGCGAATCGTGCCGCGTCAGTGGGTGACATTGCTGGTCGCCGACTTGCTACCGGTAATCGTAGTCTCGCGTCTACCTTCACTGCTGCGGGCGGTGTACCTCAAGGAGCCATACTCTCAGATGGTACGCTGGTGGATCTTGATGGAGATGGTATCTCCAGTAGCACTGATCGCTTCGGTACTGCCCCGACTGTTCCCGGCGGTGCCGCGCTTGCGGCTTCGTCTTCAAGTTTGTTTAGTGGTGCCGCGGTTTTTGGTGAGTTAGAGATTGCTGCCTCCATTCGCGCTTTATCTCAGAAATCTGGTTCAGACCTGCTGAGTTCGCCGAAGGTGACGGTCCTATCGGGTAGCCCTGCGAACATCGTGGTGGCCCAAGAAATGCGGTACCCCCAGAGTTATGGAGAGACCAAGAGCACCGTGAGTGCTGGTAATAGTGGTGGTGCGGCAATTAGTGTTACCGCTGGCACGCCGCAGGAATTTACCATGCGTAATGTGGGTGTGGAGCTAAAGGTAACTCCAACGGTTGAAGAGGATGATTATAGTATCACTCTGGATATGAGTCCCAAAGTAACCGAGTTTGAAGGTTTTGTTGAATACGGCGGTCAAAGCGTTGCATTGGTGGCGCAACCAGGTTTTTTTGCCGGCACGCCGGGTTCAAGTACAACCGTTACATTGCCCTCTGGCTTCTACCAGCCGGTCTTTAGTACCCGTGAGATCACCACTAAGGTGACGGTTTGGGATGGAGCTACCTTGGTTATGGGTGGTCTTACCCGCGAAGAAGTTAAAAAAACTAGCGACAAGGTGCCTGTCTTGGGCGACATACCCCTCCTCGGTGCTCTGTTCCGCTCCAAGGGGGAAGCAACATCCAAGCGCAACTTGTTGATCTTTGTGACGGCCAACTTGGTCAGCCCCGGTGGTTCGCCGAAGAAGCAGATGCTGAAGAGCGTCGCGCCGAGTTCGACCTTCCAGAACCAGACCATCGTGACCCCGGGCGGTCCCGAGTCGCGTTCACGCAGCGCCAAGTAAGCTGACACGCTTAATTGTCAACATCCCTGCGCGCCGCCACCTTCACCGGTGGCGGCTTTTTTGTGTCAGCGGGCTTTCGCGCTAATCGGGAATCGACAAACAACCACTCGACGTGATTTTAAGCAGTTCGGCTGCTTCAGGTTCCCGCTTAGTGGCGGGTGCTTATCTCCATTCTTTTATCCCACATGCATTATCCACGTCGTCTGCTTGGCCTTGCGTTGCTGTCCCTCGGCTCTTTGTCGGCCGCTCCCATTCAATATCCGGAAGCCGAAATCCCTGAGCTTAACAGCTTGCTGGAGCAGGCTCGTGAAAAAGCCCCGGCGTTAGTCGCGCAAGGTTTTGCCCAGCAGGAGT
>CANIXX010000095.1 GCA_947471115.1 Opitutaceae bacterium | reverse complement strand
GGCGGAGAAGTTGCCCACGGAACACACGGAATACACGGAAGAATCGGCGCAACGATCAACATCTAACATTGAGCATTCAAGCTAGATAAACAATTTGAACCACAGATTGCACGGAATACACAGATTTTTATTATTTCATCAAAAATCTAATTACACACCTTGGTGTTCGTCGCCTCTTATAATAGTATAGCAGAGCCCCAACCCGTGCAATCGGTGTAATCTGTGGTTAAAATATCTGACTGTATTCCAATGGCACGATTGAAAAGCAAGAAAACTGAAAATGGCTTCAGGCCGCTGTTTTTACGTAGTGCAGAAGGCATAAGGCCGCTGATTGTTGATATTTAAGTCGGCAATGTCCAAAGTCTAACGTCCACATAAGAGCTCCTAGCTATTAGCCCCCAAGTTCTTAGCTGTTTGTTGCCCACGAAAGTCACAAGATGACACGAAAGGCAAATTCGATCCGGTTTAACCACTTATGGGCAATGATTATCACTCGTGACGATCTGGTGCTGAATTTTTTGCCCACGGAACACACGGAATACACGGAAGAATCGGGGCAACGATCAATATCCAATATTGAACATCCACTCTTTTATCACGAACACCTGAATTTTGCCCACGAAAAGCACTAAATGACACGAAAGTCGGAGCAATACATTTTAACCACTAATGTTCACTGATGGACACTAATTAAGGATCGGTTCTGACTACTCGCTACCCGCTACTCTATACTCGCTACTGTTTAGTTGCCCACGGAACACACGGATTACACGAAAGAATCGGGACAACGATCAACATCCAACGCTCAGAAATGCGGTAAATTCCAAAGGGAACGAGGCGCTTATTTTAAGTAAATAGACCCAGCTTCGCCCCGTCACTTCCCGCCTTTTTGGAAATGATATATAATAAACGAAAAGAGCGTAAAAAAAACTGCCTAACCGATGAGTTTCCCCATCAGCGGCAATACTAATTCAGCGCGTTGGTGCCAGGTCTTGAGCTTTTCGAGTCGATTGTTGATTAACTTAATATCTGCAGGGCTGGGCGGTGCACCTTCATCTGCCTTAAAATCATCTAAATTAATATTATTAGTACGATCAGTCCACAGGGAAAGTTGCGGGGTGATGCGTTCACGGATAAAACCGCCCACTAGTGCGCGGAGTTCAACCACCGGCATAAAACATTCACGGCGTTCGTTGGCATCGGGAACGGGCTGAATTGCACCAATCGTGCGTAAAAAGCGCAGGCCTTGGCTGACCGATCCCTTGCTGATTCCAAGGCGGGCAACAATGTATTGCTGCGACAGGGGTTGGGGCGAGGCGAAGAGTAGACCGTATATTTCACCGAGCGACCGAGGAAGGCCGAAGGTTTGCGTCATTTGAACAAAAACAGCAATGAGTTCGCGTTCCCCAGTGGTGAGCCGATTGACCTCAGACGAAGCTTCGGCAGGAGTGTCCACGGTTGGTTGCGTCATCGAGGCGGCCATGGGTGTGAGGAGAAGTGAATCAGCGACTGAGTTCAATTAAATTTGAATCAGGATCAAGGATGGCGCGGTTCTCCTGAAGCAGATCGGATGCCTGGGCGAGTATGGTGATAGCGATAGGGGGATTAACCTAAATCCGGCATTAGAATTTAACCACGGATTGCACAGATTACACGGATCGAATAACATGCATACTATTAAGCATTAAAATGTAATTCCCCCTCTTGGATTGCATTAGGATTTCTCAACTCGTTGTTAATCTAAGCATTCCGTGCAATATGTAGTTCTAATGCTTTTCTAGGCACTGCTATTTCAGTGAAATACACAGACATCCCACAGCCCGTTCTAATCGCCCCACCGTCGCCGACTGAAAATGGAGATGTACCGCTTCGTGTGCAGACGGATCGTTTTCGGGGAGCCCATGTGGTTAACACGGTGATGCGCCCTCCCCTACCCTAACCTTAGGTTTTCAAACCACGGGAACCAATGTCTGCGCGCGCTGGCCGGCTTGGACCGAAACCGGCATGCGACCACCGAGCCAAGCGCGGACGCGGCCCGCAAGGAAGTCGATGTAGGGAGTTTGGTCGTTCAGGCAAGGCACGTGCTGGAACCATTCACCACCGGCGTGCAGGAACTCCTCTTTGCCCTCGCCGGCGATTTCCTCGAGCGTTTCCAAGCAGTCGGTGACAAAGGCAGGTGTCATCACCAGCAGGCGTTTTTTGCCCTCCTTGGGCAGGCGAGCCAGCTCGAAGTCAGTGTAGGGGGTCAGCCACGGTTCGCCGGCCAAGCGGGACTGGAACGACACCGTATGCTTTGCGGCACTAATGTCGGCACGCTTAACGAAAGCCTGGGTGGTTTTAAGCACCTGAGCCTTGTAACAGGTGGCGTGGGCGGGACTGCAGGTGTTGCAGCAATCGTTGACCAGCGTGCAGTGGGAATTGGAGGAGTCGGCCTTACGCAAGTGGCGCACCGGAATGCCGTGGTAACTCACCAGCAGCATGTCGTGGGGCATCGCCAAATAGGGGGCGGAAACTTGATACAGCGCCTCGATGTAGTCGGCGTCCTCATAGAACGGCTGGACGGTCGCTATGGCGAGCGGGCGCACGAGCTTGGCGGCCTCCTCCTGAACTTTAACCACCACGGTTTCCCACGACGACATCGCGTAGTGGGGATATTGAGGGAACAGCAGCACGTCAGTCACACCGTCAACGACCATCTGCGCGAGCACAGAGGCGATAGAGGGTTGGTCGTAACGCATGGCCAAGTAAACCGGTGCCTCGCGGCCTAGCTCAGTGGCGAGTTTTTCGCGAACACGCTTCGAGGTGACCACCAACGGCGAACCCTCGGCGGTCCAGATTTCCTGATAAGCCTTGGATGATTTTGGCGCGCGCGTGGGCGTAATCACGCAGTTGACGAGCAGCTTGGCCAGCCAACGCGGCTTGATGTCGATGACCCGCTCGTCACCCAGGAACTCGCGCAGGTAGCGACGAACGTGGGGAACTGAAGTGGACTCAGGTGAGCCGAGATTAACGAGAAGGACAGCGCGCTTGGACATGTGGAGAAGATTGGTCGTAAGTTTTCGCCCCATGTCAAATGAGGGGCGAAGAAAGTCGTCGGATTTTTACCTCAATCGGTCGGTATAATCACCCCGAAACGACGGGGGTGACGCAGATCCGTAGGTGGGGTGAAGCCCGTGAGGTAATTAACAAATTCGCGATCAAGATGAGGCAAATTTGCCGGGGACGGCCAAAGCTGCTACAAAACGAATGGCGTTTAAGCCCGGGATTCCGGTTTGATTCCACTGGCCAAAAGAGTCTCGAACTTGGGCTCTTTTTCCTCGCGAGAGACCGTGGTCACATCGATCTGTAAAAAACCGGCCCTTTTCAAAAAGCCGTGCAGGACGCTTTCCTTAAATCCAAGCCATTCGTCAGCGTAAATCTCGTGGGCCTTTTCAAAGGTATGCTCCTTGAGGTCAAGAATCAGGACTTGGCCTCCGGGCTTGAGAATGCGGAAGGCTTCCTTGACCGCGGATTCAGGGTGTAGCGCGTGATGGAGGGCTTGGCTGAGAATGGCCAAATCGACGGACTGCGCAGGCAAGGGAACGTTTTCAATGTCGCCCAGTTTATAGGTGAGATTGGCGAGCCCGTTTTTGGCGGCGAGCTCGGTGCCGACCTCGACCATGCGAGGGGCGTTGTCGATGCACCAGACCTGGCTGGCCCGACGAGCAAGTAGCTGGGAAAGCAAGCCCTCGCCCGCACCAAGATCGGCGATGACGATCCGAGGAGTGAGGCGCAAGGCGAGGTGACCGATCGCCTCCCAGGAGCGGCCGGGGCAGTAGTTTTTACCCAGCTTACCGGCAATGAGGTTAAAATACTGCTCCTGGTGGTCGCGGCGTTTTTTAAGGATGCGCGAAAGGTTGATGCGATCCTCGGCGAGCTCAGGTAATTCGGCCACCGAATCGCAGGCTGCGTTTAACAGGGCCAGACTGCGGGCATCGAGCGTGGGGCGAAGCGAATAAAACGCCTTTTTGCCATCTCGGCGATCGACCACCAAGTCGGCCTGGCGGAGCTGCGCGAGTTGCGAAGAAATGCGCGACTGGGCCATGCCGAGGATTTCCTGCAACTCGGCAACGGAGAGCTCCTCGCACAGGAGCAGCGCGAGCAAGCGCAGGCGAGTCGGGTCGGAGAGCAGCTTGAGTGTGTCCCAGGCGGCGTTCACTTCAGAGGTATTCGCGGCGCAGGTTACTCGGTAACTGCCCCAGTTCCTCGCGGTATTTAGCCACGGTGCGGCGGGCGATGTTGATACCTTTTTCCTGAAGCTTTTTCACGATTTCCTGGTCGCTAAGCGGCTGGCTGCGATCCTCGCCCTCAACCAGGTCGTTGATCATGTCTTTAACGCTGGTGTTGGAGACCGAGGCGCCGCCGTCGGCTTGGTAGCCGGGCGTGAAGAAGAACTTAAAGTCGAAGACGCCGTGCGGGGTTTGGATGTATTTATTGGCGATGGCGCGGCTGACGGTGGTCTCGTGAACGCCAACCACGTCGGCGATCTGCGTCATGGTCAGTGGGCGGAGTTTCGATACGCCGGACTCGAAGAACTCATGCTGCGCCTTGAGGATTTCGCGGGTGATGCGCTCGATCGTCTGCTGGCGCTGGTCGATGGAGTTGATCAGGAACTTGCCGGAGCGTATGCGCTCGCGGACGTAATCGCGCTCCTCTTTGTTGAGCGATCCCTTGGCGATGAGATCTTTGTAGGTGCTAGAGATGCGCAGGCGCGGGATGTAGTCGCTGTTCAGGTGAATCTTCCACTCGTCACCGTCTTTTTCCACGGTAACATCGGGCACAACGACCCGGTTATTATCATCGGCAAAACGGCGTCCGGGAGCGGGGTCGAGCGTGCCGACCTCCTCAATGGCTTCTTGTATATCATCGGTGTGGATACCGAGTTTGCGCGCCAACTCGGGAATCCGGCGTCGTGTGAGGAGCGCGAAATGGTCGCGAATAATGCGCGCAGCCAAAGAGTCGGCACGGCCCTTGACGGCTAATTGAAGCAGGAGGCACTCGCCGAGATTGGCCGCACCGATTCCGGCGGGCTCAAAGGTTTTGATCTGGCGGGCTGCTTCTTGCACGGAAGCCAGCGCAATGCCGGTCTGAAGCGCGACATCCGCAGGGCTCTGGGTGAGAAAACCGCGGTCGTCGAGGCTGCCGACGAGGTGGCTCATGGCCTGTAGCACGTCGGCTGGGGTGTCGGCGAGCGCGGCCTGGCGCATGAGATGCTCTTGAAGCGAGGTCTCGGTGACCAGTGAGTCGAAGAAATGCTGGCGTCGTTCTGCATCCTCGGCGGTGTAAGGCTGGGCACCACCGGCTTGAGACATGTAGTCCTTCCAGTCGTCGTCGAGCTTGCTCAGGATGTCGTATTCCTTGGAGAAATCCATCTCCTCACGGTTGTCGGCGCCTTCGCCACTTTCGTTATTTTCGGAGGCGCTGTCCTGCTGCTCCTTGTCGAGGCTGACGCCATCCATCGGGAGTTCCTCTAGGGTCGGATTACTCTGCAACTCCTCCTGGATGACGGAACGCAGGTCGAGGGCAGCGACCTGCAAAATCTTCAGCGAATGCCGCAGCTGCGGAGCGAGAACCAGCGATTGGTTCTGACGCTGGCGGATATCCTGACTGAAGCTCTGGGCGCTCATGCGTTAACCTCGGTGGATGGAAGCGGTTCAGCCATGAGAGTCTTGAGATAGGCACCGAGTTTCTCGTTGGTCGGGCCGTAGCCGTCGCTGTAAAGGTAAACCTCCAGGTCGTGGAGCATTTCGAAGGCGCTCTGGTAACGTTTTTCGCGGTCACGCTCGAGCGACTTCTGGATGATGCGCTCCAACTTGGGGTCGATCTGCGCACGCAGTTCGGAAAACACGGGAATGGGCAACTCGAGAATATTCCGCCGCGAGACCAGCCGATCAGTATCGCGAAATATGTTACGCCCCAACAGCAACTCGGTAAGTACGATCCCCAGAGGGAAGAGGTCGGCGCGGGCATCGGTCACGGCGAAATTGGCCTGTTCGGGTGAGAGATAATCATCTTTACCGGCAATGACCTTACCCTCCTCGTTGTGCATAAGGTCGAGGGCCTTCGCTATGCCGAAGTCGGTGAGCTTAACGTCGCCCTCGTAGGCGATCATGACGTTCTTAGGGCCGATGTCCCGGTGTACGATGCCGAGCGGGCGCCCGTCCTTGTCGAGCTTTTGGTGCGCGTAGGTGAGGCCACGGGCGATGCGCGAAATGATGAAGGCGGCGATATCAACGGGCATCAGCCGCCCCAGTGCGCTCTGGCGCTCGATGAGTTGCTCCAAGTTCACTCCGGACACGTATTCCATGACCATGAAGTACTGCCCACCGATCATGCCGAGGTGGTAAGTCTGGACGATATTGGTGTGAATCAAGTTGGCGACCAAGCGGGCCTCCCCGATAAAATTTTTCTGAAACTCGGGAATCGTCGAGTATTCCTCGCGGATCAGTTTGACCGCGACGACCTTGGTAAAGCCGCCGGAACCGCGCTGAAGTGCTTCGTAAACCACGCCCATACCGCCTTCTGCGATAGTGCGGGTCATCTCGTAATGAAGTTCGTTAAAGATGTGTTTAATGGCAGCCACGGAAGCGGAGAGAATGCGAGTCAAGTGGCTCTGGCAAGAGGGTAAATCACCGCTAGCATGAGAATTGCTACACCCATTGACAGTGACGGGGCCCGAGCGGTAGTTTGCGCCCATGATTACGCTCAGCCCTCGCGCCGCCGCCCAAGTCCGTGTCATGCAGTCCGCTCAAACAAGCGCGACTCAACCGCTGCGGGTGCTGATCGAAACCGGCGGGTGTTCAGGTTTTCAATACGGACTGTCGTTCGACGCGCCGAAGGCCGACGACACGCATTTTGAGAGCGAGGGGATTGCGCTGGTTATCGACCCGACCAGCCTCGCCTACCTAGACGGATCGAACATCGATTTTGACGACGGACTCCACGGCAAGGGATTCGAGATCAAGAACCCCAACGCCCAAAGCACCTGCGGCTGCGGTAAGTCGTTTAATTAACCGCTCAAGCCCAACGTAAGGCCAACCTGGTTTCTGTTGGTGCGTGCTGTCTTGGCTACGGCAGGTCCGACCGCTTATTTGAACGCGATGTGCAGCGCGACCGAGCCCAAGGTCATGCGCTTCACCTCAACGCGACGCCCCCCAGCCTGAACGATTTCAGCGGTCATAGCAGTGTGTCCCGGATAACGCTCAATCGAGCCACACAGGTACTCGTAAGCCCCGCGATCACCCGTCACAACTGCGGCAATGGACGGCAGAATGCGCTTGAGGTAGAAATAGTAGAGCGGGCGAAACCACGCATAGGGCTGGGAGAATTCGAGGATCACCAACCTTCCGCCGGGCCGGAGCACGCGGAACATCTCACAGAGGGCCCGGTGGCGATCAGCCATATTGCGCAACCCGAAGGAAATAGTCACCCCATCGAATGATGCGTCGGCCAGAGGCAAAGCCATACCGTCGCCCTGGCGAAAGTTAACATTGGAAAACCTTCCGCTGCTCTTCTGCTTGATGACGGCCTCATCGAGCATCGGTTGGCAGAAATCCATGCCCGTAATGGCGGTGGACTCAGCGAGCCCCTTGCTTAAGGCGAAGGCCACATCGCCGCTGCCTGTAGCCAAATCGAGCACGTCGGTGACCGCCTGGCGACGCACCACAGCGACGAGCCGGTGCCGCCACCACACATCAACGCCCCCACTGAGCAAGCGATTGGCCACGTCGTAACGACGGGCGATACGGGAAAACATGGAATTAACTGCAAGGGGATCGGGCATGACGGGTACGAGTGCTAGGGCGAAGAACGAGTATTGTCGCTACGATACTCATGCATGAGAGCAGGGACTTTTTTAAGTAGCTCCACCCTGAATTCGATTATTTTCAGAAAATGTATCAGAAGCGCTTTACCGGACTACACTTTGTGCCGATGCATGGTGCAACTTAGCATCACTCATGGAAAATGCTTAAGTCGTAACCTCGAACCCAAAAACAAATCGAAACCGATAATTAAAACGTAAATACCTAAAAAACAGATACTTAATTGAATTATCAACCACGAAACCCATTGTTTTATCACGAGTTAATCGACTCCCGTAGTTGACGTAATCCATGAGCGGCGAGTAGCTTACACCCAGTACCCAAAACCAACACCTGAATCAAAATCATCATGTCAAACAACCTCACCAAACGCGAAATCGTTCTAGCCATTTACGAAAAGACCTCGTTCCCCCAAAAGGAAGTAGTCGCCACGGTCCAACTGACCCTCGACATCATCCAAAAGGCCTTGGCCGAGGGCCGTAATGTCGAGTTGCGCAACTTCGGAGTTCTTGAAGTGCAGCGCCGCAAGTCCCGCATCGGCCGCAATCCTAACAAGCCCGAAGCGGAGGTCGTCATCCCCGCGCGCGCCGTCGTTAAGTTCAAGGCCGGCAAAGTTCTTAAGCAGATGCTCAAGAAAATCGACATCAGTAAGCTCTGAGCCAAGCACTGCGCGCAATCCACGCAATCCATTAAGGTCGGCCTATTCAGGCCGGCCTTTTTTGTGCCCGCTCACGGAGGATCTAAACCTTCTGTATCCCGCTAAAAAACACGGTCTTCAATTCCCGCCAATCGACTTATCGTTCTGCTGCCCCGCAGAGCCCCGGCCAAATTCATCAGGCCAATCGCGGGGCCATCTCGATGACCCCCTGAGTGATGGCGTAGCGGGTCAAACCGGCCACGTCATGAATATTGAGTTTATTCATGACCTGCTGGCGGTGTTTTTCGACCGTCTTGATGCTGATGCACAAGTCGGAGGCGATCTGCTTGTTGCCCTTGCCCTCAGACACCAATTGCAAGACCTCCTGCTCCCGCGAGGTCAGCCGCACGGAGGGCTTCAAATTAAGCGGCTTGCCGCCCCGGATAAACGTCTCGCGGTAGCGGTCCAGCAGGCGCTTGGCGATGGGTGGGCTAAAGTATGCATTTCCCTTATAAGCCTCATGGATCGCCTTAACCAAGTCGCTGGCAACGGTGTCCTTAATCAGGTAACCCACCGCGCCCGCCTCCGTCAGCTTGTGCACGTACTCGTCGTCGCCGTAACACGACAGGATAAGCACCTTCGAGTTCGGGGCCTCTTTACAAATTTGATGGGTCGCCTCGTGCCCGTTAAGCTGGGGCATGGCGATGTCCATAACGATGACATCGGGAGCCAGCTTTTTGGCCAGTTGCACGGCCATGCGCCCATTTTCTGCTTCACCCACGACCTCAAGGTCGGTCTCAAGCGACAATAGCGCCCGCAGTCCCTGCCGCAGTACGGCATGATCATCAACAAGAAGTATAGTTATTTTTTTCATGAAATAGATTTCGGCTAAAAAGGGGTCTATGCGCACTCGCCAGCAGACTCGGGCTGCGCACTTCAGAAAGTCCAACCGCGCGTGACGCCAGCGGCAAGCGTACCCGCACCGTGGTGCCTCGACCGACCACGGATTCGACGGTAAAATCGCCACGCATGAGTTCCACGCGCTCCCGCATTCCGAGCAGGCCAAGTCGCAAACCTGATTTTTCCACCAACGTAGCGGCGACGTTGAACGCATGCCCATTGTCGGCCACTTCCATACAAACATCCCTCGACAAGCGGAGAAAGCGCACGTCAAGCCGAGTCGCATTCGCATGCTTAACTATATTAGTGATACTCTCTTGGGCGATTCGATAAAGCACAACTTCCTGCTCGACGCCCAAACCAGAGAGATCGGCCGTATCCTGCATGAATCCCTTGATTCCCGCCCGCTCGGCGAACATGCGAACGTAATCGGCGATAGCCCCACGCAACCCCAAGCGGTCGAGCGCGTCAGCGCGTAAGTTGCGACAAATACGGTGCGTCGACTCCATGGTCTGCGTGACCAACGCTTGCGCCACCTCGACTTGCCCCTGCAAAGCTTGCCCCAACGTAGTGTCTTTTTTCAAAGCTTCCAACCGTACGCTAAGAGCAACAATCAGTTGCCCAATATCATCGTGCAACTCACGGCTCACCCGCTTGCGCTCCGCCTCGTGCACTTGCACTAATTTATCGGGATGAGTCAGAATCTCGTTTTTGAGAAGGCGCACCTGCTGAAAAAGCTTCAAGGTTCGCGCCTTGCCACAGCGCAAAGCGGCTTCGAGTTGAAGCAACCGAGGCACGAGCTCCGCCAATTCCTGCCCGCGCCCCGCCAAAGCTAGCTCCAAATCCCCCACTCGCGCCTGAGCAACCGGTAGTTGACGCAAGGCCGCTTCAAACGGCGAAAGCGCAGCCAGCAAAAACTCCCGCGCAGCCCTTCGCTGGTGCGTCACCTCGTAGCGCGTTCCATCGGGCGCACCCATCATCGGCCAGGAATCTTCATGCAAACGAACCAAGTCGAAGATATTCATGCCTCGCCGCATCGCCAAAAAGCCCAATTCACTGGCTGCCCCCAAATGCGCTTCGTCCCGGTGCGCGAGGTATTCAGCTAGCGCGCGTCGGTAATCGGCATCGAACAGCGGTCGCACACGCGTCGGGCGATGGAAAACCTCCGATAAATCGGCGCTTCCTGAATATGCGAACCACTGGAGTTTTTTCATGAGATTACCTAAACATACGTTTATTCACCCGTCTCGGGGAGGGGCTGAACCATCGATATGTCTTTCGGATCCATACTATAGAAAAATTCTTAACCACCTAGTAGGTATATACCCACCACCGCAGCTTACACTGTTTTTACGCTCACCCACAAACGCTCGCCCCCCCCTTTTTTTAAGCATAAACATTTATTCAAAATATACTTAAACAAATTAAATAGGTTCCTCGACGTTTCATTGGTTTGATTCGGGGAGCCCAAGCACTCGGCATCCTGCGTGGTATACAGAGGAAATCCGGAGCCCAGACACAGAGGCCACGGAGTAAAACCGTTCAAACCCGGCACTAAACCAATTCACACAGAATGAGTTAACGAGCCAGATTGAGCCCGAACAGTTCGGCGGCTTTTGAACCATCGAAGTCGTTGAGGCCTCCCTGTATCTGAGCTCTGTAGGGTAGGCTCCGTGGACTTAGTGTAACCCCGCCGAAGTTTGCTTTTCCTCTATCCACAGCAGATTACACTCGGATCACGTCGACCAACTCCGGAGTTCACCTTAAACGTCGCCGTGGGGTCTTAGCCGCCGGGCACGGCCCTAAATCAGGCAAATCTCCAGCCGTGCGCTCCTTGACGACTCTAGCCTGCCCCGCACGCT
>CANIXX010000094.1 GCA_947471115.1 Opitutaceae bacterium | reverse complement strand
CGTTCGCACCGACGGCACGCCCGATGACATTATTGACCACCTCGACGCCGGGCAGTACCGGCTGTTGCCCAACACGTCGGGAGTGCGCAACGCCAAGGAGGCCATTCTTGCCGCCGAGTTGGCGCGTGAAGCCCTCGGCACGAATTGGCTGAAACTGGAAATTCACCCCGACCCAAAGTACCTCATGCCGGACGCGATCGAAACCCTTCTCGCCACACGCGAGCTAGTGAAACGTGGTTTTGTGGTTCTTCCCTATGTCCACGCCGACCCAGTGCTGTGTAAGCAGCTCGAAGAGGCCGGTGCCGCCGCAGTGATGCCCCTCGGCGCCCCTATTGGCAGTAACCTCGGACTGGAGACGCGCGCGTTTCTGGAAATTATCATCGCCCAATCCCGGGTGCCAGTGGTGATCGATGCGGGGCTGGGAACGCCTTCGCACGCGGCTGCCGCCCTCGAAATGGGGGCCGACGCGGTGCTGGTTAACACCGCGATCGCCGCAGCCGCCGACCCGGTTGCGATGGGCTTAGCCTTTAAGCTCGCGGTGGAGGCGGGCCGTCTTGGTTACGAAGCCGGGCTGGCCGGTCGCTCGGCGAAAACCGCGCCCGAAGCCCACGGCACCTCGCCGCTCACCGCCTTCCTTTCGGGTGTTTAGCCCCTCGTTGGCGTCGCCACCTCGCCTGATTTATCCCGACCGCCCATGACCTTCGTCGATACCTGGAAACAACACGACTTCGCAGCCGTGAGCGATTCCATCGCCACGCGTACCGCCGATGATGTGCGCCGCGCCCTAGCCAAACAGGGCCGCGGGCTTAACCTCGACGACCTCGCCGCACTGCTCTCACCCGCTGCCGCGCCTTTTCTCGAGGAGATGGCCGCCCTTAGCCACCGGCTGACCGTCGCCCGTTTTGGTCGTACGATGCAGCTTTATGCGCCGATGTATTTGACCAATGTTTGCGCGAATATCTGCAGCTACTGTGGTTTCAGCGCGCAAAACCGCATCCCGCGCAAGGCCCTCGACGACGCCGAGATTCTCGCCGACGGCAAAGCGGTCGCGGCCTACGGGTTTGATCATCTCCTACTCGTGACGGGCGAATCGTCCCGCTACGGCTTCGACTACTTACAAAACGCCTTCCGCCTGCTGCGCCCCTATTTCTCAAGCCTTTCCATGGAGGTTCAGCCGTTGGAAGAAGCCGAATATGCAGCGCTTACCGCCGAAGGACTGAGCGCGGTGTTGGTGTATCAGGAAACCTATGATCCGGCGGCCTACCCGAAACATCACCTGAAGGGTCCAAAGGCCGACATGGCCTATCGCCTCGATACGCCTGACCGGCTTGGCCGAGCCGGCGTGAAAAAAATAGGGCTAGGTGCTCTCTATGGACTTTCCGATTGGCGTGCCGAATCCTGGTTTTTGGGCCTGCACCTGCAGTACATGGAGAAACACTATTGGCGCACCCGCTATAGCCTGTCGTTTCCCCGTTTACGACCTCACGAGGGTAACGAGATTCCTGTTACGCCTTTTAATGAACGTGAACTCGTTCAGGCAGCCTGCGCCTTCCGTCTCTTTAGCCAGGAGATCGAATTGTCGCTTTCTACCCGTGAAAGCCCGCATTTCCGCAACCATGCGTACCAACTCGGCTTCACCTCCATGAGCGCGGGTTCCCGTACCAATCCGGGTGGCTACGCGAGTGAAACGGAGTCGTTGGAACAGTTTGCCATCAACGACGACCGCCCCCCGGCCGAAGTCGCTGCTTTCCTTAAATCAGTCGGCTATGAGCCCGTCTGGAAGGACTGGGACGCCAGCTACGACGGGGCGACTGCGCCTGTCGTGGTGGCAGCCAATTGACCGAGGTTAGCGCTTAAAATCCGTCCGATGTCCTTCACCACCGACGAACTCGCCCGCTATCAACGCCACCTGTCGCTGGCAGGCTTCGGCCCCGAGGCGCAGGCCACACTCCAAAGCAGCCGTGTGTTGGTGATCGGGGCGGGTGGACTCGGTTGCCCGATCCTGCTCTACCTCGCCGCTGCCGGGGTGGGGCAACTCACGATCATCGATGCCGACACGGTCGACGTCTCCAATCTTCAGCGACAAATTTTGTTTACGACCGCCGACGCCGGCCAACCCAAAGCGGAGGTGGCGGCCCAGCGCCTGCGCGCACTCAATCCCTGCATCTCGATCACCCCCCATGTTGCCCGCCTCAATCGGGCCAACGCTCTTGAGCTGATCCGCGCCCACGACCTGGTCGTGGACGGGTCTGATAATTTTGCGACTCGCTACTTGGTTAACGATGCCTGTGTGCTCGCCGACAGACCGTTGGTTTACGGGGCGATTCAGGGCTTTGAGGGCCAAGCCAGCGTGTTTAACTATAAAAACGGGCCGACCTATCGCTGCCTTTTCCCAGAGCCGCCCGCGCCGGGCACGGTTCCAAATTGTTCAGAGGCGGGCGTACTCGGCGTGTTACCCGGCCTCATCGGCACCGTGCAGGCCACGGAAGCGATCAAGGTTCTCACTGGTATCGGTGAACCGCTCTCGGGCCGCCTGCTGCTGTGGAATTCGCTCACCATGACGTCGCGTACCCTGCGTTTCGCCGCCGATCCGGCCAGTCAGGCGATCACGGGTTTACCGCCGGAAGGTTACGGGGAAACGTGTGCGGTCCAGCGAGCGACTGCGGTCAACACCGACGAAATATCCCCCGCCGATTTTCACGCTGAACATCGCGGCGTGGTCATCGGTGGCGCTTCATTGTTACAACTCATCGACGTGCGCGAAGACTGGGAGCGGTCGCTCGGGGCGATTGAACCCTCGGTTCATGTCCCGTTGAGCCAGTTGGGCACGGAAGGAGCTCGTGCAGTGCTCGCGGCGCTTGATCCCAGTCGACCAACGGTAGTGTTTTGTGCCGGTGGCGTGCGCAGCCTGAAGGCACTCGTAGCTCTGCGCTCGGTCCATCAATTCACTGCGCTTCGCAGTTTGCAGGGCGGCTATACGGCCTGGGTTGCCGCCAGCTGCGGCTGATTCTAAATCGCGATCACATCAGACTATCTTGTACGCGATAGTGGTCCGTTTGTTGGCGGTCATAGGGGGGGCGCGCCCACAATCTCTTGGACCGGCTTGCCTCGGACGACACGGAGGGCGGCCCTCCGCCTGAGGGAGCGTCCGACCCACATGTGGACTGGAGCAGGTTAATTGGACGGTAAGCCAATGCTTGCACAGATTCTAAATTCCGTTTCCTCGGTAGTCCTTAGACCCCGGAGAAGGCGGTGAAGCCGCCGTCAACAACGAGCGTGGTGCCGGTGACGAAGACGGAGGCGTCAGAGAGCAGGTAATGCAGAGCACCGTGCAGTTCGTCGGCTTGACCGAAGCGGCCAAAAGGCGTGTTGCGGCAGATGGTTTCACCGCGGGCGGTGAGACTGCCGTCCTCTTGGGTCAGGAGACGGCGGTTTTGCTCGCCGAGGAAGAAACCGGGCATGACGGCGTTGACGCGGATGCCGCCTTTGGACCGTTGAGCGAGGTCAACGGCGAGCCAACGCGTGAAGTTTTCCACTGCGGCTTTGGCTGCGCCGTAACCGACGACGCGCGTCAGTGCCCGGTCGGCGGATACCGAGGAGAAGTTGAGGACAATACCTTTGCCTTGAGCGAGCAGCGGCTGGCCAAACACCAAGGTGGGCAGCACGGTGCCGTGGAGGTTGAGGTCCACGACTTGTTCAAACGCCTCAAAGTTGAGGTCGAAAAAGGATTTTTCGGGCGTGATCGTAGCGCCGGGTTGGTTGCCGCCGGCACCATTGATCAGGGCGTCGATGCGTCCCCATTTGGCGAGGACATCGGCGCGCGCTTGCTCCAGGGCTGGGCGGTCTGTGACGTCGGCTACTAGACCGATTACTTGTGCCTGAGGATGAGCGGCGCGCACACGAGCCAGTGCGGCATCGAGTTTGTCGCGAGTGCGGCCGAGGTAGGCGACACGCGCCCCTTGGCCCGCCAAGTAATCAGCGGCCGAGCCGGTGAGTGAACCGGTGGCACCGGTGACGATGATTACGCGGTCTTTTAGGTCGAAGAGGGCCATTGAGCGGGAGGGTGCGATGTTGGTTTTAAGCGGCGGCAGCGGCGAGGGCTTCCTGCGTGGTGCGAGTGATGAGCGCCCAGTTCGATTCGGCGATCATTTTTTGCGTGGCTAGCCAACTGCCGCCCACCGTGATGACCTCAGGGATGGCCAGGTAGGTGCGGAAGTTTTGCAGGCTGATGCCGCCGGTCGGGCAGATTTCGAGGTTATAGGCCTTGAAAGGGGCGAGCATGGATTTGAGGGCTGGAGCACCACCGGCGTTTTCAGCAGGGAAAAACTTGAGTGAGCGGCAGCCGAGTTGGGCGGCACGGCCAATCTCCGTGGGCGTCATGACGCCGGGCATGTAGGGAACACGCGCATCGGCGAAGAGTTTAACGATTGCCTCGTCGAGGCCCGGAGCGAGGCCATACTGGGCACCGGCGTCGATGGCGGCGCGGGCTTGATCGGGGGTCAGCAAGGTACCGGCACCGATGAGCATCTCGGGCAATGCAGTGCGGATGGCGCGGATTGCGTCAGCTGCGGCGGCGGTGCGGAAGGTGACTTCGAGTTGGCGCAGGCCGCCGGCAAGGAACGCCTCGGCAAGAGGTACGGCTTGGCGGGCATCGTCGATGACGATGACGGGGAGAATGGGCTGGGGGATGAGAGCGCGGAGTGACATGGAAAAAGGATTAGAGGACGAAGAGGGCTAGATGGGTCGAAATAAAAAGGAGCGACGGCGGTAAGGCCGTCGCTCCGGAGCGGAATCTTTTTTTTAACGAACGACGCGCGCACCGCCGCCAGCGAAGGTTTTTTCGACCTCCTTGCGGGTGGCCATCGAGGTGTCACCCGGAGTGGTGGAGGCGAGGGCACCGTGGGCGGCGCCGTATTCGACGGCCTTTTGTGCGTCGTTGAATTCGAGGAAACCGAATTGCAGGCCGCTGGCGAAGCTGTCGCCGCCGCCAACGCGGTCCATGATTTCCAGCCCGGGGTACTTGCGGCTCTCGTGGAATTTACCGTCGTGCCAAAGGATGGCGGACCAGTCGTTTTTGGTGGCAGTGATGACGTGGCGAAGGGTGGTGGCGGCGACCTTGAAGTTGGGGAACTCCTTTACCGCCGTCTCGATCATAGCTTTGAAGGCGTCGGTCTCGATGTGCTTGAGGTCCTCGGCGCCCTTGACCGCGAAGCCGAGGGAAGCGGTGAAGTCTTCCTCGTTGCCGATCATCACATCGACATATTGGGCGATCTCGCGGTTAACAGCCTGGGCTTTCTTGAGGCCGCCGATGGTCTTCCACAGCGACGGACGGTAGTTGAGATCGTAGGACACGATAACGCCGTGTTTTTTGGCGGCTTTGACCGCTTCAATTGTGACGGCGGCGGTGGATTCGGAGAGCGCCGCAAAAATGCCGCCGGTGTGGAACCAGCGGGCTCCGAGTTTGCCGAAAATGTGGTCCCAGTCGAATTCGCCGGGCTTGATTTGGGAGGCGGCGGTGTTGCCACGGTCAGGCACGCCAACGGCGCCGCGAATGCCGAAGCCGCGCTCGGTGAAGTTCAGGCCGTTGCGCACGGTGCGACCGATGCCGTCATCCTCGCGCCATTTAATGAAGTCGGTGGAGACGCCGCCCTGCATGATAAAGTCTTCGACAAGGTGGCCGACCTCGTTGTCAACGAAGGCGGTGCAGACGGCGGTTTTAAGGCCAAAGCATTTACGCAGGCCGCGCGAGGTGTTGTACTCGCCGCCGCCTTCCCAAGCCTTGAAGGAGCGAGCGGTGCGGACGCGGCCCTCGCCTGGGTCGAGGCGAAGCATGACTTCGCCCAAGGAAATTTGGTCAAAAACAGTGGAGCCGGCGGGTTTGATCGTGAGTGACATGGGTAAGAGGAAGGGTTGAAAACGAACTGGCGGACGCTGGTCGAGATCGTGGGCGGGGGCAATTGGCGGGTTGCCTAACGTGTTAGGTTTTGCTGGCGTAGGCCGATGAATAAACGCGGTCCGGTGACGATACGAGGAGTGGCGGCCAAAGTGGGCTTATCGACTTACACGGTGTCGTTGGCGCTGCGTGGAGACCGGCGGGTGCCGGCGGAAACTCAGGCGCGGGTGAAGGCGGCGGCTGAGGTTTTGGGCTACCGGGCCAATCCGCTGGTTTCGGCCAACATGGAGCGAGTGCGTCGCAGTCGCTGGATGAAAGGAACCGGGGCAACGATTGGGTTGGTTTACGAATCCAGGGAGAACGGGGCGCTGTGGCGCACGGACGCTGATCTCATCGCGGGCGTGCGGCGCAAGGCGGAGGAGTTGGGTTTTGGCTGTGACGAGTTTGATTTGGGTGAGGCGCGGTACTGGACTGAAACGGTGTTGGCGCGCGCGTTGTTGGCACGTGGTATCAGTGGCGTGGTGATCGCGCCTTTCCGGCAGGGCGGCCGATCCAGGCTGGCGTTGGACTACGCGAAGTTAGCGGTGGTGGCGTGCGGTTACTCGGTGACCGATCCGCTGAATCTAACGCGGGTGTCGCCGGATCATTATAACAACTGCGGGGGGGCGTTGGCCGAGTTATACGCAGCGGGCTACCGTAGAGTGGGGCTGGTGTTGCCCGCGACAATGCAGCGGCGATCAAACTATTTGTGGCACGCGCGGTACCTGCAATTTGTGTGGTCGCAGGCGATGCCGGTGTTGCCGCTGCTGGAAACATCCGTGGATCGCGGGTATTCGCTGGAGGCTTTTCGGGCGTGGTACATTGCGAATCGCCCCGAGGTGATTTTGACGGTGGACGAGGAGGTCGAGCGGTTGTTCACGAAGGCCGGGCTAAAAGTGCCCGAGGAGGTGGCGTGGGCGGTGCTCGACTGGAGTGCACATTATTTCGGCGGGCGGGTAGCCGGGATGGACCAGTGCATGGGGCGACTGGGCGAGGCGGCGGCGGAACTGGTGGCGCGTAAATTGTGGGCCAATCAATACGGCTTGCAGGACTTGCCGCAAACCACGGAGTTGCGCGGGGTTTGGCGGTCTGGTGAGAGCGCACCGAGCCGCGTGGGGGCTTCTGCCTAACGGAAGGACATGCGGTCCGACCTATTCAAAGTGTCGGACAGAGGTGCTGAGGTAGTGCGGTGCTTTAGCTCGCAGGTTTGAACAAGTTTCCATCGCAATCGCTGATGCGGTCTGAAGCACCGCGCTACTTTTTATCCGACACTTTAAATGTTACTCCCTGCCTAGGCACAAAAAGGTGTAGCGCCAGTTTGCGTCGTGGCTTTCACGGCGTGAGAACTCGCGGGGGAATTGCCCGCGCCACTCGGGGAAAAACGTGTCGCCGCCCTCGATGTGGGCATGGACGAGAGTGAGGTGGAGTAAATCGCCAAGCGCCAGCCCCTCCTCGTAGACGCGTTGCCCGCCGCACAAGTAGATGTCGCCGCGCAGGGATTTGGCCTGCGCAATGGCCTCGGCCAAGCTGGTGGCGCCGTGAACCAATGGCGGCAGCGCCTGGGGCTCATGGCTGAGCACCACGACATCGCGCGTGTGCACGCAACTGGGCCACTCGGCAAAACAGCGCGCACCCATGATGACAGTCTGGCCACAGGTTTTTTCCTGGAAAAAGCGGGTGTCCTCGGGAATCGACCAGGGCAGGCCACCGTTGCGGCCGATGACGCGGTTCTCGGAGCAGGCAACAATGAGGTGGATGGGCTTGGGCATGGGACGGCTGTGGGCCCAAGAGAAAGCCAGCGGGGGAGGGGAGGCTGCGAGCAGTTTTTTAACTGGCCGCGACCGGGTTTATACCCATCCGCGTTCAAGTGGAGGCGAATAGCCGTATTGCAGGCGCTTGGACGGGGAGGGACGACCTCCGTGTCGTCCGGAAGTCCACACTGAGGTGGACCTTCCCTCGATCACCTACGTAATTACACATAGCCTCAGTTTGATCGCAAAACGAGTTTAGCGCAGCGGAACCACGGCGCGGACGGTGGTGCCGATACCTGCGGTAGACGTCACCGTGAAGCGTCCGCCGACCATCTCCACGCGTTCTCGCATGCTGCTCAAGCCGAAGCGTTTAATCCAGTCCTTGGAGGTGATTTTCTGCACGTCGAAGGCGATGCCGTCATCGGCAATCACCAGTGTGACCTGGCCGCGCGCCTTGGCCACGGCGATGCGAACCTGGTTGGACTGCGCATGGCGGACGATGTTGGTCAGTGATTCTTGGGCAACGCGGTAAAGCACGGTGCGCCGATCGCTGTCCAATTCAGTCAAATCGCAGTCGGCCGTGAAAGTGATGCTCAGTCCGTTCTGCTTTGGGAAGTCATCGAGGTAGGAGCGTAGCGCCGGGATTAAGCCGAGTTCGTCGAGCATGGCCGGACGCAGTTCACGAGCGAAGTTGTGCAGCACGTGCACGGATTTGGTGACCAGTTTGTAAACCGGCGCTAGAGCCTCGGGGATGATCTTGGGTTCGATCGCGGCCTTCTTGGCAAAGGTGGCCAGTTGCACGTTGATGCCTACGAGCAATTGGCTGATGCCGTCGTGTAATTCGGTACTGATTTCCTTTCGCTGCAGCTCCTGCATTCGGATGAACTTGTGGGAGAGTTGCCGGAGTTTTTCCTGAAGCAGACGTGCATCCGCCAAGTGTTTTTGGGCCATTCTCTCGCTCATGGTCAGGGCCTTTTCGACTGCTTTGCGCCGTACGATCTCCTGCTTGAGTTGGGCGTTTGCGGCGGTGACCCGATCGAGCCGCTGCGTGGCCTGTTGGGCGCGGAGACGTTCGGTGATATTGCTGACAAAACAAACCACGCCCATGTCTCCACAGGGCAGGGTAACACGCTCGATTTGCCACTCGTACACCTGCTTGCGGTGGTCAAAACAACGGTGGTGGGCTAATTCAGTCGAATAATAAGGAGCACCGGTTTTTAGCGTATGACGGAAGCGCTCCAGCACGTTTTCGATGATCGGGTGCGCTTGCGGCCGCGACCAGACCTGGTGCATGACTTCCGCGAAGTCGCGGCCAATGAGCGGATGGGCCGCGCGGAAAATGGGTAACGCAGCGGGGTTGATTTGCTGGAGGCAAAAGTTGGCGCCAACTACAAATATGCCCAAAGGAGCCTGCGCGATGAGGGTGGAGAGTAACGCCTTGCTGTGGACGAGCGCCGCCTCGGCGCGTTTGCGCTCGGTGATGTCGACCACGACCACTTGGCAATCCTGGCCGTTGGGCAGGCGCTTGGCCTTGATGTTGACCTGACGCGGCGGCTGGTCGACGGAGCCGTTCATCAGTTCGAAATCGGCCGAGCGTTTGGACGGGCCGTCGAACACCTGTTGGAAAAAGTCCTGAACGCTCGGTTGCAACACTGGGCTCACCAGCCGCAGGAAGGGTTGCCCGATCAGTTTGCTGCGCTCGATACCCACGAGTCCAGCACCTGTGATGTTGGACTGTTTAATCAAACCCTCAGTAGACAGAGTGAAATAACCCACCGGCGCGGAATCGTAGAGCGCGGTGTGTTTTTCAAGGTAGGATTCGGCCTCGGCTTTACTGCGTTTAAGCTCCTCGTTTTGCAGCTCCAGTTCGATTTGGTGAACTCGGAGCTCGTGGATCAATCGCTGCGTGTTGAGCGAGACGGTGGCGGTGGCAGTGGTGGGTGCCTGCTGATTGGCCAACTGCTGCTGTGCCTCGCGCTGGAGCGCAGCGGCGGTTTTGGGATGCTGTTTAGGCTTTTTTATGGCTGTAAACTCCAAAGGCCGCAACACGGGGCTGCGAAGGGATCTAATGCCGGTAGAACCCCGTCCACTGCGAGTGGAGTAG
Source organism: Opitutaceae bacterium (assembly GCA_947471115.1). GTDB lineage: Bacteria > Verrucomicrobiota > Verrucomicrobiia > Opitutales > Opitutaceae > Rariglobus. The sequence goes on along the minus strand of CANIXX010000094.1, from coordinate 1,479 downwards.
GTTTGATCTCGGTTAAGTCCATTGGGTTGAGTTGCATCGGATGGATTTTCGCGCGGATCGAATCAAAGTGGGCTGCTTTTGCAAGTCGCAGCATGTTAATTTGTTTCAGGCTGTAATTCGGTTCTTCAATACTTTTAGCAGGCAAAAGTGGTTCAGGTAACAATTCAGTTGCCTGCAGTTTGGCGGCTTTTTCGCCGCAGACCGGCACGTGGCCATCATGCCGTTGGCACCCTGCAGCGGATCGACGCTCATTTTTGAGAGAGGGGGCTAATAAGCACCTTCTCCGGTGGCGGTACATTGCGGCGCTTTCGTAGGTCCAACGAAGCGCAAAAAAACTTTGAGGGGATGGAACTTTATCTGCGTACTACGACTCGTAATTCATCTCCCCCAATAAAAAAACATGAAATCCCTCCGTATCCTGCTTGCCTGCTCCCTAGCTGCCTTTGCCTCCGTTGCGCTGGTTCGCGCCGAAGGCTCATGCGAAAAGAAAGACTCCGCCTCCTGCGGCGGCTGCCCAGCTCAAAAGAAAGACAAAAAGAAGTGCACGAAGGATGAAGGCTGCACCACGGGTCCTTGCGCCAAGCCTGAGAAAAAGGATGCGCCCAAGACGACCTCCTGATTCGCCCATAGCGGGCATTGCCGGATTCAACCGACCAGCACTTCACGTGCGGTCGGTTTTTTTATGCTATTTGGACTGCGTTGCCCAAGTGAAAGGAGGTTTGATGCTTCTGAACACACGAAGTCGCGGTGACTTCCCTGCGATTTATTTCGGAGTAGGCACTTTGGCTCGGCTCTGTGAGCCCCTACGAATGCTAAATTTAAGATCGGTTAACCCAGCAAGAAATGTCGTGAAACCAGATTGCGCGTCTGCGCTCGTTCCCCCTGCCTAGTCCACGCCCTTCCTAGGTTTTCTAAACTACTCTGCGACCTTGATGCGCTTCGGATAACTTGAAACCCTGCTTGGGTTGTCCTCCTCCTGATGATCGAAGCGCGCCACCTGTCCAAAATTTTTAGCGACCGCAAACGCGGCGAGGTCCGGGCAGTCGATGACGTTTCCTTTACCTGTGAAGCGGGGCGCATCTACGGCCTGCTCGGCGCCAACGGAGCGGGCAAAACCACCACCTTGCGCCTGCTCGCCACCTTGCTCTCGCCTTCCAGCGGCTCCGCGACGATCGCCGGTTGTGACGTCATTGCCCACCCCGAACGGGTGCGCGCGCGGGTTGGCTTCCTCGCCGCCAGCACCGCCCTGTACGCACGCCTCACCGCGCGCGAAACCATCGCCTATTTCGGCCGCCTCCACGGGCTCGAAGCCCCACGTATCGCCGAGCGCACCGCTCAATTGTCCGCCGAACTTGGCATGGACGAGTTCCTCGACCGGCGCGTGGGGACTTTTTCCACAGGCATGAAGCAGAAAACTTCCATCGCGCGCACACTCGTCCACGATCCCGACGTGCTCATTTTGGACGAGCCCACGCTCGG
>CANIXX010000093.1 GCA_947471115.1 Opitutaceae bacterium | reverse complement strand
CCGGGGAAGCGCACAAACGGGAATACCGCTTCCTTCACGCACCAGTGCTTGGGGGTTTGCTCGCGGGTGAAGCCGAGCTCGGCGAGCTTTTTGCCAGTCATGACCTTGGCGGCGAGTTTGGCCAGGGGCACGCCGATCGCCTTGGCGACGAAGGGCACGGTGCGGGAGGCGCGCGGGTTAACTTCGAGGATGTAGAGCTGGTTGTCCTTGATGGCGAACTGCACGTTCATCAGGCCGATCACCTTGAGCGCCTTGGCGAGCGCGTAGGTGGCCTGGCGAACGGTGTTGAGCATGTCCTTCGACAGGGTGTGCGGAGGCATGACCATCGAGGCGTCTCCGGAGTGGACGCCGGCAAACTCGATGTGCTCCAGCATACCGCCGATGACCGAGGTCTCGCCGTCGCTGATGCAGTCCACGTCGAGCTCGATGGCGTCCTCTAGGAACTTGTCGATGAGCACGGGCTTGCCGGGCATGACGTCGAAGGCCTGGCGCACGACGTCGCGGAACTCCTGTTCACTGTAAACGATGAACATGCCGCGGCCACCGAGCACGAAGCTGGGGCGCAATAGCACGGGGAAGCCGATCGCGTGGGCGGCAGCGAGGGCGTCCGCCTCGTTGAGCGCGGTGCGGTGCGCGGGGGACTTCAGGCCGGTCGTCTCCAGGATGGCGGAGAACAGCTTGCGGTCCTCGGCGGCCTCGATCGATTCGGGCGAAGTGCCGATGATATTAACGCCATTGGCCTTGAGTGCAGTGGCGAGATTTAGCGGGGTTTGGCCGCCGAACTGCACGATCGCACCGTCGCACTTCTCTTGTTGGTAAACCTCAAGAACGTCCTCGAGGGTGAGCGGCTCAAAATAGAGGCGGTCAGAGGTGTCGTAGTCGGTCGAAACGGTTTCCGGATTGGAGTTAACCATGACCGTCTCGAAGCCAATTTCGCGCAGAGCAAAAGAGGCGTGGACGCAGCAGTAGTCGAACTCGATACCTTGACCGATGCGGTTGGGGCCGCCGCCGAGGATCATGATCTTCTTCTTGCCGTTGGTCGAAGGCACGACCTCGTTTTCGTCGCCGTAGGAGGAATAGTAATACGGGGTGAATGCCTCGAACTCGGCCGCGCAGGTGTCGACGAGGCGATAGGTGGTGTTGATGCCGCGGGTCTTGCGTTCGGAGCGCACGCTGCCGAGGTCGCTCTTGAAAAAGTGCGCGAGCTGCACATCGGAAAAGCCAAATTGCTTGGCGCGGCGGAAGGCCTCCGGAGTGACGGTAGCCAGGGTGGACTTCTTGAGCTCCTGCTCCATGTCAAAGATCTCCTTAAGCTGAATGAGAAACCAGGGGTCGATCTTGGTAAGGTCAAAAACTTGGTCGCAGGTGTAGCCGGCAAGGAAAGCGTAACGGATGTAGTAAACGCGCTCGGCGTTGGGCGTAGCCAGCTTGCTGCGGATGGTCTTGTCGTCGGGCAGCTCGTCGCCGCCCCATTTGCCGCCGCCGCCGCCGAAGCCGCGCGCGCCGGTTTCGAGCGAGCGCAGGCACTTCTGGAACGACTCTTTAAATGTGCGTCCGATCGCCATGGCCTCACCCACGGACTTCATCGCGGAGGTCAGCGTGGCGTCGGCGTCGGGGAATTTCTCGAAGGTGAAACGCGGGATCTTGGTGACGACGTAGTCGATGGTCGGCTCGAAGCTGGCAGGCGTCAGGCGTGTGATGTCGTTGCGCAGTTCGTCGAGGGTGTAGCCGACGGCGAGTTTGGCGGCAATCTTGGCGATGGGGAAGCCGGTGGCCTTTGAGGCAAGCGCGGAGGAGCGCGATACTCGCGGGTTCATCTCGATGACGACCTGGCGACCGGTCTTCGGGTCGAGGGAGAACTGGATATTGGAGCCACCGGTTTCGACGCCGATTTCGCGGATAACGGCGAAGGAGGCGTCGCGCATGACCTGGAATTCCTTATCAGTCAGGGTCATCGCCGGAGCGACCGTGATGGAGTCGCCGGTGTGCACGCCCATTGGATCGAAGTTCTCGATCGAGCAGATCACCACGCACTGGTCCTTGTGGTCACGCATGACCTCCATCTCGTATTCCTTCCAGCCGAGCAGACACTCCTCGACGAGAACCTCATGAACGGGCGAGAGGTCGAGACCGCTGGTGACGATGCGTTCGAATTCCTCTTTGTTGTAAGCGATGCCGCCACCTTGGCCGCCCATGGTGAAGGACGGACGAATGATGAGGGGGTAGTTACCAATAGACGCGGCGGCAGCGCGGGCCTCGTCCATGGACTTGACGGTCTTGGAGCGGGCAACGTCGAGGCCGATCTTGATCATGGCCTGCTTAAAGAGCTCGCGGTCCTCGCCCTTGTTAATGGCGTCGGGCTTGGCGCCGATCATCTCAACGCCGTGCTTTTCGAGGATGCCGGCCTTAAACAGCTCCATCGAAAGATTGAGAGCGGTCTGGCCACCGAGGGTCGGTAGCAGCGCCGAGGGCTTCTCGACCTCGATGATTTTCTCGAGGCTATCCACCGTGAGCGGCTCAATGTAAGTGACATCGGCGAACTCCGGATCGGTCATAATGGTGGCCGGATTGGAGTTAACCAAAATGACGCGGTAGCCCTCCTCGCGGAGCGCTTTGCAGGCCTGGGTGCCGGAGTAATCAAACTCGCAAGCTTGGCCGATGACAATAGGACCGGCGCCAATAATGAGGATGGACTGAAGATCGGTACGTTTAGGCATGGACGTGAATGCCAGCGAGGTTGCCCTGCCTCCGTGCTGGGGCAAGCGGAAAGGCGGCCCGAACCGACATCTCCCCGGCGAAAAAATGCGGGCAAACGCCGCCTTCGTAAACGCCTTAGCTCGTGAAGCGAAGCTGCTCAACACCAAGGATCTTGGCGGCCGCATCGCGATCGCCTTTACAGGCATTGAGTACCATCTCGACATACTGCCGCTCTTGGACAGCAAGGAAGTCGGCAAGCGCCGGCCAATCTTTGACCTCCTTGAGACGCAATGGCAATTGCTCGGCACCCACCATGCGAACCGATGTGGTCGCGGCAATTTTGGTGATCGTCTGCCCCAACTCGGACAGATTGCCCGGCCAATGGTAGGCTTGTAATACCTCGAGTGCATCCGGCGTAAACTCTATCAGATTAGCCTCGAAGGAAGGGTTGGATGCCGTCCCCAAAAAATGCTTCACCAGTACTGGCACATCCTCAATACGATCTCGTAACGGAGTCAGCACCACCGGTAGTGACGCGACGCGGTAGAACAACTCATCGTTAAAACGCCCCTCGTCGGTTAGTTTATCGAGATCCTCGGTGGTTGTGCAAATCAACCGAAATCCATGCGAAGTATTGCGCAATACGCCCACCAATTCCTGCTGTGTGGCAAGATCCAGCCCATGCAAATTTTGCAACAACAGCGTCCCACCTCGGGCGGTATCTACCCAGGTGCCTCCGGCACCATTACTCCCGAGCAAGCCTGAACGTAACTCCGCAGCCGAACTCAGCGCGCAATCGATGCGCACCAAGGGAGCTTCAGGCGTACCACCACCGGCGTGCAGTATTTCCGCCACCGTGGTGCGCCCCGTGCCGGCCTCACCTTGCAAAAGAACCGGCGTACGCACCGTCGACAGCTTCTTCACCTGCTGGATAAGCCGCTTATTTGAAGCACCTTGCCCGATTAGGCGGTGGTCCACATCCACTGGCTTGACGGGACTACCCGCTGATGCATTGGCTCGCTCGGCAGTGATCTGACGGAACGCCATCCCGCGCTTGAGCGTGGCTATCAATTCGTCCACCCGGAACGGCTTCTGCAAATAGTCGAACGCCCCGAATTTGAGTGCCTGAATCGCGCTTTCGGTGCTCGCATAGGCAGTCATGATGATTATGACCGAACTCGGATCGTAGGCCTTCAGTTGCTTCAGCAACGTGATGCCGTCCATCGGCTTCATGTCGATATCGGCCAACACCAGATCGAACCGCTCTACCTTATAGCGAGCCAACGCCTTCTCTCCGTCGGTTGCAAACGCAGTGATAAACCCAGTGGGCTGAATCACGGCCTCCAGCATTTCATGAATGGAGAGCAAGTCGTCGACGATGAGAACAGAGGACATGAATAAAGACCGCGAGTTTTTCCATTAAAGCGCAGAAGGCAAGTTATAGCACTTATTCCAAGCCACCCGCCACCGCACCCAGTTTGAATATGGGCAAAAACATGGCCATCACGATTCCGCCCACCACAACACCGAGGAAAACAATCAAGAGCGGTTCAATCAGCGAGGTCAGCGAGGCGACGGTGGCATCACTCTCCATGTCATAGAAATCCGCGATCTTGTTCATCATGCCGTCCACGTTGCCCGTAGATTCACCGGCCTTGACCATGTGTTTCATCATGGGCGGGAAAAACGGATTGATCGCCAATATCTCGGAGACCTGGCCGCCCTGACTAACATGCTTGGCAACCTCGATGCAGGCATCCTCGATTTGCACCTTGTCGCTGGCCGCCGAAACGATTTCGAGCGTCCGTAAAATCGGCACGCCTGAACGCATCAGGGTGGCGTACGTGCGACAAAAGCGGGAAAGCGCAATTTTGTGAATCAGCCCCCCAAAAATCGGTGCCCGCATCAGGCCCACGTGCCACAAGCGTCGTCCGCGAGGCGTGGAAATGAATTTTTTAAAACCCCAGTAAGCGGCACCCGCTACCACCAAAATGTAAAAGAAGTTGGCCTTTAGGAAATCGCTCAAGTCGATGAGCATTTGGGTAGGCGCAGGCAGCTTGGAACCGAAGTCGGCAAACATGGACGCAAACACCGGAATCACGAAAATCAGGAGGACGTTGACCAAAGCGACCGCCAAGCCGATCACCGCGATCGGGTAAGTCATGGCCGACTTGACCTTTTTGGTGAGCTTCACCGTGGACTCAAAGTAGATCGCCACCTTACTGAGAATTTCCGCCAGAGCACCCGACGCTTCACCGGCCTCTACCATTGAGGTGAACAAGGAGTTGAACGAACGGGGAAACTTCTTCACCGCTGAAGAAAAGGAGTTACCCGAAGAAATATCCATGCGTACGTCACGGATGACGATTCGAAAAACTGGGTCCTCGGTCTGATCTTGCAGCGCCTCAAGGCACTGCACCAACGGCAAACCCGCGTTTAACAGCGAGGACAACTGCTGGGTGAAGACGGCCAGTTCACCGAGGGGCAACTTATACTTGATCGCACTTTTTTCATAGGCCTTTTGCTTGGCGAGGGCCTGTGACGCCTGAAAGCCCAACTTTTTCCCCCTTGCGCCAGCCGCAGGTGCCGCTTTTTCACTTTGCCCTGAAGGTGCCGACGTAATGAATGCCATTGCGTTTTCAAATTAGCCGTCTGCCCACGTATAGCTCAACTCATTTTCGCCCCGCAGCACATAAAAAGTTCACACTTAACGATCCCTAATCCGCGCCAACCAAGGCTTGACCCGCACGCCTACTGCTGCGGAAACTCCTACAGTGATATCACTGCGGTCGTAGTTTAGAGGTAAAACTCCTTCCTTCCAAGTAGGTGTCCCGGGTTCGATTCCCGGCGACCGCACCAAATCACTGGCACTGGCGTAAGCACACCCAGCTACTAAAAGGCCGCCGGATCACGCGTGATGCCAACCACCTTGACTTTCACGCGACCGATTTCGCCAACGCCGAGATTTTCCCTGAAAACTTCCGCCAACTCTTGCGTAAGGTAACCTTGAATGGCGTCGAGTTTGGCGTTCGGCCGCACTGTCAGGCGCAGCGTTACGGTAAACTTACCTCCTCGACGCCCCACCGTTGCACGCGCCGTGGCCACACCCCGAAGTTGCTCGCAGCACGTTTCGATCAGTCGATGTAAGGCGCGTCGGGATATCCGCAGCTCACCTTGCTCGTTGGCGACCAGCTTCAACGAGGCTGGCGGGCGCAGGCAAAGCAACAAGACCAACAACGACAACGCGCTCCAAATGAGCACGTACTGCGTGGCCGTGAAATCGAAAAGCTCAACGGGGATCATCGCAAAAAAACCGCAGCTTAGTCGGTCGCCGGAGCCTCAGGCCACAGGTCCTCGGTCTTGTCGGCGGCCTCAGCCGGATCATGCGGAAGGCGCACTCCTTCGATGATGACATCGACCTTAGCGACGTTTTTCTCGGTCATCGCGATCACCTGTTTGCGTACCGCAACCTGGACGTCGTAGGCAGTTTTGGCGATTTCCGTGCCGTACTTGATAATCACCCGCAGCTCGATCGCGTAGGTGTCGGAGTCGGTCTCGCTCACCCGGACGCCACGATGGTCAGACTCACGACGTTTACTAAAAAGCTCGCTCAAGCCATCGACGATACCGCCGCCCACCCCGGCAACCCCGGGAACCTGGAGGGCCGCGAGCCTAACGATGCTGGCGACTACATTGTGGTTGATCTTAATCTCGCCGAGCTCCGGCTGGTCGTCGAAGCGGGACGTTGGAATGAACTCGGAGGATTGCATGATATTAATAACTTAAAAGCTCTTTCACGCTGAGGAGGCAAGGTCGGCCAGGGACTTGCTTCAAAAAAAACTCCCGCAACAGGGTGCACCTGGCGGGAGCGAAACCGACCCATGCCCAGCCCGTTATCAGGTGAACAAGTCGGTGGGGGTGCGGGCGAAGAAGTCCTCCATGTAGGCGGTGGTCGCCTTACCCTCGATGAAGGTCGGGTCGCACATGATCGCCTTATGGAGCGGGATGGTGGTTTTGACACCACGGATGAGGTATTCGCTGAGGGCGCGGTAGGTGCGCTGAATCGCAGTCGGGCGATCCCGGCCGTAGCAGATGAGCTTACCTATCATCGAGTCATAATAGGGCGGGATGTTGTAGCCCGAGTAAGCATGCGAATCGACGCGTACGCCGTGACCACCAGGGGCGTAATATAGGCCGATAGTACCTGGCGATGGCACGAAGTTACGCGCCGGATCTTCAGCATTGATACGGCACTCGATGGCGTGCTTTTCAAATTTGATATCTGCTTGGTCGAAAGCGATTTTCTCACCGTTGGCCACCAGGATCTGCTGCTTGATGAGGTCGATACCGGTGCACTCCTCGGTCACCGGATGCTCCACCTGAATGCGGGTGTTCATCTCGATGAAGTAAAAGTTACCCTTGGCATCGACGAGAAACTCGATGGTACCGGCATTCTCGTATTCAGCTGCCTCAGCGGCTTTTACGGCGCACTTGGCCATCTTTTTACGTAAGTCGGGCGTCAGGAACGGGGACGGGGACTCTTCGATGAGCTTTTGGTGCCGGCGCTGAATCGAGCAATCGCGCTCGCCCAGGTGCAGCACCTTGCCATGACTGTCGGCCAAAATCTGGAACTCGATGTGGCGGGGCTTTTCGATGTAACGCTCGATGTAAACCGAACCGTTGCCGAAGGCCTTTTCGGCTTCGTTGCGGGCGACATGGTACTCCTTGGCGAAGGATATGTCATTGTGGGCAATACGCATACCGCGACCGCCGCCGCCGGCGACCGCCTTGATTATCACCGGATAACCAATCCGGCGCGCAACCTTGACCGCCTCGGTCTCGTTATCGACCGGTCCATCCGAGCCGGGAACTGTGGGAACACCTGCTTTTTTAACCGTGTCCTTGGCCACGGCCTTGTCACCCATCATCGAGATGGTCTTCGACTTAGGTCCGATGAACTTGATGTTACACGATTCGCACTGTTGAGCGAACTTGGCGTTTTCCGATAAAAAGCCGTAACCCGGGTGAATCGCATCCACATCGGCAATCTCGGCGGCGGCAATGATTCGGTCCGCACGCAAATAGCTGTCCGCGCCGCGCGGACCGCCAATGCAGATCGCCTCGTCCGCCAGCTGGACGTGCAGGGATTGCACGTCGGCCTCGGAGTAAACGGCGAGGGTCTTAATACCGAGCTCGCGACAAGCGCGAACAATGCGGAGGGCGATTTCACCGCGATTAGCGATGAGGATTTTTTGGATCATCAGAAATGTGGGTAATAAATAAACCGCTGATTCGCACCAAAATGCGCCAATTTTAATCGGCGAAGTCAGTCACGATCAGCGGTTCGGATAGTGGCGGGACAACGACGAAACTCAGGCGTTCTTAACCTTGAAGAGCTTCTGGCCGTATTCGACGGGCTGGCCATTCTCGACGAGGACTTCGACGACAACACCCTTCACCTCGGACTGGATCTCGTTCATGATCTTCATCGCTTCGATGATGCAAACCACCGAATTTTCAACGACCTTAGTGCTGTTTTCAGCGTAGGGCTTACTTTCAGGCGAGCCGGAGCGGTAGAACGTGCCGACCATAGGCGACTTAATGTAAACGATGCTAGCATCATCAGAAGCGGCGACCGGCGCGGCGGCAGGGGCCGGAGCCGGAGCCGGGGCAGCGGCGGGAGCAGGAGCTGGAGAGGGAGCGGAGTAAACCGCTTGAGTAACCGAAGCGTCGGATCCACGGCTGCTGCTGACCACCGGTAGCCCATTGGCACCCCGGCGGATCTTCAACTTAAAGCCCTCTTCCTCGACCGCGAATTCGGTCAGTTCGGAGCGCGTCATGAGGTCGATGATTTGTTTGATCTGTTTGAGGTCCAAGGTGTGCTTTGGTTAAGTGAAATTCGGGTGACGTTTTCTATCCTGAACGGCCACTTTGAAATGGAACCGGCCGGTTTGTGCAATACTTCATTTTAAACCCCAAATTACGCATAAAGTACCCTAAAAACAGGCCCTCACCCCTCTTTTTAACGGGTTTTCATAGGTCCACTAAAATCGGCCTTGGGCTATGAACCCCATAAAAACACCTAAAGGGAAAATCTGTTTTCCCTGTAAAATCAGCCCAATTTCGCCACAAAAATGGGCATTTCAGTGAAGAAACGCCCATTTATCCCGTTCCCTGCCAAAATCCGCCGATTAACCGACACGGGTTAGCGCCAAATCGCTCCATTCCCCCATCACGCGACTGGCGATTTTCCAGGTTGGCACAGTCTGCGCAAACACTGCTCGAACCTTTTCCAATTCGATGGCCAAAATCCCGCTCAAGACCAACGCCCCGCCGGGGGCCACCGCTCCAACCAACTCGTTTGCGAAGCGCATGAGCACGTCGGCCTGAATGTTCGCCAAAACCACCTCGGCTTGGCGACCACCGCTCAAGCCGCTGACCAAGTCGCCGGTAAAAAAGCCCACTGCGCCGGTCAGTTCGTTCATGGCTGCGTTCTCTTCACTCACGCGGACCGCCTCGGCGTCATTGTCAAAACCCACGATACGGCCAAATCCGAGTTTGGCGGCCGACAGGGCGAGAATCCCCGAACCGCATCCAGCATCAATGACCCGCAACTCACCCACGCTCGCGCCGGCTTGATCGGCCAGAACGACGAGTCGCTCGCAGCACAACCGGGTCGTCTCGTGATTGCCGGTGCCGAAAGCCAAACCCGGATCAAGCCAGATAACCACTTCACGATCAGCCATTTGAAAGGTCGCACGCTCCCAGACGGGAACCCAATGCAGGCGGCCAAACTGAGACGCCTTAAAATGAGCCTTGTAACTGTCGCGCCAGTCCTGATCGGCCAACTCGCGGAATTCCGGCTCCGCAAGCGCGCCAAAACCTGAGACGAGCGGCACCAACTCCGCCCACTGTGCCCGACCCGCGACGGAGTCGGCAAAAATGCCCACGATCCAGGCCCGTTGGACGATAACGTCTTGCAGCAGGCTCCAGCCCTCGATCCCAAGCTCCTGAAACACCTCGTCGATGGCATCGACCGCTTGGGGGGAAATCTCGGCTTTAATTTCAAACAAACTCATAGTTCGCGCAGACTCCGCGCCCCCCCCATGTGATGCAAACGCATTCTCCGCTGACGTGGCCGGCCCGCGAGGGGGGGGGGAATCGTTCTCGCTTGTTATCGGCATGTAGTGCGGTGCCTCAGCCCGCAGCTCAATACCCATGCTAACGGCGGCGGGCTAAAGCACCGCCCTACGTCGGAGGCTGAGAACGAATCCCCTGAGCCGCCCCCGCCGCCGGTAGTGAGTTGCGCACTTACCAGCAAACGGCCGAACCGGCGGAGATCACTCGTCGTCGATCTGGATATCCTTATTGCGGTGGCGCGGACAGCCGGCCCGCAACCACCCGGTAATAAACCGGTCGATATCGCCATCCAACACGCCTTGGGTGTCAGACGTGGACACTCCCGTGCGTAAGTCCTTCACCATCTGATAAGGCTGAAGCACGTAACTGCGGATCTGGGCGCCGAAACCGATCTCGCCCTTGTCGCCATAGAATTTATCCATCTCTGCGCGCTGCTCGTCCTGCTTCTTTTCATAGAGGCGGGATTTCAGCACGTTCATCGCGGCGGCCTTGTTCTTGATCTGCGAGCGTTCGTTTTGGCAAACCACCACCGTGTTGGTCGGAATGTGCGTGATGCGCACAGCCGAGTCGGTCGTGTTAACCCCCTGACCGCCCTTGCCTGAGGAACGGTAAACGTCGATGCGCAGCTCGCTCTCGGGAATGTCGATCTTGATCTCGTCGGTGATCTCCGAGACCACGTCCACCGCGCAAAACGAGGTGTGGCGGCGGGCGTTGGAGTCGAACGGCGAGATGCGCACCAGCCGGTGAACCCCGCGCTCGGCCTTGCAGTAACCGTAGGCGTTTTCACCTTTGATGAGGATAGTCGCTTTGGAAATGCCCGCTGTGTCACCGGGTTGCACATCCATGAGCTCGACATCGAAGCCCCGGCGCTCGGCCCAGCGGTTGTACATGCGGTAAAGAATGTCCGCCCAATCGTTGGACTCGGTGCCGCCAGCGCCGGCCTGAATCGAGAAGATCGCGTTGTTGCGATCGAACTGGCCGGTGAGGAACGCCCCGATCTCGATTTTGTCGAGTTCGGGAAGCATGGCGTCAACCTGAGTGGTAAGTTCTGCCCCAAATTCGTCCTTTTCGTCAGGCGAGCCGGCGTCGATGAGCTCCAGCATCACGTCGATGTCGGCGACTCGTTTGCGGAAATCGACCACGGGAAGGACGGCGCGTTTGAGGGCGTTGACCTTGCCGATGTGTTTTTGGGCGCGCTCGTTGTTATCCCAGAAGGTGGGATCGCCCATTTGGGCTTCGAGGGCCTCTATTTCGCGAAGCTTTTGTTCGCAGTCAAAGAAACCTCCATAGATGCCCTGCGCGCTTCTTGATGTTTTCGATGTGGTTGAATGTTTCGGGAGAGACCATGGCTTTAAAGAAAAAGCGATAAGCGCAACGGCGGGCAGGCGGCGCAAGGACGAAAGCGCCCACTACGCCGAAATGCCGAGCCCCTCACCGTTGCAGTCCGCCACAGCACGCCAACTCCCGCGTGATCAGGTAGCCT